>JAICWV010000109.1 GCA_025966365.1 Chloroflexota bacterium | reverse complement strand
GCTGTCCACGCACGAGCCTGAGGCGGGTGATGGAAAGGGCGGCCGGCCGCGGCTTGCACTTCAATACCGCCTTCGAGCCGGAGGCATACATTCTGGCGCGCGGGCAGGACGGTCCAGGCGTTCAATTTCTGGGTGCGCCGCAGTTCGCCACGCTGGCCGGCCTCGACCTCGAACCGCTCTTCATGCAGGAACTGCTGGCGAGCCTGCAGAGCGTTGGACTGCAGGTTGAGCAGTGGTCGGAGGAGTACGGGCCGGGGCAGATCGAGGTGAATCTACACTACGCCGATCCGCAGAGCGCGGCCGACGGCGTCACCACCTATAAGGAGCTCTTCCGGGCACTGGCGCAGCGGCACGGCTTCATCGGCACCTTCATGCCCAAGCCCTTCCAGGACGCGGCGGGCTCGGGGATGCACGTCCATATCAGCGCCTCGTCCCCGAACGGCGGCGGCAATCTCTTCGACGAGCCCCAGGGAGAGCTGGACCTCTCTGCCCTCGGGAGGCATGCGCTGGGTGGGCTGCTCACCCACGGCGCCGCTCTGACGGCACTCGGCGCCACCACCGTCAACTCCTACAAGCGCTTTCTTCCCGGCTCCTGGGCGCCGACCCATATCGTCGCCTCCTATGCCAACCGGGCCGCCTTCGTCCGCGTCCCGGAGCGGGAGACGGCGCGGCGGCTGGAGCTGCGCATCGGGGACGGGGCCGGCAACCCGTACATCTACCTGGCCGGAATTTTTACGGCCATGCTGGACGGCATCGAGCGAGCGATCGATCCGAAGCCAATCGTCTCCGGGGATGTAGGGGCGCTGACCGAGTCCGAAGCGGCAGCGGTTGGCGCGGCGCCGGTTCCACGAACGCTGGAGCGGGCGCTGGAGGCACTTGCCGCCGACCAGATCATCCGCGAGGGCGTGGGAACGCTGATCGTGGATGAATTCATCAAGGTGAAGCAGTCGGAGTGGGAGGCCTTCACCGGTCATGTCGGCGCCTGGGACCGGGAGTGGTATCTGAACCGGTACTAATCCTCGGCGCGGAGACGCAGGATGCGCTCCACCAGCTGGTCCTTGACCTCTGCTGCCATGGCGTCCACGCCCGCGTCGTGCGCGCGTGCCTGCGCCTGGAGCGAGGCGACTCGCGGCCGATCCTTCACGTGCCGTGCCCAGTCGTCCACCAGCGGAATCAACGCTTCCAGCGCATCGGCCACCAGCAGATGCAGGACGCGTCCGGCCTCATCTCCCTCGCGGCTCATTCCCCTCCTGCCTCGGATACGCTTCCCTCCCATGCTGGCACACACTGGCTGGATATACCCTACGGGCCATTGGCTAGAGTGAGCGGGAGGAGGGGGCATGGGAACCGACGAACGGCCGGTGGCCCTCGTTACCGGCGGCTCGCGCGGCATCGGCGCCGCCACCACCCTCGCCTTCGCCCGGCGTGGCTTCGATGTGGCCCTGACCTACCGGAACAAGGCTTCCCGCGCGGAGAGCGTGGCGGCGGAGGCGCGCACCCTTGGTGCCAATGCCCTGACCGTCGGCGGAGATCTGACGGACGGTAGCGCCGTCCGAGATCTGGAGCAGCAGGTGAAGGCATGGCGCGGCCGGCTGGATGTCCTGGTCCTGAACGCCTCCGGCGGACTGGAGCGCGATCTGGTGGCGGCCGACCCCGGCTATCCGATGCGGATCAACCGCGACGCGCAGGTTGCGCTGGTGGATGCGCTTCTCCCGTTGATGCCGTCCGGCAGCACCATCGTCTTCATCACCAGTCACTGGGCCCATCTCTATGGAAAGACGCAGCAGCTTCCCGCCTATGAGCCAGTGGCGCAATCCAAATGGGCGGGGGAGCAGGCGCTACGCGCGCGGCAAGAGGAGCTGGCATCGTGCGGCGTTCGTCTGCTGGTCGTCACCGGTGACCTGGTGGACGGAACCATCACGCCCAAATTGCTGGAGCGTGCCGGCCCGGGAATGACCGCCCGGCGTGAGGCCGCGCTCGGCGCCCTCCCCACCGCTGCGGACATGGGCGAGGCCATCGCCGACGCCGCTACGGACAATGAGCTTCCGGGCGGCTATACAGTCGTCGTTGGAGGGGATCTCGATACGCTGTGAGGGTTCGGAGCTGGGCACGTGGGAAACCGAGGTTCCTCTCAGGGAGCCGCCTGTGTGTCCCGGCGCAGCCGCTCGGCCATCACGGCCAGAACGTTGTGCGCGATGTTCTCGTCGCTCCGAACGGCGTCCCGGAATTGGGCGTGACTCATCACCAGCGCCTCGACGGGCGTCGTGGTGACTACGGTCGCGGTGGCCGGCCCTCGATCCAGCATGCTGATCTCACCGAAGACGTCCCCGGGGCGCATGGTTCGAACGCGGTTGCCGTCCACCGTGGCCTCTGCTTCTCCCTCGATCAGGATGTAGAAACCGTGGTTGGAGTGGCCCTGCTGGATGAGCGTCCGCCCGGCGGGGAGGGTCACGTCGTCGGTGTTCTTCGCCAGCGTCTGTAGCTCCGACTTCGAGCACTGGGCGAAGATGGGCACCCGTTTCAGTTGCTCCAGCTTCGGATCGGCCATTCCGTCCCCTCCTTCCGCTGACCTGATCTCCTGCTACAGACAGTAAGGGCTCCGCGAGGAAGAGTCAACCAGGAGTATCTGGACATTCGACGAATATCCCACCTCGCACATCTTCCGTCCTGGATCAACTTCGCGGGACAGGACGTGAGCCGGCTGTCGGAGCACCCTTTCACGGTTCTCCGCCGCAGTTGGGAAGAGCAGCGGCCGAGCCCCGTGCGGTCACATCCCCCTCGATCCCCCATTTGTGCGGTCATCAGGGTGAGGATGGTGGGGGGAAGGACATCTGCACCGGACTGCGGGCTAAAGCCCTCGGCTACGTGGTGGACGACATAACGGGAAGAACACGTAGCGGAGGGCTTTAGCCCGCAGTCTCTCACCATCTCCTCCCAATCACTTGCGGACGGTGGCAGGGTCGACGATGTCAGGGGAAACAGACATTGCGGGTGATGCCGGACTGAAGTCCTGCCCTACGTTTACCTGGCGCGCTCCGTCTGGACGAGCCGGAGCAACTCTTCCAGCGGCATCGCTGCCAGGGACGGCAGGGTGAGATCGGCATGATTGGTGGACAACTGCGCCGAGATGGGGTTGGGAACGGCCACGCAAAAGATGCCGGCCGCCTGGGCGGCGGTGATTCCGTTGGGCGAATCCTCGAAGACGATCGCCTCCCCCGGCCCAACGTCAAGGCAATCGAGGGCCCGCAGGTAGAGATCCGGGGCCGGTTTGACGCGCTCGGCATCATCTCCACAGATCACGGCGTCGAACTCGGTCTGGATGCCGAGCTTGGCGAGGTAACCATCCACCCACTGGTGCGGAGAGCTGGACACGACCGCAAGCTTGAGCCCTTGTCGCTTCCCGGACGCGATGTAATCCAGGACCCCGGGAAGCGCTTCTTCGGCGTCGATCAGAGCGAGCTTGCGTCGGAGGCGGCGCCGGTGGATATCGTCCGGATCCACCTCGTGGCCGGAGGCTTCTTCCAGCCTGGCGATATGATCAACTTCAAGGCCGGAAGCGCCCAGCACCATGGACCAGACATCCATGCTCAGCGTACCGCCGTGCTCTTCATAAATCTCGGCCCAGGATTGATAGGACGCACCCTCGGTATCGAGAATGAGACCGTCGAAATCGAATATGAGCGCGCGAATAGATGATGGAGCCGTGTCGGAGTCGCCCAAAGGAAAAGCCCCCGAAGAGAGGTTCTCTCTATTGTGGACGAGGCGCGCTCATGACCGAGGCACGGCAGGGGCCTTGCGTTATCTGCCGCGCAATTGCTGCGCGGCCAGCACCAGGGCAAGGCCGCAGAGAACCAGGCCTGCTACCGTCTCTCCGTGCTCCGCTATGCGCCCGCCAATCCGGTTGCCGGCGGCGGTGCCGACGAGCGTCATGAGAAATGCCTGGGCAGCGATGAGAATGACCGTCAGCAGGATGGGTAGGCCCAGCGCGCCCATGCTGAATCCCACCGCCAGCTCATCCATGCTGACCGAGAGGGAGGTCAGAACGAGGCCGCGGGGGCTATCGACGGCCATCTCACGCTCTTCATCAACAGCCAGGCTCTCCCAGATCATCCAGGCGCCGACGCCGAAGAGCACCACGATCCCGGCGATGGAAGCGGCATCTCCTGCCATCCCGCTGACCGAGCGCCCGCCAAGGAAGCCGATCAGGGGCATGAGCCCCTCGAAGAGGGCAAAGCTGAGGCCGACGCGCAGCCGGTTCCGCCGTCCAATGCCGGAGATGCCGAGCGCGACCGATACGGCCAGGGTGTCGAGACCCAGAGAGAGCACCAGGAGGGCCAGCTTGATCGCGGTGCCGCTCACCTTGGTACCTCTCGATGTGATCGAGCTTGCATCCGGGTCACCATAGATCCTAATCGGCTCGTATGCACGTACAATGCTGTTTCGAGGGTGTGACTCACGTTTTTTTCGTAGTTCGCCCAACTTCATTGGGCACCGCACCGCAGTGCGGCTTCTGGCAATGCACCCCGAGACGTGGTTGAGGGTGACATGGTTGACTGCGCGGCCGAGCATCAGCGAGGGTGCATGCATCGAAGCCGTGCGGCGGTACAGACATCTATGACGTTGATGGAACTACGATAGTGGGCGCGGGCGTATGCTGAGTGGTGCAAGGAGGCCAGGCGATGAAGGGATATCGCGACGAGCTGAAAACCGATCTGCTGTCCGTCCTGGAAGCGGGCCGGGAGCTCTCACCGGCAAACGATGAGCATCTTGCGGATCTGTTTCTTGGGCGTCTGGAGGCATCTCGCCTGATGCAGCGCGATCACCGTCGCCCCCACGTTCGGGCTGACGCTTCGATCTACAGTCTCCTGGCGGTTCTGGGCGTGCTGATCGTCATGCCCATCGTAATGATCGTGCAAACCTACAGCGAGAGGGACGGCTGGCTGCCTCCCATCGATGCGGGCGCGCTCCCAGCAGTGTACTGGGTTGCACTCGTAGTGACACTGGCTCTGCTGGCTGGAAAGGCGCTCAGCCAGTGGACCGGGTGGCACGTGCGCGTCCTGCTCCATCACTCGCCTCGATAGCCATTGCAACGGTACGGGCTAACGGGGAAGTTCACAGCGCAGCCCGGCCGGCGTGACGAGCTGCTGCGTCTCCTCCTGGAAGGGGCGGACGTGATGAATGCTCCCGCCGGATGTCTGCTGTATCTCATCAGCACCTCCCCGGCCGAGGTCGATGCCATCTGGGTCACCGAGATCTGGGACAGCAAGAAGGCGCACGACGCCTCCCTCTCTATCCCCGGCGTGCGGGAGATCATCCAGCGAGCCATGCCGCTGATCGCCGGGATGAGTGATCGCGTCGAGCTCACCCCCGTTGGCGGAATCGGCCTGCCCGACGCATAGTCCATAGCAGCCACCCTACCTCTCCTTCTATTGCGTGGCATGTATGTTGCATATCCAGGTACTTGCGAACAAATGCGCTGACCTGGAGTATGCAGGAGAGGGATTATGAGATCGCGACCAGAGCTCGGAATAGCAGCGGTTGTGCTGAGCATCACGACTGTCATCGGCAGCGCCTCGATAGGAATGGCTGCTGTCAACCATTCGGGCGCGCCGACACAGATCTTCGTCCACCAGAAAGATGTCCACACATTCCTGGTAACGCAGGGCTCCCGACGCACCTATACGAGGTGGACCGCATTCGCCGGGAGCGTATGTGGGACGGGGACCGGATTCAGCAAATCGAAGTGGGTAGCGGGAGCCATGGAGCGCTTCCAGTCGCTCAACACGCAGAACCAGCTGAGCATCTGCGGCTCTACATACCGCACAAAACCCGCCGCCCATACTGCCTTTGTGGGGGCCCTCGCCAACATCAATTCCGGCTTCTCAGCTCACACGACCATGGGCGTCACCATCGGCAACGAGTCGGGCGGCTCCTACGGTATGTCGAAGTCGCTGCACCTCCCGATGAGCATGCTCTTCTTCCGCCACGGCCCGACCCTGGTCCGGCTCATGATCGTCGGCCATAAGGCCGTCGGCCACCATGTGAAGGTCCTGGCAAAGACCATCAACAAGAACCTGGGAATGTAACCGCCCCATCGAGCCGACAGGGCAGGCAAATGCCTGCCCTGTCGCGCATTTCCGGCCCTTGACGGTCGCGACCGTTGTCCATATGCTGATTGAAAGACGCGGAGCGGTGCCGCGCCACGAATTCTTCCCCGTTTCACCTCATGGAGGAAGCATATGGCAACGACCGACGCAGCATTCCCACCGGGACCCGGGCTCGATTCGGAGCGAATCGCGGGAGGCATTTTGCCGAAGGTGCTCAACACCTTCGACATGGTGGCGATCTTTATCGCCGTCGTCCTCTTCATCACCAACGCGCCGGGCTTCTACGGTAACGGCCCGGTAGCAATCAGCTACCTCGTCCTCGGCTTCGTCACCTTCCTGATTCCCGGCGCCATCGTCACCGGCCAGCTGGGCAGACTCTTCCCGGGCGAGGGCTCGATCTACCTCTGGACCTACAAAGCCTTCGGCGCCTTTACCAGCTTCCTGGCCGGCTTTGCAGCCTGGTGGCCCGGCATCCTGGTCATGCTCGCCACCGGCACCGCTATCACATCCATGCTGCAGGCGCTCTTCAACAACACCTTCGATCCCTGGGTGCAGGGGCTGATCGTGCTGGCCGTCATCGTCTTCTCCGGTATCATCGCCAGCTTGCGCTTCCGCGTGACCCAGAACATGGTGAACGCCATCTTCGTCCTCTATGTCGTGGCCATGCTGCTGGTCGTCCTCTCGGCCATCGTCTTCCTGGCGCAGGGGCACCACTCCAACGTGGACTTCTCCAAGGGCTGGTTCAGCGGCATGGGGAACAACCCCTTCGACTTCAATAACCCCAACGTCACCTGGAGCCTGTACGGCTTCATCATCCTGGCGCTCCTCGGCATCGAAGTCCCGCTCAACATGGGCGTTGAGGTGGTCGACCAGAAAGCGATCACCCGCTACCTGCTCTGGGGCGGCATCATCGTCATGGCTGCCTACCTGGCTGTGACCTGGGCGCTGGAAGTGGCGGGCAACCCCGCCCAGGGCGGCAATCTCGGCGTCCTGATCTTCGTGCCGGAGCAGACACTCGGGCTCGCCGTCGGCTGGATCGTGGGGCTGATCTTCATCGGGTTCTTCGTGTTCATCACCGTGGTCTACAACTTCTCCTTCGCGCGGCTGCTCTTCGTGTCCGGCCTCGACCGGCGGCTGCCACCGGTGGTGAGCAAGGTCAACGCCAATAAGGCGCCCTATGTGGCCATCATCATTCAGAGCATCCTGGCCTCGCTCTTCGCCATCGGCGTCTACATGGTCTTTCCCTACGTGACCAGCGGCAATGCCGCAAACCTGGCCAACCAGGCTTACCTGCTCTTCCAGGCGGCGGTCACCGTCATCTGGCTGCTCTCCATGGCGTTCCTCTTCCTGGACGTGCTGGTCATCATCAGCCGGTACAAGGACACCTTCGAGGAGCGAAAGCTGGCGCATCCGGCAGTCTTCTGGATTTGCTCGGCGGTCGGTTTCGTCGCCACCCTCTGGGGCGCCATCGTCACCTTTACCAGCCCCTGGGCCGCCAACCTCTTCAGCAAGGCGGACTGGGCCAAGGGGGTGGCGATCATCTGCATCGTCTCCCTGCTGGCCGTGCCGGTGATCTGGTATCTTGGCCGCGCCGCGGCGCGAGGAGATGCGCTGCCGGAAGAGGCACAGGCCGTTGTGAGCTCTGAGTCTTGACGACAGGTCTGGACGCGGCCGCATCCCTCATCGAGGACGGCGGCTACGAGTACGTCCGCTTCGCCCAGACCGATCTGCACGGCATGAGCCGCAGCAAGACGGTTCCGGCCCACCACTTCCGGCACTTCGCCGAGGACGGCCTCAATTTCTTTGGCGGTCTCCTCGGCCTGGACGTGCAGGGAGGGGTGGCGCCGGGTACCGGCTACATGGATGAGCGGCGCTTTGCCGATCAGGTCATCTTTCCCGATCTCGGCACGCTCGCCCCCGTTCCCTGGGTGCCGGCGACGGCGCGTGTCCTCTGCGAGCCTTCCTGGTACGTCGGCGGTCCGGCGCAGGCCGGGCCGCGTTACCTCATGCGGCAGATGCTCGATCGTCTCGACGCCATGGGCTACGCGGTTCGCGCCGGCTTTGAGTACGAGTTCTACGTGGTGGATGCCGATACTCGCCAGCCGGTGTTTGACGGCATCGAGATCTTCTGGACGCTGCGCAACGACTTCGACTCCACCTTCATGCAGCTGACGCTGGACAGCCTGCAAGAAGCCGGCATCGACATCATCACCTCCAATGCCGAGTACGGGCCCGGGCAGCTGGAGATCAACTACACCCCGACCATGGGGGCCACAGCCGCCGATCAGGCCTTCACCTTCAAGAACGCGATGAAGGAGATGGCGCAGGAGGCGGGATACATGGCTTCCTTCATGACCAAGCCCTGGGCCGATCAGAGCGCCAGTGGCTGCCACTACCACCACAGCCTGCTGGACCGAGAGAGCGGGGAGAACCGCTTCGCCGACGAGAGCGCTCCCGACGGCCTCTCTCCGCTGGCGCGCTTCTGGATCGGAGGCCAGATCGCGCATGCGGATGCGCTCACCGCGCTGGCCGCGCCCACCGTCAACTGCGCCAAGCGCTTCAAGCTCTACTCCTTCGCGCCCATGAATGCGACCTGGGGGTATGAGGATCGCACCGCCGCCATCCGGATCAAGGGCGGACGGGGCACGCACGTCGAGAACCGCATCCCCTGCGCCGCCAGCAATCCCTACCTGGTGGCGGCCGGGATGCTGGCGGCAGGCATCGACGGCATTACCCGGCAGATCGATCCTCCACCGCCCACCGAGACCATCGCCTATGCCGACGAGGCGGCTCCAAAACTTCCCACCTCGCTGGAGGAGTCCCTGGCGGCGCTGGAGGCGGACGCGACCCTGCGCGAGTACCTGGGCGAGGAGTTCATCCAGCTGTTCACGGCGGTGAAGCGCTTCGAGATCGAGAAGGCAAAGGCGGCGATCCCCGAGTTCGAGTCGGCGGAGTTCCCGGATATCGTGACGAATTGGGAGCGCGAGAACCTTTTTGAATATCTCTAGACGGCTCGAGCTGACAACTCCGGTCGTCGACAACCACGCGCACCCCCTCACCCGCGTTCAGCCTCAGGACGCCGACGCCTTCCGGCGTGCCTTCAGCGAGGCGCATGATCCGTCCGTCGCCCAGAAGCACGTGCCCTGGACGGTGTATTACCGCTGGGCCCTGCGCGACCTCGGCGACGTGCTCGGCATCGATCCCACCGAGGATGCGGTGCTCCTGCGCCGTGCGGAGGAGCCCCTGGCCGACTACGCCCGCTTCCTGGTCCAGGACGCGCAGATCGCCTGGCTCCTGCTGGACGAGGGCTTTCCGCCGCCGGACCAGGCCTACTCCTCGGCGCAGATGGAGGACATGCTGGGCGTCCGCATCGGACGCATCCTGCGGCTGGAGGTGCTGGTTGCCGATCTGATCGCACAGCACGCGAGCTTCACCGACGTGGTGGACGCCTTCGATCTGCGCGTGGCCGGCGCGCGGGGCGACGGCTATATCGCCCTCAAGAGCATCGCCGCCTACCGCACCGGCCTGGCCATCGAGACTGTCTCCACCGGGGAGGCGGAGGGGGCGTTTGGGCCGGCCCAGCGCGAGGCGGAAGAGCGCGGCTCGCTCCGGCTGACCTCCAAGCCCCTCATCGACTTCTTCGTCCTTCGCGCCCTGCACCACGCCGCCGCCGACGAGATGCCGGTGCAATTTCACACCGGCTACGGCGATCCCGATCTTGATCTGCGGCTGGCGAGCCCGCTCCACCTCCGGCCCATCTTCGAGAACCCCACCCTGGCCGCGGCGCCGATCGTCCTGCTCCACGAGAGCTATCCCTTCACGGCGGAAGCGGCCTATCTCGCCGTCTCCTATCCCAACGCCTATCTGGATATCGCCTACACCCTGCCGCCGCTGGACCGGCTGGAGCTGATTCGCGTCACCGGCATCGCCCTCGGCGCCGCCCCGACCAGCAAGATCCTGATCAGCAGCGACGGTGTCGGCATCCCCGAGCAGTACTGGCTGGGAGCGATACGAGCGCGCGATGTGGTGGGACGGGTATTGGGAGCAATGGTCGAGGCAGACGAGCTCTCAGCGGAGGTGGCCGAGGAGATGGGACGGATGATCCTCCACGACAACGCCGCCCACCTCTACCGCCTTACTTGACGGTGCAGTCGGCGTTGCGCACGGCGTCCCAGCTGTCGGCATGGACGGTGGCGTGCGAAGTCGCCAGGATCGACTGCGGCCGCCGCAGCCGCGCCAGGCGGAAGAGGACACGAGTGGGCGCCTTGGGCCCGACCGAGGGAATGACAAAGCCGACGTAGGAGCGGCGCTGCGTGCCCACCTGGACGTAGACGGTGGTCGGGCGATAGCGGGGCTGGATAAAGTGCGTGTTGCTCAGTGCCGGACCGTAGACGATGCCCCGCAGCGCCGTCCCCGTGGTGTTGGAGATGGTGACCCGGGCGCGGATCAGCCCGGATGCCAGGGGGCGGGTGGTGCAGGCGACGGCCAGTGGGGGTGGGGCGCTGGAGCCGCAGCCTGAGAGCGATGTGGCCATGGCCCCGCAGACCGCGGCGACATACAGCAGCTTCACGCCATTAGCTTAGCGGGTAGAAGGCATGAATCCTGCAGGTGGCCTGACACCGTGGATGACAATACGGTTCAACACAGCACGGGCAACCGGTGGTGGCTTCCCATCGGACTAGTCATCCTCATTCTCCTGATCCTGGGCGGGGCGTTCTGGGCGACACACCCCAACCTCTTCGCCAGCAAGGCAACGCCGACCCCGACGCCGCGTCGGATGACCGCCACGCCGCTATCCGCAACAGCGACACCAAAGCCGGGCCCCACCGGAACGCCCAGGCCGGGACCGACCGGGACTCCCCGTCCGGGGGCGTCGGCGACGCCGAAGCCTGCGCCCACTGCCACCACTCCACCGACGCCGAAACCGAGCCCTACCGCGCTGAACGGCGTGCATACTGGCACCTTCACGCATACCCAGGCCGAGGTGAATACGATCCAGCAGGGCTCCAACCGGGGTGAAAGCGCATATACCTTCTACACCGATCCCTTCCGGGTGGTGACGGCGAACCTGCCGCACTACAACTTCAACGGCTCGTTCAGCGTCGTGGCCCCGCCCACGCCCCCGGCGGCCACTCCCACCGCCGTCTCCAACGCTCAGGGCCAGCCCTCGGTGACCATCACCGTGAGCTATAAGGGAGCCAGATACGCGGTCATCCTCGTCCAGCCGGTTCAGCACGGACCCAAGGGCATCTGGGTGATCCAGCAGATAAAGGTTGTCTAGGGCTGGTATGCTCTAGCAGATCCAATGGAGGCGATCCTGTGAACGTAACTGTAACCCCTCGAGCAACTGATGAGCTGAAGAAGGCGGCCGAGAGCCGGCGTTCGGCGGCAGGCCCGGATAGTGTCCGCGTCCTGGTCGCGTCGCAGTGTGGCTGCGGCAACGCCCACTTCCAGATGGGCTTCGACGAGCCGGAGCCGGACGACAACCGGATCGACCTCGGTGGCGTGATGCTCCTGGTCGACCCCAACTCCGCTCCCTTCCTCGAAGACGCCGAGGTGGACTACTCCGACGACCTGATGGGCAAGGGCTTCCGCATCAACGCTGCCAACGGTGGCGGCTGCGGCTGCGGCGGGCACCACCACTAACTCACCTTGGCGCGCGAAATCCGGGAGACACCGCTCTACCTGGAGATCGAAGAGCAGATCCGGCGGCTGGCAGAGCCGATTGTCGGCGCCGTTATCGGCGGCGACGATCCTCAGCCGTCGCCGGACGGCACCACCGTCGCGCTGACCGGCAGCCTGCTGGAGCAATGGGACGGCAATCCTGTTACCCGCGTCTACCTCATGGACGCGGAATCCGGCGCCATT
>JAICWV010000219.1 GCA_025966365.1 Chloroflexota bacterium | reverse complement strand
TCGCGTTCATCGTCGGCGGCTTCATGGCCGGAGTCGGCGGAGGACTGTTGGGCGAATTCCTGGGGACGATCGCTCCGTCCATCTGGACGGTCCCCGAGGCGTTTGTGGTTATCGCAGCTCTGCTCATTGGAGGCAGAGGGAACAACTGGGGCGCGGTGCTCGGCGCCCTGATCCTGCCCGTCGGCATCTACGAGCTGACGCAGTTCATTCCCACGATGGGCGACACAACCAACCTGATCGACGCCTTCCGGTGGATCGTGATCGGCGTTCTTGTGTGCCTGTTCCTGTGGTTTCGGCCCCAGGGGCTGCTGGCTGAACGGAAGACGCGCTATCCGGCCGTGAGGCCAACGGCGGTAGACGAGGCCGATTCCGTGGGCACCATGCGGTCCGAGGAGATCGTCGGGTGACTGGAGAGGTCGCGCTGGAAGCGGTCGATCTGCGGCGCTGGTATGGGGGCGTACGGGCCGTGGACGGGTGTAGCTTCCAGGTCCCGAGGGGACAGATAACCGGTCTGATCGGGCCCAACGGAGCCGGCAAGAGCACGGCCGTTTCGCTGCTTGCCGGCTCGATTCGTCCGGATGGGGGCCAGATATCGCTGCTGGGACGAGACATCACCCGGCTTCCAAACTGGCAGCGAGCACGGCTTGGCTTGATCCGGACTTTCCAGGTCTCGCGAGAGCTGCCCCACATGACCGTCCTGGATAACCTGATGATGGCTGTCACCCCGCAGCCGGGTGAGTCTCTCTGGTCTGCCCTGCTTCGCCGGCCGCAGTGGCGCCGCGCCGAGCGAGAGATGCTCGTCCGCGCCTGGTCGCTCCTGGAGGAGTTTGGTCTGGCGCCCATGGTCGACGAGTACGCCGAGAACCTGAGCGGTGGCCAGAAGCGTCTGCTCGAGATGGCCCGGGCGGTGATGCCGGACCCCAAGGTGCTGCTGCTCGATGAGCCGGTGGCGGGTGTGAATCCGCGGCTGATTAATGAGATCGCCGGACACATCGAGCGCTTGCGCGACGAGGGGATGACGATTCTCATGGTCGAACACGAGCTCAGTGTCGTGGAGCGGCTGTGCGATTCCGTGATCGTCATGGCGCAGGGTCGCGTCCTCGACGTCGGTCCCATGCATCATCTGCGCCAGAACCAGGCAGTGGTCGAAGCCTACCTGGCCGGCTGAGGAAGGACAAGGACTATGGCGCTGCTCGAAGTGGACAACCTCTCCGCCGGCTATGGGGCGATGATGATCGTTCACGACGTGTCCGTGAAGGCGGATACCGGCCAGATCGTGACCCTCATCGGCCCGAATGGAGCAGGAAAGAGCACCCTCTTGAAGGCAATTGCTTCGGAGCTCAAGCCTGACGGCACAGTTCGCTTTAAAGGTGAGGATGTCACGGGCATTCCCCGCCAGAATCTGGTTCGAAAGGGCCTGGGGTATGTGCCCCAGACTCGCGATGTGTTCAGCACGCTCAGTGTTGACGAAAACCTGGAGATGGGCGGTTACATCCTGCGAAAGGAGGCTGTACGAGCGCGGCGGCAGCGCGTGCTGGACCGCTTCCCTCAGCTCAGGCCCGCGGTGAAACGAGCCGCATCCACGTTGAGCGGTGGGGAGCGGAAAATGCTCGGGATCGGACGCGTGTTGATGGGCGAGCCCGAGGTGATGCTCCTCGACGAGCCGGGGGCCGGATTATCTCCGGAATACGCGCGCGTGGTCCGGGAGCACATTGTCGAGCTCGCCCGCGAAGGCACCTGCATTCTGATGGTCGAGCAACAGGCCATTGAAGCACTGAAGATTGCAGATTGGGCCTATGTGATGGTTGCAGGACGTATTCGGCACGAGGGACCGGGTAAGGAGTTGTTGGAGAACGAAGACATAGGCGCCATGTTCCTTGGGCGCTGACAGATGAAGTTCACACGGTCAACGAGGTCGTTGTTATAAGGAGGATGTTCGTGGTGAGCGGTAGACGCAAAGTCAGCACTATAGCCGCGACGGTGGCGGTGATTGTCTCAATCGCTGGATCATCCGTCGCGTGGGGAGCCGGAAAGGGCTACGTCAACCCCAAGGATGCGAAGAAGAGCTCCCTGCATATCGGAGGTGGCGCGCTTGCCTTCGACGTGTTCGCGCCGTTTAGCGGCCCCGATGCCAGCTTCGGCGCCCACGCGCTCCCCAGCGCCGAGGCGGGTGCCTGGGAGATCAACAACGCTGGTGGCATCCTCGGTCACAAGTTCACGATCGTACAGACGGACTCCCGCGGCGACCCTGCCGATGCGGTGCCGGCCATCGAGCAGACCATCGCCACGACGCATAATCTCGAAGCTGTGCTGGGCCCGACCTCGGATGAGGCGCTGGCAACGATTCCAATCCTCCAGCGCAGCGGGGTGCCGACATTCAATCAGGCCGGCACCGTTCAGCTCGACCGGTTGCGCAGCAAGTGGGTGTTCCGCATCCTGGCGCCGGATTCGTCGGCCGGGGTGGCCATGGCGTATCAGGCGGCCGTGCACCACAAGTGGAAAAAGGGCGCCCTGCTCTTCGACTCTGACGCGGGCGCGCAGTCGCTGACCGGGCCGGTCACGCGGGCGTTTGCCAAGATGGGCGGCAAGATCACTATCAACATCTCGCTGACTCCCGACCAGCCCTCGTATCGCACCGAGATATTGAAGGTATTGGCTGCCAAACCTCAGGTGATCTTCACGGAAACGGATAGCCAGACCGCGGCCACGCTCTGGTCGGAAATGCAGCAGCTTCACGGCCTGACGATTCCAACCGTCGGATCCGGGCCCACCACCGGAGCGGATTACTTCCAGGCGGTCAGCTCCGCCACCAACAGCAAGACCGCGCTCGGCGACTTCCTGCAGTCGGTAACGTTCAGCACCAAGTACACCAAGGCAACCCCGCACTTCCTGCACGATCTCCATCAGTGGAAGCCCGGTCAGGACCCACTGTTGAATCACGTCAATTACTGGGACACCATCAACGTCATCGCCCTCGCCATGCTCCATGCGCACTCGATCAATCCGGATAAGTGGATGCACGCGGTGCGCTGGGTCACCAACGATCGCAAGGCGACGCCGGTGTACAACTTCACCCAGGGCAAAAAGTTGATGAGCAAGGGCAAGCGCATCCAGTACGTCGGCACCAAGGGGTCGATGTACTTCAACAAGTTCGGAACCGTATCCGGGAACTTCGAGGCCGACAAGTTCGACGCGAGCGGCAACCTGGTGACGATCAACCAGCTTCCTGCCTCCAAGCTGTCGAAGTACTAGAGCGTGAGCCACGGTGGGGCGGGAACCGGGTCGATCGCCGGTTCCCGCCCATGACCT
>JAICWV010000092.1 GCA_025966365.1 Chloroflexota bacterium | reverse complement strand
CCCCTCGCTGCGGCGGGGCCCCGGACCGGCTCGCCTGGTCCCGACACCCATATCCCTGGGGGGCGCACCCCATACGCGGTGCTGAGGCACAGCGGGCGATGCCACATCGCCCCTACATTTCAGGCTCGCGAGTGCACCTCGTCCCGATATCTCAGGCCAGCGACTGCGCATCGCTCCGACATCCACTCCAGCGACTGCACATCGCTCCAACATCCACTCCAGCGACTGCACATCGCCCCGACATCCAATCCGGCGATCGCGGGTTGCACCTGCCCTGCAAAAACGATGGGACGCGCCCTCGCTCACATGCTCGTTGCCCCGCTTGTGTGGTATGGTGACGTCAGACGTACCCAATTCCGCGACAAGGAGGAGCCGATATGCAGCATGTTTGCCACCGCTCGGCGCTTGCCGTGTCTTCGACGTTGATGGGTGCGTCCGAGGCTGCCTCGATCTAGTCTGATCTCCAGGCGGCCACGGAGCGCACGAGCCCGTGGCCGTTTTGTTATTTCGGCCGCGGTACGATCCGCGGCCTCAGTGATTTCTGGAGAACAGCATTGCCTCGAACCATAGCCATTCGTGACATCGACGAGTGGGATGACTACCTCGACGAGATCGAGCGGCCTCGACCTCGCAAGACAACCAAGGGAAAGGAGACCGACGCCCCCGTGCCGGCAATTCTCGCCGACGAGGAGGACGTGATCGAGGGTGCTTTCAACCCCTCCTTCACCGGCTCCAAGCACGAGCGGCAGTGGATCCACACCTACCTGGGCCCCTTTTACCAGGACCATCAGATCGTGGATGTGCTGCGCCAGGTGAAGGGCGGGAAGGAGGCGACGGTCTACTGCTGCAAAGCGCACCCCTCCACCGGCCTGGACCTGGTAGCCGCCAAGGTGTATCGCCCACGCATCTTCCGCACGTTCAAGAACGACGCGGAATACTGGAGCAGCCGGCTGGTGCTGGATGGCGAGGGCAAAGCCGTGCGCGACAAGCGCTCTGCCAAAGCGATCCAGCAGGGGACCCGCTTCGGGCAGGAGGCGCGTTTCGCCTCCTGGCTCTACCACGAGTACAGCACGCTCACCCTCCTGCACGGGGCCGGAGTGCCGGTCCCCAGGGTGATCGCGCACGACGACAACGCCATCCTCATGGAGTACTTCGGCGAGGAGGAGACGCCCGCGCCCACGCTGAGCCAGGTGTCTCTGGACCGCGAGGAAGCGCTGCCGCTCTTCGAGCACCTGATGCGGAACGTCGAGCTGATGCTCCAGCACGACCGCGTCCACGGCGATCTCTCCGCCTACAACGTCCTCTACTGGGAGGGGAAAGTCACCATCATCGACTTCCCCCAGGTGATCGACGCCTACCAGAACCAGAACGCTTACCGCTTCCTCAAGCGGGACGTCGAGCGGCTCTGCCAGTACTTCGCGCGTCAGGGTGTGAGGAGCGATCCAGAGCGGATCGCCGGCAGCATGTGGCGCCGGGTCATGCCGGACGAGACGTACCAGGTGCGGGGATCGAAGTGGTGACCCTCACCCCCCGGCCCCCTCTCCCATTCGATGGGAGAGGGGGAGAGGGGCCGCAGCATCTGTTCCCCCTTCTCCCACGTGTGGGAGAAGGGGGTTAGGGGGATGAGGGTGAGGTACGGACCGCGTGCTTATTCCTCCCCGCCCAGGTACCGGTCCAGAAATGCGCCGATGGCCGGGTAGGCAACCAGTTTGTTCTTGAGCTTGATCACGCCGTGACCCTCGTCCGGGAATCGCATGAGATCCACCGGGTGGCCGCGGCCCCGCAAGGCCTCGACCATCTGCTCCGCTTCGCTCAGGGGCACGCGGGGATCGTTATCCCCGTGAATCACCATCAGCGGCGCCTCGATCCGGTCCGTGTGATGGATCGGTGAGATGCGGCGGAAGAGATCGGCGTCACGGTCCGGATCGCCGTATTCGGGGATACGCCAGTGACGGCGGTAGGCGCTGGTGTTCCGCAGGAAGGTTTCGAAGTTGGCGATGCCAACGATGTCCACGCCTGCCGCCCAGAGGTCCGGATAGGTGGTCAGCGCCGCCAGGACCATGAATCCGCCGTAGCTGCCACCCATGATCGCGATCTTCTCGCCGTCCACGCGTCCCGACCTGCGTAGCCACTCCACCGCCGCTTTCAGGTCGGCGACAGCGTCCATCCGCTTCTCCACGTCATCCAGATGGGTGTATGTCCGCCCGTAGCCGGTGCTCCCGCGCACGTTGGGAACCAGCACGGCATAGCCGCGGTTCACGAAGTACTGGACGACGGGACTGTACATGGGAGTTGCCTGAGACTCGGGGCCGCCATGCACGTTGATCACCACTGGAGGGCTCTCGACGCCGGGCGGCACATACAGAAAGGCCGGCACCTCCAGGCCGTCGAACGAAGGAAAGGAGACTGTCTCCGGCGTGACGAACGACTCTCTGGGAATGCCGCCCTGGGTCGTGAAGGTGGCCTGCCAGGTCTCATTTCTCCCCAGATCCCAGATCCAGATGTTCGGGTTGTCCGCGGGACCGGTGAAGGTAAATGCAACGCGGCTCCCATCGCGGGACCACACCGGCTGCGCAATCACACCTGGCGGAACGTCCGGTGCCGCGCGCTCCCCCGCGTCATCCACGGGACGAACCGCCAGCTGACTGTAGCCGTCAAGATTGCGAATCAGTGCCAGAGAGCTTCCGTCCGGGGAGAGGGCTACTGACTCGATGTCATGCTCGTCGGGCGTGAGGAACGTGATCTGCCGCGTGCGGAGGTCCAGACGAGCGGCACGCAGAAATTCACTGTCTGCGTCTGTCACCAGGTAGATACTCTGCCCGTCGGGCGCGAATCGGGCCGAGCCATAGATGACAAGCCCCCGGTGTGGTGTTAGATGCGTTGCCTCGCCGCTCTGAAGGTCGAGAAGATACAGCTCACTATCGCGGGAGCCGGCCAGGCGATAGATCAGCAGATAGCGCCCGTCGCGAGACCAATCTGAGACAAAGTTACTGCCGTCCTGCTCGTAGACGCACTCCTCATTGCTCCCGTCGATGTCACGGATGTAGACGTCGAAGGAGGCCGGCCGGCGGCGGTTATCGGAGAAGGCGACGCGGGTATCGTCCCAGGAGATGGCCGCCGTCATGTGCATGACCGCCGGATCGACCGCCAGGTCTCTGACAGCCCCTCCCCGCAGCGTGTAGAGCTGCTCGCGCTCGTTCCCGCCGGCATCCATGCCGAAGACAATGAGCGGCTCTTCATGGGCATAGTGCCCGGACATGACCCGATCGGCGGCGAAGGTCAGCTGCTCGGGCCAGCCCCCCTCAACCGGGACCTGCCAGAGTTGCGGAACACCCGTGATGTCGCTGATGAAGGACACGAAGCGGTCGTCGGGTGAAAAGTCGGGGAACGTGGCGCTGCGTGCGTTGAGGTATCGGTCGAAAGGGTAGCGTGTCCGCGCCCGTGTCTGAACAGCCATGTGATCTCCTGCCCAACCTGTGATCTACCCATTCTGCACCGGGAAATCAGTGGGATCCCGGTGAGAGCGCAGCCAGCGCCTCCCGCCCGGCCTCGAAACCGCGCTCCAGCGCGAACTGTGCCCCGACCATGGAGGTGGGGCTGAGCGGCCCCAGGTCCGGCCAGATGGCGATATCGGCATCCTGGGCAGGCATGGGCGGATTGCAGGACGCGGCATAGAGTCGGGCGGTAAAGCGGAGCATGTCGGGAAAGCGTCCGGTGGGCGCGTGCGTCTGCCGGCCCAACATCTGCAGCATCGGCCGGGCCCACGGCTTTTCGCGCACCCAGCGGGGAGCGGCGAAGTTGGTGCCTAGGCAGACAGCGATGACACGCTCGGCACCCATCTCCCGTGCCACGTAGACCGGGGCCGTGTCCGTCAGCCCACCATCCATATGGTAGCGGCCGTCGAGATGCACCGGCCGGCCAAAGAGAGGAAGGCAGATACTGGCGCGCACCGCATCCAGCACCGGGCCGCTCTTGATCACCACCTGCCGGCCGCTCTCCATGTCCGTCGCCGTGACCGCAAAGGGCATCTCCAGGTCCGAGAACTCCTTCCCCTCCCCGGCATCGCGGAGTAGCCGCGCAATCGGGTTCTTCCCCTGCGGGTTCAATCCCCCCAGATAGAAGCGAAGGATGTCGATCGGACGGCTGACGCGAACGGTTTCGACCATCCGTTCCGCCGGAATTCCCGCCGCCAGTCCCAGCCCGAACATAGCGCCGATGCTGGCCCCCACCACCATGTCGATCCGCACGCCCGCCTGCTGGAGCACCGAAATCACGCCGGGATGCGCGCAGCCGCGAATGCCGCCGGCGCCAAGGACCAGCGCCGTACGCGGCTGTGTGGCGGAGGAGGGCTCGCGGGGGAGGGTGAGGTGCGGGGATTGCATGGGAATCTGCCCCATTATTGCCTCAAAGTGCTCCACATTCCCGACCTGCCACCAATTGATCCTTACGGGGCCCGGCTTGTACGCTCGTGTTTACAGCCGACGTGACGTCTGCTAGGTAGTGGAGAGAGGTGCGGGTGGAACCGGAAGAATTTGGGCAGAGTTTGCGGCGGAGTCGCCACGGGGCGGGGCTCACTCAACCCGATCTTGCCCGGCACTCCGGATACAGCGTCGGGCACATCCGCAAGCTCGAGCAGGGAACGAGAAGGCCGACCCGAGACGTGGTAGCCGCTCTCGCCAACGCTCTCCAGGTGCCTCCGGAGGTGCGGGCTCACTGGGAGCGCGCGGCTTCTCCCATACCCGGGCTATCGACACTCCCACCTACCGCAACATCCTTTGTGGGTCGGGAATCTGAGATCGGCGCACTGCGGGAGCTTCTCCTCGATAAACGCGTGCGGTTGGTAACCATCGTGGGCCCGGGCGGCGTGGGAAAGACAAGACTCGCTGTAGAGGCCACCGCTGATCTGGCATCTGATTTCCCGGACGGCATCTTCTTCGTTTCCCTGTCCCCGGTAGAGGATCCGGCTCTTCTCCCTGCCGCCTTGATTCAGACAGTGGGGCTCGATGAGCCGGAAGGTACCGATGTTCTTGCTGTCCTGAAGGAGCAGTTTGTCGGACGGCACTCTCTTGTGATCTTCGACACATTCGAGCATGTGCTCTCCGCTGCGTTGTTTGTTGCCGACCTGCTGGCTGCGTGTCCCTCGATCGCCGTCGCCGTAACGAGCCGAACACCGCTCAATCTCTCGGCCGAGCGCGAGTTCCCCCTCTCACCATTGCCTCTCCCACAGGAGCCTGATGTCCCCGACGTATTGACGCTGCAGGCCATTCCATCGGTTGCGCTATTCGTGCAGCGGGCTCAAACGATCGACCCGGCATTCGTCTTGAGCGAAGAGAACAGTACTGCGGTTGCCGAGATCTGCCGGAGGCTCGACGAATTGCCGCTCGCCATCGAGCTTGCCGCCGCCCGGACCCGTATGTTTTCCCCACGAGTTCTTCTGTCGCAGCTCGAGGCACGATTTGACATGCTCAGCGGCGGGCGTCTGGATGTCACACCGCGGCACCGCTCGCTTCGAGCCGCACTCGACTGGAGCTACCAGCTCCTCGACCCGCAAGAGGCTCAGCTTTTTATGCGGCTTGCGGTCTTCACCGGGAGCTGGTCCCTGCAATCGGCGGAGCGCGTGTGCCGCATAGATCTCCCGGTAGCGAATGTCATGGATGCCCTCCTGCGCGTGAGCTTGATACAGCGGCGAGAGGATACTGGGCCTGACGCTCGATACGGTCCGGGCCTTTGCGCTCGAGCTTCTGCGCGTCAGTCAGGAGCTCTTTCCGCTGCAGCGCGAGCACGCCCGCTACTTTGCCGGACAAGCCGAAGACGCGAATGCCGGGCTGAAAGGTGAGGACCAGGAACTGTGGCTCCAGCGCCTGGAAGCCGACTATCCGAACCTGGTCGCAGCTCTCACCTGGTCCCTGCAGTACGATCTTGAGACTGCAATTCGTCTGGCAACCGCCCTCTGCCAGTACTGGTACATGCGGGGCCAGGTGCAGCAGGGGAGGCGATGGATCGATCTGGCGCAGGATCAAGCGCTGATGGACGGAAACCATCTCGATCCCGCGTTGTATGGCGCGCTCTTGAACAGCGCGGGAGTTCTCGACTTCCAGACGGGGGCATACGGCCGGGCGCGCCAGCTTCTCGCTGGGGCGGTGACGCTGCGCCGGACGATCGGCGATAAGGTCGAGCTCTCCGCCTCACTCACCAATCTGGGAAATGTCCTGTGCCTTCAAGGGGACTTCGAGCGCGGTGGAGAACTCTTTGAGGAGAGTCTCACTCTGGGTCGTGAACTGGACGACAACTGGGATGTTGCTGCCGCGCTCAACAATTTGGGGAATGTGTCGAAGGCACTGGGAGAGGACGAGCGGGCGGCGGAACGATTTGAAGAGAGCCTGTCGTTATTTAGAGACCTTGGAGACACCTGGAACGCAGCAATCGCTCTAAATAACCTGGGGAATATCGCAGACCGGCATGCAGATTGGGTGAAAGCCACGCAATTGTTGGAAGAGAGCCTGGCGTCGTTTCGTGCGCTGAACGATCCCTGGGGCACCGCCGTTGTCCTTTGCAACCTGAGCTATGTCGCACTTCACGTGGGAGACATCCAGCGAGGCAGGGTCTTAGCGTCTGAGAGCCTCCGGTCACTCCGTGAGGCTGGAGACACCGGTCAGGTTCCGGAGGCCGTCGAGGCGCTGGGACTGGCCATGGGTGAGCTAGGGTACGCAGAGACGATGATACGGCTCCTGGCAGCTTCCTCCATGAGACGCGAGGAGATGGGTGTCCCGGGGGAGCAGCCTCGCGCAGAGGCTGTCGCGCAGGCTATCACGAAAGCGCGCGCGGTGACAGGTGAACCGAATTTTGACGCTGCATGGAAGCAGGGGAGGGCCATGACAGTCGAGGAGCTGCTTGACTATGCTTTGGGACTTGGCGAGGACCCGGCACGCGCCCGATAGGAAGGGCGACGCAGAAGGCATGCGCCGCAAGCCGGATCGATTGCGCGTTTCGCTCGTCACGGCAGTGCTGCCAACTTCAGAGCGGTCGGTGTGATGTCGATGTGAAACTCCAGGCCGAGGCAGCGCGCGCGTCGGATGAGGGTACCGAAGGTGGGCTCATGCTCGCCGGCCTCGAGGCGGGCGACGAGCGGCTGGCTGACACCGATCTCGCGCGCAAGAGCCGCCTGAGACAGGACGTGCTCGGCGCGGTACGCCACCACACGTGTTGCCACGGCGCGCCAGGGCTGTCCGCTCCCACTCCTCCCGGAACGTAGGCGTCTTCAATTGGTCGGCGAGGACCCGCTCTGAGCTCTTCATCTCGGATAGCTTCATGGTGTGTCACCTTCCGGCTGGATTCCCTCCAGTCGGGTAACGGCATCAACCGCAGCGCGCTCGAACCCACGCTTGTCACTTGAGGTGGGGCCACAGGTGAGGAATCCCAGCCCGCATCGATGGAGAAGTTGTCCGGGCTGCCACGGCTACTGCAGCGCGATATCGAGTCGTCAGCCAGTTCTGTGACCGATTCTGTGCCTGGTCCTACCTGGTCATCGCCCCGGTCCTCTGGCAGAGTGAGACCTGCCAGAGCTGCCATATGGCGTTGGCGAAGGAGGCAACCGATGCAGTGGACGGTGCCAGTCTCTCCCAGCGGCACTCTCACCCAGGGAGCGGGAAAATGAGGCACATGATCATGAAACGGCTCGTCGCGGTTTCCGTGCTGCTCCTCCTGACGTGCTCCACCGCGGCGGCATCCGGGGTCATCGCTGCACCCGGTGGCCGGGACAGCACCGGATATCTGGGAAGCAGTACAGGGCTGACCCGTGGTCTCCAGCAGGCTGACGCCGCCCTTGCCCGCATAGCCGGACAAAAGCGGTTCAGCGGCTCTGTCCTGGTAGCACGACGTGGGCGCGTGCTTCTCAGCAAGGGATATGGTATGGCTGACCGGAAGCACCGCATCCCGAACGCTGCTCGGACTCAGTACCGTATCGGGACCACCACGAATCAGTTCACCGCCATGGCTGTCCTCCAGCTGCAGAGGGCGGGCGAACTCCACGTCCGGGATCATGTCTGCTCGTACGTGCCTCAATGCCCGAAAGCGTGGCGCCCACTCACGATCCAACAACTACTTACCCACACCTCGGGGATGGACAACTTCCCCGCTCAGCTCGACCCCAGTAAGCCGACGACGCCTGGGCGTCTGGTGGCTGCGGCCAGGGCCACCCCCTTGATTGCCCGGCCGGGATCGACCTGGAGCTACAGCAACCTGGGCTATGACGTGCTTGGATTCATCATCGAGAAGGTGAGCCATCGCTCGTACGGATCCTACCTGGAGACCCACATCTTTGCGCCCCTAAGAATGTCCGGCTCCGCCTATTTCCCCACGGCAAGGCCCAGGCGGCTGGCCGTCGGCTACGCCGACGCATACTCGCAGTCGCAGAACGTTCATATGTCCAATGCCTTCTCTTCGGCCGGCGTGTACTCGACGGTGGGAGACCTGTACCGATGGGACAGAGCGCTTTCCGATTCCGCTGTTGCGCCTCGAGATGTTGTGAACAAGATGTTCACTCCGTACGTGACCATTTGCCGGAACAATTGTCTGGCTCCGGGGGATCCTCCCGAGTCGGGATACAAGACGCCGGTGTCCGAGGACGGATACGGTTACGGCTGGGGCATCGCGCGTCTGCAGCCGTCGCACCACCGTCTCTTCGGGGCAGCCGGCGGGTTCAGCGCCGGCCTGGCCTACAACGGGATGTATCCGGATGACAAGGTCGACATCATCGTTCTGACCAACCAGGACGATGTCGATATCGCCAGGACCGTCGCTTTTCTGCAGCGGGCCGTCCTCGGGAAGCACTGAGAGCCTTCTCGCCCAAGGAGTGGGCTGAACTGCCCCACTAGGTTAGCTTCAAGACGCGTCCGCTTCCCGCGTCCAGCGCGTAGACGTTTCCCATCGGATCGACGGCGATATCGGTGAGACGTACAAACAGACCCTTGCCTCCCCAGTGTCTCAGAACCTGGCCGGAGCGCGATAACTCAACCACCCGCTTGCTCCCTGCGTCGGCGACGTACACGTCGCCAGAGCGGCTCACTGCAAGCGCAACCGGCTTCCTCCAGCGGATACCGGATCTCTTGCCGCCTCCGAGAACGCGGAGGAACACACCGGCCGGCGACAGCTCTGCGACGTCACCGCGAACGGTGTCGGTCATGTATATGTTGCCATGGGTGTCCACCGTCACCGCCTGTGGATAGCCGGTCACATCCATCGTCCTCAGTAATCGCCCGTCGTGCGAGAAGGTCTGGACGCGGCCATTGTCGGAGTCGGCAACGTAGACAGCTCCCGAGGGCGCGATCGCGACATCGGTCGGGTCGTGGAACTGTCCGCCGCCCGTTCCGGCCGTTCCCCAGGTGGCACGCCGCTCTCCTGTCGGCCCGAACATGGCGATCCTGTTATGGGCCGGATCGGCGACGTACAAGTCACCCGTCACATCCACGGCGAGGCCGGAAAGAGTAGCTGCCTGCCGGCCCCGGTGGAGACTGATCTCCCTGATTGGCAGACCTTGCTGTGATAGCTCCTGCACACGCGGCGGATTCGCCTCCTCCAGGATGTAGACGTGCGAGGCGCGATCCGCAACCATCGCAACCGGGCTACGAAAATGCGAGGCGTGAGGGGGAGCGGCTCCCCAGGCTGGAAGCGGAACCCCCGCCGAGGAGAGCTTCTGCACGCGATGATTGTTGCGGTCACCCACGTAGACGGTGCCGGAATGATCGACCGCAATGCCCAGTGGAACGTCAAACTTGCCGGGATCGCTTCCCGGCCCGCCCCACTGTGTCTGCACCTGCCCGGACCGTGACAGCTTGAGAACCAAGTCCCGGTAGGTATCGGTTACATAGACCGCACCGTGGCTGTCCACTGCAACGTTCACCGGATATCCCGTGGGATAAGTGTACTGCCCGGGGATGAATCCGGGGAGGTGCCAGGCAGAGAGAATCCGGCCGGCCGGCGAAAGATGGTTGATGGTGCCTGCTCCCGAATCGGCGACATAAATCGTGCCGTCCGGCGCAGCGGAGAGGGCCTCGGGATCCTTGAATTGACGGGGAGACCACCGGGCAAGAACTCTCCCGGACGCGGATAGCTTGACCACCTCAGCGGAGTCGCCGTCGGCGATGTAGACGTTGCCCCGATGGTCGAGCGTCACACCGGTCGGACTCGAGATGTGCGCGAGCGGGGAGCCGGGCATGCCCCACCAGGCTAGCCACTTCCCCTGCGGCGAAAGTTCCTGGATCCGATTGTTGCCCGTATCGGCAACATAGATCTCGCCCCGCCGATTCACTGCCAGTCCGGTCGGGAAATTGAACTGACCTCGCCCTGTGCCAAACGATCCCCACCGGGTCAGACGATGCCCATCGGGCGCAAGTTTGGTGATCGAGTTCCCCAGGGCATCAGCCACATAGACGTTCCCTCGTTCATCCACGGCAACGTTGGCGGGGTGGTCGAATTGCGTCGGCGCAGCGCTTGGGGTTTGTGATCGCTCCCATGTCTGAAGAGAGGCCGAGGTCCACCCCCACGGCTGGAGGTGGCTGTTGGCGTTTGTACCGCGTGGAGATGATCGGCTCAGGATAAGCGCGAGGGTGATGATAGACACGGCCGCCAGGCCGGACACCACCCAGGTGAGCCATCGTGCCTGGAATCGGCGCTCCTCCGAGTATGAGAGAACCGGCTCCCCGGTCTCCTGTCGGGAAAGAGGGACGATCGCGCGGCGGCTTGCACGCGCGGCGCCTTCGAAAATCTCCCGCTCGTCGTCCGCCAATCGCAGCGCCTCGGTCAGGAAGTGAACTGTGGCTTTCTGCGGGGCGCGAGATATCCCGCGCTCGATGTCGCTGACGCTGCGTGCGGAGATCCCCGCTCGCTCCGCCAGCTCCTCCTGGGTGAGCTGCGCCGCTAGACGGTGCTGGCGCAAGAGCGCACCGAAGGACGGTGTGTTGGGCTCCGCTCGCATCGTCCCGCTTCCTCGCATGTCCGTCCCAGACTGCGCCCATGGTAGCACTTGACAATACCGCGCGATAGCGTTTCGTCAGCCAGTTCTGTGACCAATTCTGTGCCTGGTCCTACCTGGTCATCGCCCCGGTCCTCTGGCAGAGTGAGACCTGCCAGTGCTGCCATATGGCGTTGGCGAAGGAGGCAACCGATGCAGTGGACGGTCCCAGTGTCACTCCCAGCGGCACTCTCACCCTCATGCAGGGAGCGGAAAATGGTAGCAGGCTCTGTCAAGTCCTCCGACGATTGTGCCGCTCACTTGTGCCGCTTCTCGTGCCGCTTGCGCCTCGTCAATGGGTCAGTAACGGAGCAGGCTGGGAGCAAGAACCGTCCGTGTAAGCAGAGAGCCCTCGAAAGACCGGAAAGGACGTAGGCTATGAAGCTCTCGGTCATCGCCCTTCTCATCCTGCTCGGCGTGGTGCCCGCCCTGATGCCACACCACGCCGCAGCGGCGCCCCTTGGCGTTCCAGCCCCCGCCTACCCGCTGGGCGCCGAAATTAGCTACCGACCGGCACTGACCAACGCCGAGATGGACTGCCTCTGGAACTTTTTCTGCGAAGGCGGTGTTCCACTCTTCCATCTCACCTCACAGGATCAGCTGCGTCGGGTCGCAGGCTGGGCACAGTTCGCGGGCGTCCACCACCGCGGCCGCATGGCCATGGCCTTTCAGCTATTCGTATCGCGGTATAGCGCCGTACCCGATACCACGGGAACGACCTGGAGCGAAGTCGCCTTTCTCGATCTCACCCGGTCAATCCATGCGCAGCATTATCGCCAGAAATCCGCTGCCAGGGAACTTCTCCCCGCACCGCAGGGAGGAGGGGCGCTGGTGGCGGTGCAACGCTCCGGTGATCAAGACCTCGTCATCATGGCTCGCTGGACCGGATCACTCGAGATCGAAGGGATTGCGAGTTACGACCATGGCTCCCGAACGGCAAGACAGACGGCATTCGCCTCTCTTGCCCTCCAGATCCACCTGGCGTCCGAACGTGGTGCCTGATCAGCGCACGAACAGGTGCAGGATCACATAGACAACCGCGGCGAAGATGGCGGCCATGGGTAGGGTGATGATCCAGGCCAGGAAGATGTTGATGCCGACGCCCCAGCGGACCGCGGAGATGCTCTGGCTGGAGCCGGCACCCAGCACGGCGCCGGTCACCACGTGGGTGGTGCTCACGGGAAACCCAAAGTGGCTGGCGGTCTGGATGACCAGCGCGGCCATCGTTTGGGCGTCGAAGCCCTGGGCAGGGTCCATTTTATAGAGACGCGTTCCCAGGGTCCGGATAATACGCCAGCCGCCGAAGTAGGTGCCGAAGGCCATGGCGGCGGCGGCGGCGGCGACCACCCACAGCGGGATGTGACCGGCAGCGACGTCAGCCGCGGTCAGCTTCCTGCCGAAAACCGCCGGCCCCCCCACCAGGGCCAGGGCGATCACCCCCATCGTCTTCTGCGCGTCGTTGGTGCCATGGCTGAAGGAGACGAACGCCGCCGAAAGCACCTGCGCCAATCGGAATCCCCGGTGGACCGGGCGCGGCCGCGCCCGACGAAAAACCCAGAAGATGATGAGCATGCCGATATAGGCGAGGACGAAGCCGATGATCGGCGAGAGAACCAGCGGGATCAGCATCTTTTCCACCACGCCGCCCCAGCTGATGGCGTCGAGTCCCAGGCTGGCAATGCCGGCCCCGACCAATCCCCCGATGAGCGCATGGGAGGAGCTGCTGGGCAGGCCGTAGGACCAGGTCAGTAGGTTCCAGCCGATGGCCCCGATCAGCGCCGCCATCACCAGCACCAGCGTGACGTCGTGCTTGGTGGGGTCGATGACACCTCTGGAAATCGTCGTGGCCACCTTGAGGGTCACAAAAGCGCCCAGGAAGTTCATGACGGCCGAGAGCACCACCGCCATCCGCGGTGAGAGGGCATGCGTCGAGACCGAGGTTGCTATGGCATTGGCGGTGTCGTGGAAGCCGTTCGTGAAGTCGAACGAGAGCGCGACCAGAACGACGATGACGACAAAGAGCGTGCTATGCATTCTTGATCGCGATCGTCTCGAGGATCGTTGCGATATCCTCGGTGCGATCGACGGTCTTCTCGAGCAGGGCGTACACGTCTTTCCACTTGATGACGTAGAGCGGATCGTGGCCGTTGCGGAAGAGGGCGCCGATTGCCTCCCGCGTGACCTTATCTGCCTGGTTCTCCAGGACATGCACCGCCACCCAGTTCGGCGACATCTCCCGGTCGGACTCCAGCTTGTCGATTGCTTGCACCAGCTGCTCCGCGATCTTGAAGAGGATATCGCCCATCTGGCGCGCCTCATCAGAGATTTCGGTGATGCCGTCCAGCACGATGGTGTCGGCGGTCTCGTCGGCCAGGTCAATCACGTCGTCGAGAGCGCCCGCCAGCGCATAGATGTCTTCCCGATCGAAGGGGGTGATGAAGGTCCGGTTCAGCTCTTGATTGATGCGGTGCGTGGTCTCGTCCGCCTGATGCTCCAGATCCCGCAGCTTGCGCGTGTACTCTCCGAACTCGGAGGCCTGACTGCCCAGCATCTCTCTTAGGGTGCGGAACGATTCCAGCACTGCATTCGCATTCTCGCGGAACAGCACAAAAAACTGCCGCTCCTTGGGCACCAGACTGAATGGCACGGTGGCTCCTCCCTGCACTCGTCTTGCTGTCTCCTATCAACAGTACCGCGTGAGATGTTTCGGAGCCGGTACGAAATGGGAGGAACCGTATGATGGGGTCGGTGATCCTACGGACATGAGCGGTGACGAGCATCTTGCCGCGATCTTCGATGCCGCCGGTCACGGCAGCTTCCCTCCGTTTGATGCCGCCATCGAGGTCATCCCGCGCGTGACGGGCGCGGTCGGCGCGGTGGTCGCCTTCAGCGGCCATCACGTGGTGGCAGCCGACCTCCAGCCGGAGTGGGTGGCGGCGCGCTGCCCGCCTGATGATCTTTCGGCGCCGATGAGCCCGGCGTTTCTCGATGTCCTCGGAAAGAAATTGAACGCGCAACCCGGCGCCCACGACCTCCTGCTGTGCGGTCTCGGCCGGCCCGGAGAACCGCAGCTGGACCTGCAGCCGGTG
>JAICWV010000231.1 GCA_025966365.1 Chloroflexota bacterium | reverse complement strand
TGAAGTGACCCTGATTTCGTGGACTGTTTGCCTCATGCGGCCCCAGGCGTCGGGGTGGTACCCGTTTGTTCATACACCGCTGGTGCCACATACCCCAGCGCCGAGTGCCGTCGCTGCCGATTGTAAAAGCGCTCGATCCAGTCAAAGACTGCCGTTCGTGCCTCCTCATGCGTCTGAAATCGGTGTTGGGCCAGCAGCTCGCACTCTAGGGTGGCGAAAAAGCTCTCCACCAGCACGTTGTCAAAGCAATCTCCCACTGACCCCATAGAGGAGCGGATCCCCGCCGCCGCACACCGCTCGCCGAAGAGCACAGAGGTGTCCTGACACCCATGATCGGAGTGATGAATCACTCCCGCCTCCGGCCATCGATTCCATACCGCCATCTCCAGTGCCGCCAGCACCAACTCGGTGCGCAGATGAGCCCGCATTGACCAGCCCACCACCCGGCGACTCCAGGCGTCGAGAATCACCGCCAGGAAGAGAAATCCGTCCTGCCGCCGCTTGCCCTCGTCCAGATCCGCCTGCTTGCGCCACAGACGCAGTGTTTCGCTCGTCACGCCCAGATCCTCAGCAATCTGCCGATGCGATTTCCCCCTGCTCCGGGCCAGCCGAATGGCCTCCGCCCGAAACTCCGGCGGATAGGGCTGCACAGGTCGCGATGCTCTGGCCATGGACACCTCCTCGGGGCTCTCGCCCCAACTCTACAAGTGTCCACGGAACCCGGTCAACTCCACTCCTCCCTTCCCCTCGTTTGGGACATTACGCGCTACGCTCGTTCTGCGCCGAATCATGGTGCCACATGCTATGCTGTTCCACTCCCGGACGGCCAAACCAGCGCCCTCTCCGCTGTTGGTTCTGAGACGGCGCCGGCTTGGAGGCCTGACATGCATCCGCTACTCGATGACGGCGGCAGTCACGGAATAGATCGGCGGCAGGTAGTCCGCGACCAGCTCCCACGAGTCGCCGGCGTCGCGGCTGGCGAAGAGCTGGCCGGTGTTGGTGCCGACATAGACGCCGCACGGGTCGAGCGTGTCGCTGGTCATGCCGTGGCGCAGCACCCCCAGCGAGACGCCGGGGCCGGTCGGCAGGCCGTTGGTGAGTGGCTCCCAGCGCTCGCCGCCGTCGCGCGTGCGATAGATGGTGAAGTGGTCGCCGACGTTGTGGCGGTGCTCTGCCTCCACGACGGTGAAGACCGTGTCGGGGTGCTGGCGATCAATCGCGATGGGAAAGCCGAACTCGGACGGCAGATTGTGCTGGATGTCCATCCATTCGTCGCCGCCATTGCTGGACTTGTAGACGCCGCAGTGGTTCTGCTGATACAGCACGTCGGGGTTGGTCGGGTGCTGCAGCATGCGATGCAGGCATTGGCCGAAGTCGGGATATTCATCCGGCAGGAAGCCGGCGCGTGTGCCCTTGTTGGCAAAGGTCCACGTCTCGCCGCCGTCCTCGGTGCGATAGCATCCCGCCGCCGAGATGCCCACCCACATCCGTTTGGGGTTGGCGTAGTCGGGCACGATGGTGTGCAGGCACATGCCGCCGGCGCCGGGGTTCCAGTCCTTGCGTGTGGGGTGGCTCACCAGGCCGGCGTTCAGCTCCCACGTCTCGCCGCCGTCGCGGCTCTCCCACAGGCTGGCGGGGTCCACGCCGACGTAGACGGTGCCAGGCTCGCTCGCCCGTCCCGGCTCGATCACCCAGATGTTCTTGAGCTTGTCGCCGCTCTCTTCGGGGAACTGGATGCCGCGCTCCGGCTCGCGCCAGGTCTTGCCGAAGTCGTCGCTGATGCGCAGGAACGTACCGAAGAAGTCGCCGTTGTCGGCGGCGAAGATGCGCCGGCCGCTGCGCTGGTCGAGCGCGGCGTTATAGACGCGATTGCCCTGGAGCGCGGCCGGCTCGCACGTCCACGACGTGCGGTCGCGCGAGGAGAGGATGTAGAGGCCGCGCTTGGTGCCGGCGAGCAGCACGACGCTGCCGCGTGGGTACGGGTTGCGAGCTGTCATACTGGACTGGCTCCCTTTCTAAACAGGACGAGTGTGTAAACGGCTGTAAGCGGCACGGACGGTTACGCCGGATGCGGGATCGGGATCGCGATCTCGCTGGGGCGCTCAGCCGCCGGCGACGGAAGGAAATATCTGCAGGCATGCGCCGGGCTGGACGGGCGTGTCGAGCAGGTCGAGATAGCGGATGTTCTGCCCGTCGCGGAAGATGTTGACGAAGGGGCGCAGCTCGCCGGTCTCATAGCAGAGATTGAAGCGCAGGCCGGGATACTGCGCGTCGAGCGCGGCGACCACCTCGCGCACGGTGCGGCCCGTCGCGCGTACCTGGCGCCGCTGGCCGGTGCGCGCCAGCAGAGCCGGCGGAATGAGCACGGTGATGGTGGGAACGCTGGCGTCGGCGGCGGCGCCGTCCGGGGTGATGGTCATGGTAGATGGCTCCATGGCGTCCCTTTCTTGCAAACACTTGTTCAGATGGCGTGTGCGAGAGGAGCGTACCCGGCGGCGATGCCGTCACACAACCGGGCAGGACTCACGGCGGCCGGCGGTACTAGCCGGAGCGACGCAGCCCGATGGTACGCCCGCTCGTCGGAGGTTCTTTGGCGGGCGCGCGAAAGTGGAAACATCCTTCCACCGTACAACCAGGCCATAGCGGCCGCGTCGCTGTCCTACGTCCGCGCGACCGCGTTCAGGGTGACAGAAATAGCCCGCCGCAAGCTATGGGGCTTTAGCCCCGGTAGTGAGGCGGGCTTCTCTCTTGGTTTCACCCCCTCCCATCAGGCGGGTACTGTTGATTTTGCTGTCGGCGCATGCTCTCATTTCGACATGGAGTACC
>JAICWV010000023.1 GCA_025966365.1 Chloroflexota bacterium | reverse complement strand
TCGACCCCGTTCTGGTGGCTTTCAGCGCGGTGGACCCACCCGTTCCCGTCCCGATCACGGTCGTGAAACGCCGCTGCACCTACAATACTGCCCGGTCTACCCGGGTGGGACGATCGGCCGCTGCCAGAACGGGTTCTTTTTACCTTCAATGAGACAGGACGTTCACTACATCCTGTGCCGTATGTGCCATCCGTCGACCCTCTCAGTTATGTCAAGGAAAGCGTCGGGAAGCCTTTACGACCGGTCTTTTCTTTGATATACTCGGGGTGCCTGAGAGCCCAGGGATGCGTAATCTCCTGGGCCTATGGTATATAGGGGACCTCTCGGGAGACCTGAATCTTACGTCCCGAGCGCTCAAAGGAGAATCATGGATATCGACCACCGGGGAACCGACACATCCTTCAGCCAGGAGGATGTGCAGCCCCACGCAGCAGACGCACCTCCCGAGCAGGAGCTCGGCATGGAGGATCTGCTGCGGGAAAGCGACTATGCCTTCCGTCGCCTCCATCGCGGCGAGACCGTTGAAGGCACGGTCGTGCGTGTCGATCAGGATGAGGTCTTGGTTGATGTGGGCCTGAAGTCGGAAGGACTGATTCCGGCTCGCGAGCTCGCCGGCGAGGGCGAACCCATGCCCGATCTGCACGTGGGCGACCGCATCCTGGTCGTCGTGATCCAGCCCGAAGGGCAAGAGGGACATGCCCTTCTCTCCCTGCGCCGCGCTCGCATCGAGCGGGCATGGCGCGAGATTGAAGAGATCTACCAGCATGGCGGGATCGTCGAGGCGCCGGTGGTTGAATTCAACAAAGGCGGCCTGATCGTCGACGTCCTGGGAGTTCGCGGCTTCGTGCCCGTCTCTCAGGTGCTCGACCTACGCAACGTGTCCCGCCAGGAGGGCGAGAACGAGGAAGTCACCCAGACGTTGACCGCCATGGTCGGACGCTCCCTTCCTCTCAAAGTTATCGAGATCAACCGGCATCGAAACCGGCTCATCCTCTCCGAGCGTGCCGCCGTTCAAGAGCGGCGCACCCAGCGCAAAGATGAGCTGATGGAAAACCTCCAGCCCGGGCAGATAAGGCACGGACAGGTCAGCAACATCACCACCTTCGGCGCCTTCGTGGACCTCGGCGGAGCAGATGGTCTCGTCCACGTCTCCGAGCTCTCGTATAACCGGGTCAACCACCCGAGCGAGGTTCTGCGCGTCGGTCAGGATGTCGACGTGATGGTGCTGACTGTCGATCGCGAGACCAAGAAGATCGCGCTCAGCCTGAAGCGTGCCCTGCCGGATCCGTGGGACACGGTCGAGCAGGACTACCATATCGGCCAGGTCGTGGAAGCGACCATCACCAAGCTCGCCAAGTTTGGCGCCTTCGCCAAGGTCCACGAGGGGCTGGAAGGCCTCATCCACCTGAGCGAGCTGACCGACCGGCCGGTGACCGATCCCGCCCAGGTGGTGCAGGAAGGCCAGGTCCTTCCGGCCAAGATCATTCACATCAATAGCCAGCGCCGCCGACTCGGGCTCAGCGCCCGCCAGGCACAGGAGCCGCAATATTACGGCGGCAGCTACGGTGACTTCGACGACACCGCATCATTCGCCCCCGAACTTGCCTCGTACGCCGAGACAAACTTCGGCGAGGAGCAGCCCGCTTCCGCCGTTACCGACATGCAGGACAGCCCTGCTGTCGAGTCCGAGCCCCAAGCCCAGGACGAGAGTCCGGCGAGCAACGGGGCCGTTGCTTCGGAGGATGCATCCCCTGTATCCGAAGAAGAATTGCCGCAGACCGAGGACCAGGCCGCCGAGGTAGCTTCTGCTACCAGCCAGGCCGCCGACCAGCACTAGGCGAGGTCGTAGTCCCCGGCCAGCGCACCCACCATCGCGTCATCATCGGATCGGATACACCCATATGCAAAACAGCGGCAGCAACAGCTTTGATCGATTTACCGAGCGTGCCCGCAAAGTCCTGACTCTGGCTCAGGAAGAAGCGCAGCGCTTTAACCATAACTACATTGGAACCGAGCATCTCCTGCTGGGCCTCGTGCGTGAGGGCGAGGGTGTGGCGGCCAAGGTTCTCTCCAACCTCGGCATCGAGCTGACCAAGGTTCGCAGCGCCGTGGAATTCATCATCGGCCGCGGCGAGCGAACGGTGCAGGGTGAGATCGGCCTCACGCCCCGGGCCAAGAAGGTCATCGAGCTTGCGGTCGACGAGGCGCGCCGGCTCGGGCATCATTACATCGGAACCGAGCATCTCCTTCTTGGCCTCATCCGCGAGGGTGAAGGCATCGCCGCCGGTGTCCTTGAAAGCCTGGGCGTGAACCTGGAGAAGGTTCGCTCCGAGGTCATCAAAGTCCTCACGCAGTCTGGCTCCGGCCCGCATGCCGGCGAGCGGCGCAGCAGCAAGACACCTACCATTGACCAGCTCGGCATCGACCTGACCGCTCAGGCCCGCGCCCAGCAGCTCGATCCTATCGTCGGCCGCGACGGCGAGATCGAGCGCGTCCTGCAGGTCCTCTCCCGCCGCCGCAAGAACAATCCCGCCCTCATTGGTGAGCCCGGGGTGGGCAAGACCGCGATCGTGGAGGGCCTGGCGCAGCGAATTGTCAGCGGCGAAGTCCCGGAGAATCTCCTGGGCAAGCGTCTCCTGACCCTCGACATCGGCTCTCTCGTCGCCGGCACGAAGTATCGCGGTGAGTTCGAGGAACGACTGAAGAAGATCATCGAGGAGATCCGCTCCTCCGGCGACTGCGTGCTCTTTATTGACGAGCTGCACACCATCGTGGGAGCAGGCGCAGCCGAGGGGGCAGTGGACGCCGCCAACATCCTGAAGCCCGCGCTCTCGCGTGGTGAGATTCAGACGATCGGCGCGACCACCCTCGACGAATATCGCAAGTACATCGAGCGCGACGCGGCGCTGGAGCGCCGCTTCCAGCCAATCACCGTTCGCGAGCCGACCGTGGAGGAAACCATCGAGATCCTGCGCGGGCTGCGCGAGCGATTCGAGGAGCACCACCGGCTCAAGATCACGGATAACGCGCTAAAGGGGGCCGCCGAGATGGCGGAGCGCTACATTACCGATCGCTTCATGCCCGATAAAGCCATCGATCTGATCGATGAAGCGTCGTCCCGTGTCCGCATGCGCCGCGCGGTTGCTCCCCAGAACCTCAAGGACGCCATGAAGGACCTGGAGAATATCCAGGAGAAGAAGGACGGCGCCATTCAGGACCAGCAGTACGAGCTGGCAGCACAGCTGCGCGACGACGAGCAGAAGCTGCGCGACCGGATCGTGGAACTGGAGCAGGGATGGCACACCCAGCAGTCAACCGACCAGCTCGAGGTCAGTGAAGAGGATGTGGCCCAGGTCGTCGCAATGTGGACGGGCATCCCCGTCATGCGCATCGCGCAGGAGGAGTCGGCGCGGTTGCTGGAGATGGAGGGCGCTCTGCACAAGCGCGTCATCGGACAGGACGAGGCAATCTCGACCGTGTCCAGTGCCGTGCGCCGGGCCCGAACCGGGCTGAAAGACCCAAGACGTCCGATCGGCAGCTTCATCTTCCTTGGTCCCACCGGCGTTGGCAAGTCCGAGCTGGCCAAAACGCTCGCCGAGTTCATGTTCGGCAGTGAGGAAGCGCTTATAAAGATCGACATGTCGGAGTTCATGGAGCGGCACTCGGTGGCCCGGCTGGTAGGCGCGCCTCCTGGGTACGTCGGCTACGAAGAAGGCGGCCAGCTGACCGAGGCCGTGCGCAGAAAATCGTACTCGGTCATCCTGCTCGACGAGATCGAGAAGGCGCATCCGGAGGTGTTCAACATCCTGCTGCAGATCCTTGAAGATGGCCGCCTGACCGACGCCAAGGGACGCGCAGTTGACTTCCGCAACACCATCATCATCATGACCTCGAATGTCGGTGCCCACCTCCTCAATCAGGAGGCGCGAATCGGCTTCAGCGTGAAGCGCTCGGGCCAGGACGACGAGAAGGCGTTCCAGCAGCAGCACGACGAGATGATCAAGCGAATCATGAACGAGCTGAAAAACACCTTCAAGCCGGAGTTCCTGAACCGGATCGACGCCACCATCGTCTTCAGGGCGCTGACGCAGCCTGAAGTCCATCAGATCGCCGATCTCCTGCTGGCTCGCGTCAAGTCGCAGCTGATCGAGCAGCAGATCGAGCTGGACGTCACGCCGGAGGCCAAGGATTACCTCGTGGAGCAGGGCTTTGATCCCACCTACGGCGCGCGTCCGCTGCGCCGGACCATCCAGAACCTGGTCGAAGATCCGCTGGCCGAGGGCATGCTTCAGGGCAAGTTCCCGACCGGCTCGCGCGTGGTAGTCGAGCGTACTGATGAGGGCATCGATCTCATCCCAGAGGGGCAGGAGACCCGCGAACTCACCGTCGCCGAAGCGGAAGGCTGATGCCGAAGACCCATACCAAGTTCGTCTGCCAGCAGTGCGGCGGGCAGTATCCGACCGGGTACGGCCGGTGTCCGGGGTGTGGGAGCTGGAATTCTCTGGTAGAGACGATCGATCGACCCGCGGGAACCCGATCCGGGTTCCCGCGGGTCGCATCGTCATCTGCCGCTCCGGTACCGCTGGCCGACGTCGAGAGCATCGCCTACCGGCGACTTCAGGTGCCCCTCGAAGAGTTCAACCGCGTACTGGGGGGTGGTATCGTCCCCGGCTCGCTGGTGCTCCTGGGCGGCGATCCCGGAATCGGCAAGTCCACGCTATTGCTGCAGGTCAGCAATCTGGTCGCCACCCACTGTGGTCCTGTTCTGTATGCCACCGGCGAAGAATCGGCCGAGCAGGTCAAGCTGCGCGCCGAGCGGCTGACCGCGATCTCGCCCGACCTCTACATCCTTTCTGAGACGGACGTGGACGCGATCCTCGGCTTCGCCACCGAGCTGAACCCGGCGCTGCTCGTCGTGGATTCGATTCAGACCATGCAGACGTCGGCCCTCGAGTCACCGTCCGGCAGCGTGGGCCAGGTGCGGGAATCAACCGCCAGGCTGACGCGTCTGGCCAAACTGCAGGGCATTGCCACGTTCCTGGTCGGACACGTCACCAAAGAAGGCAACCTGGCGGGACCCAAGGTACTCGAACATATGGTCGATACCGTCCTCTACCTCGAAGGCGATCACTTCCACGCCTACAGACTGCTTCGAGGCGTCAAAAACCGCTTCGGCGCCACGCATGAAGTCGGCGTCTTCGACATGCAGGACGCCGGTCTTTCCGAGGTCACCAATCCGTCCGCCGCCTTTCTCTCCGAGCGTGAGTCCCAGAGCGCGGGCTCGGTCGTTGCCGTGACCCTTGAAGGCTCGCGACCGCTCCTTGTCGAGCTGCAGGCGCTGGTCACGCCGACGCATTTCGGTTTGCCCCGGCGCACCGCAAACGGCATGGATATGAATCGGTTAATCTTGCTCACCGCGGTTTTGAGCAAGCGCGCCGGCCTCTCTCTCGGTACTCAGGATGTGTACGTCAACGTGGTGGGGGGAATGCGGCTGAGCGAGCCGGCTTCCGATCTTGCCGCGTGTCTTGCTATTGCCTCCAGTCTGTCCGATACTCCAATCAGTGAAACCGCCGTGATCGGCGAGGTTGGACTCGGAGGAGAGGTTCGGTCAGTCAATCAGATTCGCCAGCGCGTCAACGAGGCCCACAAACTCGGGTTCGAACGCTGTATCGTGCCGGAGCGAAACCTGCGGGACCTCCAGGGGGCCGCGGGGCAGGTCATCGGTGTGGGGTCGGTCCTGGACGCGATCGAAGCGACCGGCTGCATGAAGTCCTGAGCGCGGTGAGAAGCATCGTGCAGTCACTGACCAGGTTGGTTTGGCTCTGGTGGGCGGCAGGCCGACAAGATCGGCCGGGCCGCCTTCGCGCATTTCCTGGGTACCGCAATTCACCTTCAGAGGAGGGACACCGTGAAATCCGGGCTCGTTGTTCGGGCGGTCGGAACGGTGGTGTTCGCCCTGGTGGGATGGCAGGTGGGAAGTCTGCTCGGGTCCGGCTCGCAGCAGGTTCGCAACGCTATCCTGGGCATCATCATCGGAGCGATCGTCGGCCTGGCGGCGTCGCCGATCATCATCGGACGCCCATACAGGTTCTTTATTCACCTGGCGGCACGCACCCCGTTACTGGATCTTCTTGTCGGCATTATCGGTCTTATTCTCGGTCTCATCGTCGCTGCCCTCCTCGCCTACCCGCTCTCATTCCTGCCCTACTGGCTCGGCCACACGCTTCCGGCGATCGCCGCCGTCACGTGTGCCTACCTCGGCATCTCGCTCTTTCTGACGCGAGGACGGGAGATCACGGGCTTCGTCCAGGGCCGGCTCGGGCATAGCGACGAGGTGGGGCCGGCACCGATCCTGGTCGACACCAGCTCCATCATCGACGGCCGTATCCTCGATCTGGCCCAGACCGGCTTCCTCCGCGGAACCCTGCTGGTGCCGAGATTTGTCCTCGTCGAATTGCAGCATGTCGCCGACTCGCCCGATCCGCTCAAGCGCAACCGAGGACGCCGAGGCCTGGAGATCCTTAACCGGCTACAAAAGGAATCGACCGCTCCGGTCGAAATATCGGACGCGGACCCGCGTGATATTCCCGACGTCGACAGCAAGCTGGTCAAGCTTGGCCGCCAGCTGGACTGCCCCATCATTACCAACGATTTCAATCTCAACCGGGTCGCTGAGCTGCAGGGCGTCACCGTCCTCAACGTCAATGAGCTGGCGAACGCTCTCAAGCCAGTGGTGCTCCCCGGGGAGGAGATGGCAGTCCGGATCATCCAGGAGGGCAAGGAGTACAACCAGGGCGTCGGCTACCTCGACGATGGAACCATGATCGTGGTTGAGAACGGCCGCGCCCACCTGCACGAGGAAATCGAGATCGTGGTGACGCGCGTCTTGCAGACGGTCGCAGGACGGATGATTTTTGCCCAGCTGAGGGGGACACTGCGCGAGTGATACCGCAGCTGGGACTGGTCATCGTGGCGGCTGGATGGAGCACGAGGATGGGAGGAACGGACAAGGTCTGGGCATCGCTGCGTGGCGAGCCCATCCTGTGCCACTCGCTGCGCAGCCTCGCTCCACACGCCTTCAAGACCGTGGTGGTGGTGCGGCCCGACATGATAGACAGAGCGCGGACGGCGCTACTCCCCACCTTTCCCGGCCTGACACTGGTTCCGGGCGGCGCCGAGCGGCGCGACTCAGTCTTGCGCGGTATCAGTGCGCTCGATGGCTGTTCCGCTGTGGCCGTGCATGACGCGGCCCGTCCGCTTGCCTCGCCCGCGTTGCTCCACGCGGGTCTGTCGCATCTCGGTCCGGCCCGGGGGGCAATTCCGGTCCTGCCGATTCCCGACACCGTCAAGCGCGTGGATAATGGAGTCATCGTGAACACAGTTGACCGCACCACGCTTCGGCTCGCGCAAACACCACAGGTGTTCGACACGGCGGCTCTTCTGTCCTCCCACAGAGCGGCAGGCGATCGGCCGCTCACCGACGATGCAGCCGCGCTGGAAGCGGCCGGCGAGATCGTCGCGGTATTTCCCGGCGAGTCCTGGAACATCAAGATCACCACATCCGACGATCTCGCGCTCGCTGAGATACTCATCGACCGGCGTTTGACGGCTTGATGCGCGTCGGCATCGGATATGACATCCACCGATTGTCAGTCGGCCGCAAGTTGTGGCTCGGCGGCGTGGAGATTCCGGCCGAAGCCGGCCTTGAGGGGCACTCCGATGCGGATGTCGTGCTGCATGCGCTCATGGATGCTCTCCTTGGCGCCGCCGCTCTCGGAGACATCGGGCACCACTTCCCCCCCGATGACGAGCGCTACCGGGGTGCGGCCAGTCTGGACCTCCTGGCCCGCGTGCGTGACATCATCTCGGGCGCCGGGTTTGAAGTCGAGAACGTTGATCTCGTCGTGGTCGCCGAATCGCCGCGCGTCGGGCCGCATATCGCCGACATGAGGAAGAGAATATCAGCCGTGCTCGGAGTCGCTCCCGACGCCATCGGCATCAAAGCCACAACCAACGAGGGGCTGGGTCCGGAGGGACGGCGCGAAGCAATCAGCGCGCGCGCTGTGGCCCTGCTTCGGTAATGAGCGGCTGGGTGTGGGGACGGCACCCGGTGCTTGAAGCCCTGCGAGCCGGGGCGGTTCATTCCGTCCTCCTGGCAGCCGATCGGCGCCCTGCCCCGGTACTCGACGAGATCGTCCGCACCGCGGAGAAGGCCGGCGTTCCGTTGAGGGAGGTTCCTGCCGACGAGCTTGGGCGCCTGGTTCCGGACGAGAATCTCCAGGGCGTGATTGCCCGCATGTCCAGACCGCTCACGGTCCCGCTTCAGCAGGTGCTGGGCCAGACGGAGCACGTCCCGCTCCTTCTGCTGCTCGATCAGGTCCAGGACCCGCACAACGTGGGCGCCCTCCTTCGCACCGCCAGCGCGGCCGGCGTTACCGGGGTGATCATGACCGGGAGGCGATCGGCGCCGTTGACGGGCGCGGTGGCAAAGACCTCGGCGGGTGCCGTTCACCACCTGCTCATCGCCGAGGCGCCCAATCTTGTCCGCGCCATGGAGCAGGTGCGAGCACATGGGATGTGGATCACCGGGCTGGACGGCCAGGCAGAGACACTCGTCTACGATGTCGACCTGACTGTCCCGTCGGCGCTGGTAGTCGGTGGAGAGGAATCCGGTCTGCGTCGCTTGACACGGGAGCACTGCGACTTTCTGGCGCGCCTGCCGATGATTGGCCCAACCGAAAGTCTCAATGCCTCGGTGGCGGGCTCCGTTGCGCTGTTCGAGGCCGTGCGCCAGCGCCTGACCGCGGGGCTCCTCCCCCCGGGCGTCGGGTAGAATGGACCTGACGTGCCGACGTAGCTCAAGGGCAGAGCGCCTGTCTTGTAAACAGGGGGTTACCGGTTCAAGTCCGGTCGTCGGCTCCAGACTTCCCAGTTCAGCGAGCCAGGGGAGGGCGGCAATGAGTGACCGGGGTCCAGCGGACTTTCTATGGCGATTTGCGAACGACCAGCTTTCGGGCAAGGGACTGTCGTCAGACGGGACGCAACATATCCCGGTCAACGTGTATGAGACCGACGAAGACGTCCTCATCATCGCTCCCATGCCCGGCGTGGAAGCCGAAAATATTGATATCGAAATCCTGGGAAAACAGGTAACGCTGCGCGCTTCCCTGCGCGGCCCGGGACAGGACGCCCGCCGCTACCTGGTTCGGGAGTGGAGCTATGGGCCGTACGAGCGTGTCATCGAGCTGCCGGTCGATGTCGACGGCGAACACGCAAATGCCAGTCACAGCAACGGTATTCTGGCGCTGAGCCTTCCCAAGTCCATGCGCTCTCGCCCGGTTCGAATCCCTCTCCGGCACATGGAGTCCTCCATCGCCGTCGAGCAGGGACACAGCGGCCACCATACGACCCGCCAGGGTCTGCACGACGGCCCCGAGCGCTAGAGGGACGATGACGACGGACACGGAGCCGGTTGTTGCTCAGGGCTCGGAGATCGCCTACCCTCAGAGCGAAGGCGAAACCGAGCGCGCGCAGCGGCCGCTGTTCTACGTGCCCGCCCGGCGGAACGCCAGGCTGCAATTGCTCCTGGACGCCATCAACGCCGACACTTCACTCCACCAACTCTGGCGGTGCGCGAACATCAATGCCGTCGACCGCTCGGGCATGAGCGATCACGGTCCGACCCACGTCCGGATCGTCGCCAACATATCGCTCAAGCTGCTTCGGCTCCTGGTGGATGGCGGCATCCAACCCAACATCGTCAGCGATTACGGACTCACCGCGGAAGATGCGGAGATCGTCGTCGTGCTGGGAGCGGCGCTCCACGATATCGGCATGTCGATTCACCGGCACGAGCACGAGACCTACAGCCTGATCCTGGGCGCCCCCATCGCGCGGAGACTCCTTGACACGATCTACGAGGAGCCGCAACGGACGATCGTCGTGAGCGAGGCGCTGCACGCCGTGATCGCCCACCGCTCCGACGAGCGGACCTATACCATCGAAGCCAGTGCTGTGAAGGTGGGCGACGCCCTGGACATGACCCAGGGTCGGTCGCGGATACCCTTCGAGCACGGGGCGGTGAACATTCATTCCCTCTCCGCGGCGGCGGTGGAGCGGGTGATTATCAAGTCGGGCGAGTCTCGCCCGATCCTGATAGAAGTGGTATTAAACAACTCAGTTGGATTGTTTCAGCTCGACGAGCTGTTGCGCCCCAAGATCACCTCGTCGGGCATTGCCCCGTATGTGCAAGTAGAAGCGCGGATCGATGGAGAGAACGAGAAGCGGCTCCTGCCCGTCTACAACCTCTCCTGAGACCGCGACGATGAGGAGGATGGAATGACCGACGAACAGCGACAATCTCCGGGCGAGGAAGGGCCCATCCGTGTCCTGCTGGTCGACGACCATGTCTTCTGGCGGCGTGGTGTCCGCGAAATCGTGGATTCCGAGCCCGACATGGAGGTCGTGGCCGAGGCTGAAGACGGAGCGTCGGCGGTTCGCAAGGCGAGCGCGCTCAAGCCCGATGTCGTTCTCATGGACGTGAACATGCCGGTGATGGGCGGCGTGGCAGCGACCGGAGAAATTGCGAACGCGTCCCCCGAATCGCGCATCGTGATGCTCACCGTGTCGGACACGGACGAGAACCTGTTCAACTCCCTCAAGGCCGGCGCCATAGGGTTCCTGACCAAAGACGCTGCTCCTGAAGACCTCATCCGCGCCATCCGCAGCACTTCAGCCGGCGAGTCGACGCTCTCGCCGGCCATTGCTGCCCGGGTGGTTCGTTTCATTCAACAGGGCGCCCCGCAGCAGGAAACGCCGGCGGTGGCCAACCTCACGGAGCGCGAGGACGAGATCCTGCACCTGATCGCGCAGGGTGCCCGCGACCGAGAGATCGCCGACAAGTTGTTCATCTCGGAATCGACGGTCAAGAAGCACGTGCAGAACGTCCTGCGCAAGCTGCACGCGCGGAACCGCGTGGAAGCCGTGAGCCACCTGAACCGGGGAACCGGCCCTCAGTTTTAGCGAGCCTCTAGCGGACGACGTTGAACGTCCAGGTAGCGGTCTTCTTCTTCTTGCCGAACTGAAGGCTCGCCTTGAATGTATAGCGACCGAGCGGCTGTGTGCGCAGCGCGGTCCAGTCGTCATATCGGCCGAAACGGCCGGTCCCATTCTTGTTCTGCGTGCCCTTGTACGTCTTACTCCGCACCCTCGAGGAACCGTGGAATACGGCGTAGGTGGAGTAGAACGACATTTTCTTGGGCGCGCGAGTCACGGTGTAATACACGAAGAGCCACACCGTCTGGCCGCGGTGAACGGTTTTCATCCCCTTCATATTCGCCAGGCTCCCCTTCTTCTGCACGCGGGCGGCGTTGATTTCCCAGGTAAGGCGAGGGGCCGAAGTGGGAGCGGGGGTGGCCGTGGGCGGCGCGGGGGTTGCTGTGTCGGTTGGCGGAGGAGTCTCGGTCGGCGTCGCCATCTCGGCGATGGGAACCGGCGTATTGGTGGCGGTCGGAACCGGCGTGTTGGTCGGCACCAGCGTTTCGGTGGCGGTAGGAGCCGGAGTGGCCGTGGGCACGCCGAACGCGCCCAACGTGAACGGACCGGATGAAAGCGGCGGCTGGGTGTTGGTGGTCGATCGTGCCGATGCCTCGACCACGAGATCGCCGTAGCCGCTACGGACCACGCAGATTCCCGTCGGGCCCCGGGCCTGGTTCACGGTGCCCCGCGGGGCCGCAACCGGCGTGGGCGTGCCCGGCCCGCCGACCACGAAGCTGGTGCTGGCGGTGAACTCGGCACAGTCGTACTGGAACTGCACATCCACCGCGACCTTGGTGCCCGGGGGTGTGGAATCGGTGTTGGTGGAGCACTCCGCGGTGCCATCTCCGAGAGTCAGGGCGCTGCAGAACCGATCGCCGCCCGGGTAGTGGACGGTGACGAACATATCGACGCCGGAGATCGCGCTCCCGTCGACCACAAACACGCCGCGGATTGTCGCGTCACCGCCCTCGGTCACCACGGCGCTGGTGGGGGCCACCGAGTACGTGACGATCGGGGGTGTCGGGTTGGCCGAGGTGGTAAACGTGTCCAGGAACGAGACGCCGGGCGGGCCGCAGAGGGGGGTCTCGGAGTAGAACGGTGGAGGCGTGCCGAGCGGCGTGGGCGACGGTACGATCGTCGGTGTGTCGGTGGCCGACGGAGTGGCTGTCGGCGTTTCCGTCGCCGTGCCGGGTTCTGGCGTGGCAGTCGGGGTCACCAGACGCTCTGGCGGAAAACAGATGGGACTGAAAAAGCCGTTGGTGGCGGTCACCCGAATGGGCACATTGGACATGGGGATATTGACGACCGCAAGCACACCACCGGAACAGCTGAAGGTCGAGCCGGTAGGGAATCCGGCGCCCGTGGCATCCGTGCCCGTGGCGGGCTCCGATCCATCAGCACAATTGACTCCCGACTTGAGGATGACCTGTCCCGCCGCGGAAACCGTGAAGAAACAGGGGGCGGCCTCTTGCAATCCGAACTCGCCAGGGCCGACCACGGCGCCACAGGCTCCCTGAGGGTGAATCGTGAGGTCATTCGCTTCCAGATACTTCTTTTCGGCGCCAACGGTAAAGGCGCAGGCGGGGCCGCTGTACCCCGGTGATGTATTCGACGCCGAAGCGAGGAGCGCGGATGCAACAAAGGTCGTGCCCTGCGGACACGTTCCATCCGCGCGTGTCGGGAGGAAACCGGTGAATTGAACCAGGAAAGCGTGCGGCGCGCCGCTACTGAAGGTGACGGTTACTTCGTTATTTATTGTCGGCGTGCTGTTGGCCGGCACCGTGCAGTAGGCAATACCGCCGGATGAGTTCGTGACCGGTGACGACCCCGAAGGACATGCCCCGTTTACCGGCTGCACCGTGCACGTCGTGCCGAGGATGACCGCGCCCGTCGGGCAAACTGGCAGGCACGTGCCGTTACTCGCCGTAGTTCCGGCCGCGCAGATGGGGTTATACGTACCCGCGCAGCTGGCGGTCGTTGATATCGCTGCCGAAAACGGGCCACACGACGCCGCGCTAATGGGAACGTCCACGCCTTCCGATATATCCACCACCGATGCCTGCACATCGAAGCACCCGGTGCTCGGCGCGGGATTCGCGGTGGGTCCGGGAAGCAGGGTCACCGCATTGCCGCAGAGGAAGGTGAAGGTGTGCTGATTGCCGAGCTCGTTAAATGCCAGGGGCGGCTGCGCGCTCACTGCGCACTGAGTCTGGATTGGAACCACGGTCGGCGTGGGCGTGAACCCACCGGGAATGGTGGGGACCGGCGTCGGCGTGGGGCTTGGGCCGGGAGTGGGCGTCCCGGTGCGCGTGGGGATCGGCGTCGGCGTGGGCGACGGCGTGAGGGTCGGAGTGGCGATGGCCACGCCGGGAAGACAGGACGACGTCGGGTTGTTCACCTGCCGTGGCTGGGCGTGCGTCTCGCGTACCTGCAGCAATGCAGTCCCGGACCACCCGCCATCGCTCTTGGTTATCACCGCCGCGGATGCCGAATGCTGAGCCGGCACGAATCCCGTGACGACACAGAGTATGAGAAAGATAGTGGTCAGCACGCGGAATGTGCGCCGACGAGAGACAGAGACAGCCAGAAGCGTGCTCCCGCAAAGGGAATGCGAGTCTTCTCTTTAGGCGGGGACGGAGACGAACTCACAGCGATCTTACCCCGAATATGAATTTCTCGCAACCATTTCGTGAACGCCCGCTCATCGGGCGTTCACCCTCACTTCATCTGGGGTGCAGATGCGGGCCGCCGGGAGGCTGCTATACTCGGTGCTGTGATTTTGCGGGAGTCTGTGGCGTGACGGTCGTACGCTGCATCATCGTTGCCACCGTTCTCGTGCTCTTCGGCGGCGGGCCGGTGCAGGCGGACACGGGGGCGGGCGTATCAACGCCACAACCACCCCCTATCGTTCAGCCGCCACCGACCAACGAGCCGCCCCCCATCGTGTCCGCGCCCACCGACATCCCGATCCCGGTGGCGACGGAAGCGCCGCCGGTGCAGCCTGTTCCGGACACCTCTCCCGTGGTCGTGCGTGGTGAGAGGCCATCCCACCTCGTCGCCACCATCCAGCCCACGGTCACCCTGCCGTCGTCCGGGCCAACGGGACCGTCTCCTGCACCCACGGCCGTCACCCCCTCCAGCAGCATCTCGTCCACAACCCAGCCGGCACCCTCCACCGGCACCACCCCGCCGATGGGATACACGGCAGACACGGGCAACAACACGGAGTCAATCGCCTCGCTCGGCAGTAGCACCGGAAACCCGGACGCCTCGGCACCGGAGCAGCTCTCCTGCGGAAAAAAGCAGTACCCCACGGCCGAGCCGTTCCTCATATCTCCATTCGGGGGCTGGGCAACCATCAACTCGTTTGTTGACCACGACTACCCCGACTACGCCATGGATGGACGGATGGTGTTGGCCAACGGACTGGTTGCGTCCGCCTCCCAGGGCGAGGAGTCCGATTTCTTCCCCGCCTACTGGTCGACGTCGCTGCGCCAATACGTGAATTACGACGGGCACAACGGCTACGACTTCGGGATCAGTTATCAGCGGGTCCTGGCAGCTGCGGGCGGGACGGTCGCGTATGCGGGCTGGAATGGAGCCAGTGAATCCGAGGGATACGGGCAGATGATCCTGATCAACCACCACAACGGCTATGTCACTCTCTACGGCCACCTGAGCACTCTCGAGGTCCACAAAGGCGACCAGGTCACGGCCGGAGAAGAGATCGGGATCAGCGGATCGACGGGAAATTCTTCCGGCCCGCACCTGCACTTCAGTGTCTTCCACAATTGCAATGTGACCGATCCCTACGGGTGGACGGGATCCGGCGCCGACCCGTTGAAGTCATTCAACGGGGAGACAGCCGCCTACCTCTGGCTGCCCGGGCACGATCCGTTGCTTCTGAACCCGCCGCCGGGCTGGCCCACCTTCCCGGCCGGTTTACACCTCAAGCTCCCGGCACTTTCCACCCGGAGCCGCTCGCTGCCTCCGGTGGACCGTCTTCTTCTCCTGACGCTTCCCGACCCGTCCCCGTCCGCAGGGCTGACCGCGGGCCCCGCTCTGGCGCGAACGGAATCAGCCATCACCCAGGAAGGCGAGCTTCTTGTCCCCTATCTGGATGATCTCCGTGCCCAGGGGCTGATCAGTGGGTATCAGATCATTCCCGCGGCTGCGGCCGTGTGGGTACGAGGCACGGCCGATTCGGCCACGCTGGAAGCGCTCCCGGGCGTCGCGTCGCTCTCCGGGGTCTCTCCGGACGACCTGACCGCGGCACAGACCGGTCTCGCACACAGTGTCCTGATTCAGCTCGGCAAACAGCAAGCCCCCTCGCTCTGGCCGGTAGGCTTCCGATCAGCGCTTCACGCCTGGCGTCCGCTCGTGACGGCGGTCAACGGCCACGCCCTGGTGGCCGGGTACGCACTCCCGGGACAGAACGTTACGGTGTCCGTGAACCGCCAGGGCCGTGCGCCGGGGGCCGCCCAGACGACGTCCGATCCCCAGACCGGCGGCTTCGTCGTGATGCTTCACAACAGCAACGGCGATCCGGTTGCGGTGCGCGCGGGTGATGTCGTCGAGGTACGAAGCGGAGGACGGCAGGCGTCGGTGACAGTAGCCGCGTTCTCGATGCACGCCCATGCGCGGTCGCTGAGCGGGCGAACGCGGCCCGGATCGAGCGTCCCCATCACCGTCATACCGGCCGGCGGCGGGCCGGTGCAGCAGATCATCTCCAGCACGGACACCACCGGCCGATTTCATGTCTCGCTTCCGGAGCCCCTGGGTGCCGGGGCCCTCGCCATCGCCTCGACCGTCGATGCAGGCGGCGACCAGGAATCGGCGGCGGGCTATGTCCCCGGCATGGTGGTCGATCTGGCCGGAAGCAGTGTCACGGGCTGGATCGCCGGCCGCGGCTCAACGCTGCAGGTGTGGCGTCATGGCCGGGAGGTGTACTCCCGGTCGCTGAGCCCGGCGCCGGACGGAAGTTTCCGGGTGGCTCTGGTTCGGGCGGGAAATCCGGTGCCCCTGAGTCCGGGCGACGACGTGAGCATCGGAACGCAGTGGCACCGCTATCGAGCAGCTGTGCCCAGGCTCGCATTGACACTCAGCTCCGGGGCTTCCAGCCTGGAAGTGACCGGGCCGCCCCACGCCACTGTCAATGTGCGCTGGAACCGCCCGGCCAATCCCTGGCAGAGGGCACTGGCGACCGGCGTCTCGGGCCACGCGTCTCTCTCCATCCCTGGCCCGAAAATCGGCATCGGGGACAGCGCGACCGCCGAGGTGCAAAGCCCGAACGGCAGTGGTTTCGTCACCTCCCAGCGGGTACGCGGCATCATTGTTCACGAACATTCCAATCGCGTCACCGGCCAGACGATCAGAGGAAGCGCGATACGCATCCGCGCCGTGTCCGGAAAGGGAAAGGTACTCGCGACCGCGCGGCTCACCTCCGATCCGCTCACGGGCGCCTTTTCAACGCACCTGCTGGACAGTCATAATCGCCGCGTGCATATAGAGCCGGGCATGGTTGTCCAGATTGGTGACGCGAGCGGCAACATCTCGGTCCGCGTTCCCCAGCTTCAGCTGACTGTGCTCCGCCCCAAACACGAGCTCCAGATCGACGCTCCGGGCACCAGGGGGGCGACGCTGACGTGGACGGTGGCAGGCGGCAGGGTCGACCAGCGACGCGTTCGCCTCAGCGCGGACGGTGTCGCCAGAACCTCCCTGGTCTCGACCTCGCGCAAGGCGACGGTGGCGGTCGTCGGTGCCGGCTCCGTTCTTTTCGAGCGCAGCGTGCGCACCTCTGTTCCCTGCACGTCGTGCGCCGCAGGAGGCCGCCGATGACAGGAGGCTATCGCGTTTCGAATGAGACCCGCGGCACGGTGCTCGCCGAGCACAGCGGCCGGGTACGGAACCCGGTTTCCCGCGGCCTTGGACTCATGGGAAAGAAAGGACTGCCGTCTGACGGGGGGTTGATCATCGAGCCGTGCAGCGGTGTCGTCTCCTTCTTCATGCGCTTTCCCATCGACGTTGTGTTTCTGGACTCCGAGAGCCGGGTCGTACACCTGATCGAGGATCTGCGGCCGTGGAAGGCGAGCAAGATCGTGCGCGCCTCGAAGTTGGTGGTCGAGCTACCGGTGGGCACCATCTCCCGCACGCAGACGCAGATGGGCGACACCGTGACCCTCGCCGAAGCAGGCTGAACCGGGGCGAAGGGCCACGTCGGAACTATTCCAGGAAGCGGCAGCGGAGAAGGGTCGTGATCGCCCCCAGCCCGTCACGCCAGGTGATCTTCTTCCCCTCGTCGTACGTCCGCCCGTAGTAGGCAATCGGCATCTCGTAGACCCGCAGTCCCGGAATCTTGAGCACGTGCGCCGTCATCTCCGGTTCGATGCGAAAATCGTTTGCCCGAAGATGCATGCTCTCAATCACCTCCCGCCGAAACACTTTGTAGCCAGTCTCCATGTCGGTGAGGGTGGAGTTAAAGAGAAGGTTCGTGAGCAACGTCAGAACCCGGTTTCCCACCAGGTGCCAGAAGAGGTACACGCGCTGGGGACGCCCGCCGGAGAGGCGCGAGCCGTAGACGACATCCGCGCGGCCCGACACGATCGGCTCCAGCAGCCGCGGATACTCGGCCGGATCGTATTCCAGATCGGCATCCTGGATGATCACCACATCGCCGGTCACGGCACGGAATCCGGTCTGAATCGCCGCACCCTTCCCGCGGTTGACGTCGTGTCTCAGGACCTGCACATCGGGGCACTCCGCGTACGCGGCCAGGACAGCAGGCGTCCGGTCGGAGGAGCCGTCGTCAATCACGATCAGCTCGCGCTCAATCGCCTCATCGAGTGACGTCAGATCAACCGATCGGACGGCCTCGATGACCTCCGTCAGCGTGCGCTCTTCGTTATATGTGGGAATGACGACAGAGAGTTTCATGTAGGCGACGGTATACCTTAGTCGGTACAGATGGCAATCGCCAACCGGAGGTGACGGTGATTCGAGAGGTGGACATACGGGCTCGAGGCGCGGCAGGGCGGAGCATTCGCGATTTGCAGGCACCGGCAGCCGTCTTCATTGCCGGCCGCATCCTGCTGCTCCTCCTGGTGCGCTTCGGATCGGTGCTCCTGCCTCCGAGCAACAAATACCCGTCCGTGCTACCTGCCGACGATCCGCTGGCCCGACTCGGACCGTGGGCATCCAACTGGTTTCGCTTCGATGCCCGCTGGTATGTCGACGTGGCGGAGCATGGATACCATCTGTCCGGTCAGGCGCAGAGCAATACCAACTTCTTCCCGCTGTATCCGCTCCTCATCCGGGCGCTGCAGCCTCTTACGCTGGGCAGTCCCTGGATCGCAGCCTGGCTAATCGCCAATCTCGCCTTCGCCGCCGCCATCCTCATCATCTGGGTCTGGGCCGTCAGCCGCTGGGGGAGCGACGTCGCGCTGCGGACAATTCTCCTCCTGTCTGTCTTTCCCTTTGCCCTCTTCTTTGCCGCGCCCTATGCGGAATCACTCTTCCTGGCACTGGCGTCCGGAACGTTCCTCCTGGCCGAACGGCGTCACTGGGGCTGGGCGGCGGCCGTGGCCGGACTGGCCGGCATCACCCGACCGGTCGGCCTTGCCGTGATCGCCGCACTGGTGGTGTATGCCCTTCACACTGCCGGTAAACGGCAGGCCGCCATCACCGCGGTCTCACTCTTACCGTTCCTCGCCTTTGTCGGCTATCTGTGGGCCGCGGTCGGAAACCCTCTGGCCTTCACCATCTACCACAGCGCCGGCTGGGTGCCACCCCACGGCGGCATCATGTCCACGCTCGGCTCCCAGTTTCACACCCAGCTGTCGCCGTTCGATCGCATCGATGCCGCGGCAGCCATCCTCTTCCTGCTCTCGGCGATTCTAGTGTGGCGCATCATCGGTCCCGCCTACGCCGTCTATGTTGGCGCCGGCGTGGCGCTTCCCCTGATACACGGCCTTGTGAGCATGGAGCGCTACGTGATCGTCCTCTATCCGGTCTTCGCGGCCTGGGCGCTCATCGGAAACCGCCCCGTCCAGGCCGCGATTTTCTGCCTATCTCTCGCCCTGCTGGTCCTCACGGTCGCCCTCTTTGCCGGGGGCTACGCCGTCTTCTGAAAACGCTGGGCTCCCGCTCAATGCGTCTGCATGATGAACAGGACAGCGCCGGCCGCCATGGTCCAGCGAGCGAGCGCGCCCACGCCGAGCAGAGCGGTGAGAACCGCGGTGACTTTCGGCGACATCCGGAAACACACGATCCGTACCGAGACATAGCAGAGAGCCGCGAACGCGGACAGAAAGATCAGGACACCGACCCACGTCAGATCGTGGATGAGCGCTGCCGTCATTGGATTCCGTTCGTACGAAAACCCGACTTTGGCGATGCCGATAGCCGTGGTGACGATATCAAGCACGATGCCCGCATACGCGAGCGCAAAAACAACTTGAAACGAGTGCCAGCGTGTCTGGCGACGTTGCGATACATCAGCTGCTGGGTGATTTGCCGTTCTAATCATTTGCCTTCCCACCGGAACCTTTCTGCCGTCAGCCAGTGCAAGTTCCGCGCCAACGTACTCCTTTCGTCTACCTGGGGAGTACTCCTTTCATACAGGAAGTACGAACACTGGTTACGCGGGCGAGAGCAGGAACTGAGTGGGTAGAAAGTGTCCACCAAAGAGCCATAGACAGCGGTCCGCGGCCTCCCGTAGAGTTGCCACATGACTTCATCGCTGCGGACCAAGTTGGCCCTGGTTCCGCTGTGCTCTTTGCTCCTCTTCTGGGTCTGGCTCCTGGTCATGGTGAGCCTGAACGGGCCCAAAAACACCGTGGCCAAGGACGCGTCCGACTACATCAGCGCCGCGCAGGTGCTGCACCGCGGCGACAACCCGTACGACTGGCACTTGGTGTGGGAGGGCAAACGCAAGATGGTCGGACTGAGCGAGCACACCCGCGGGAAACAGCTGGCCAGGGTTGCCGAGCCCCCCGTGTTCTTCTGGGCCATGGAGCCGCTGGGAGGACGCTCTCTCGCCCTCGGCAGCGCGGTCCTCGAGGTGGTCTTCGCACTTTCGGCAATCGTCGGGCTGTGGGCGTCACTTGCAGCCTTCGGCCGCCGCAGGGTGGTCCTGCCGATTCTGATCGGCCTGGCGTTGCCGCCCATGACGTACTACATCTTTATCGCCAATCTGGGTGTGTTGGTGTTTGCCGCCTGTAGCCTGGGGCTCCTTCTGGCGCGGCGGCATCCTCTTCTGGCTGGATGTCTTCTCTCCATGGCCATCTGCAAGCCACAGCTGGCGCTGCCGCTGGCAGGGCTCGTCCTTCTCTTCCACAGTGCCTCCTGGCTGCGGTCACTGGCCGGCTTCGCACTCGGGGCCGGGGGGATTCTGGTTGCCAGCGCCGTCACCGCGGGACCGATAACCCTTCTCTGGTGGCTGGAGGCTTTTCACTCGTTTACCGACACGCTGCGCTTCCAGACGCTCTTCGCCTCGCTTAACGTCCTCTACGAGCCCTATCTGCCTGCCCGTGTCTCCATGGTGATTGCGGCCGCTCTGGTGGTCGTGGCCGGAGCTGCCACGCTCCTCGCCTTGCGGCGCTACTGGGGAGTCCGTCCGATCAGCGTGCGGCAGATCGCCTGGCTCTGGCTGCTGTGGTTTGCCGTGGCTCCGTATGACCACTATTACGACTACATATTTCTGGCGCCCGTTGTGCTTTCCTTCCTCGCCAGCAGGCTCCCTGGCGATCGAGCGCGGGCAGTGATTATTCTTTACGCGGTTACCCTGACCGCACCGGTTCAGACTGGCGCCGACCACATCATCGCACCGTGTCTTCTGTTCGTCGTGCTGGCCGCGTCGCTGATTCCGTGGCCGCTTCGAGGCCGGCAGTCTGTCCAACACGTGGCTGCGGCGAAGAGCTACGGCACGTCGGCCTAATCCGCCGCCCGCACCCACTCCAGCGCTCAATCCAGGAGAAACCCCGCCGATATGATGAGCTTCCGAGACCGTTTTGATCGCTCGAAGCGCAAGCCGAGCACCCGGAACCAGCGCCTGGGCATCGCCCTGTTCTGGCTTATCGTGGTGGCCTATGCCTACGTGATTCCGGCTACGCCCAACTTCAATACTGAAAGCCACCTGTACGTCGCCTTCAGCATCGTGGACCATCACACGGTCACGATCGACCGCTACGCCCGGCGGCTGGGCGACGAGTCTTTCTGGCACGGCCACTACTACAGCGATAAGGCGCCCGGTCTTTCCTTGATCGCCGTGCCCGTGTACGCTCTCGCCGAGGCGCTTCTGCACCAGCGGGCCGAGCCCTATGGCGCCGTGGGCCGCCACGGATATACCCTCCCCCGCAGCACAGCGTACCTTCGCTATGCCATCACCTACGTCCTGCTAATCCTTCCGTCCGCGCTCTTCGCCGTTCTCCTCTGGCTCTTCCTGGCCCGCTTCATCTCCATCGGGTGGGCTATGGTTGCAACCGGCGCCTATGCCCTGGGAACCACGGCCTATCCCTACTCCATGTGGTACTTCAGTCATCAGATCTGTGCCATTGCCCTCTTCTCCGCCTTCATGCTCTTCTTCCTCTACGCCAGGCGTCCGGCGACGCGACGGCGCGACTGGCAGCTGGCCGCGGCCGGCCTCCTCGGCTCGTTCGCCGTGATCAGTGAGTACCCGACGGTCGTCCTGTTCCTGTGCATCGTGGTGTACCTCGCCGCCATCGCGCGCAGCCGCATCCAAGCGCTCGCCACCGTGGCGCTCGGCACCGTCCCCTGCATCGTGGCCGAGCTTGCCTATAACACCGTTGCCTTTGGCAGCCCGCTGGCCACCGGATACATGCACGTGCAGTCGTCCCTGTACCACCACCACATCAGCTCCGGCATCCTGGGCCTGGGCGATCCCCTCTCCTACGGGATCCAACCGCCGACGTGGAACTCCCTGTGGGAAATCACTTTCGGCACGTACCGCGGCATTCTCACGCTCTGCCCCGTGCTTCTCCTGGTAGTGCCCGGCCTCGTCCTGATGGGGAAGCGGCGTGACCTGCGTGCCGAGACAGTACTGTGCGGGGTCGCCATCGCGCTGTACTTCCTCATGGACGCGTCACGCCCTCAAGACGTCAACGGCTGGTCCGGCGGCTGGAGCGTTGCCTCCCGCCATCTGGTCCCGCTCCTTCCTTTCATGATGCTGCCGATCGCGCTCGGTCTGCGCACCGCCGCCTACCGGGTGGCGTTCGCGGTCCTCGGCGCCCTCTCCGTGCTCTCCATGGCACTGGTCGTGATTTCCGGCTGGTCGGGCGGCTTCCCCTATGCCGACCACTTCCCCTTCTATCACCAGGTGCTCCCGAACCTGACCAAAGGCAAGCTGGCGCTCGCGTGGGGATCCCTGCTCGGGCTCAGCGGCCCCCTCGCCTTCCTGCCCATGGCCGTCATCATCGCGGCTCTGGTCGTACGCATCATCTGGGTCTACAAGCACGTGCCGGCGCAGGCGCACGTTGAGCCACAGGGGTCGTTCGCTGCCACGGCCTGAGCTGGGGCCGGGTGCCGGGTGCCCGTGCGTAGATCGACGAGGGGGACGAGCGTGACGCTGGCGGCTGTCGCTGTGCCCAGCCGATTTCGGGACCGGGCCGTGGCGGCTGTCTTCCTCGCTTTCGGACTCGGTCTCCTCGGTGCGTATGCTCTCACGCTCTTTTCCGGAAACATTCCGCCCCAGAAGACGGACTTTATTACGTACTTCAGCGCTGCGCGCATGGTGGTCGACGGTCACGGGGCCTCGCTCTACAACTTCGGCGCCCTCAGCGCCGTGGAGCGGCACGCCATCGCGCCGTACCACCTCACCTACGGCGTGCTTCCCTACGTCTACCCGCCGTACTTTGCCGCCGCCATTGCCCCGCTGGGACTGATCGGCCTGGTCCCGGCCTACGCGTTCTGGGCAACGCTCAACGCGGTGTGGCTCTGCCTGGCTCTGGTCATCGTCCAGCGGCGCGCCCGGCTCGCGGTGGCCGGCGCCGCCATTCTGTGGCTCGGCGCCTGGACCTTCATCCCCACCTTTATCGGCCTGCTGCAGGGCCAGGTGTCGTTCCTCCTCCTGGCATTGCTGGGCGGTGCCCTGCTCAGTCTCGAGCGTCGGCTGGACATGCTCGCCGGCGTCTTACTGGCAGTGGCCATGATCAAGCCGACATACGTACTGCCGTGCCTCGTGGTCCTTCTGGCTCGCGGGCGCTGGCGACCGATCCTCTCCTTTGCGGGCGCTACGCTCCTCTTCACGCTCCTGCCCATGGTGTTTATGGGAGCCCACATCAACACCGCGTATGTCCAGACGTTGCGGCGCGCCACGGGATGGACGACGCAATTCGGCTACGGGCCGGAGAAGACGGCCAGTCTGGCGGGTCCACTTCGCGATCTCCTGCCGTCTGGGGCTGCTCTTGCCGTGCTCGCCGTACTGGCGCTGGCCGGCCTCGCCGTTCTTGCCGTGCTGGCCCGGCGCTCGCCCGGCCTGGCGCCTCCCTTTGCCCTGGCGATCCTCGTCGGTCTCCTGATAAGCCCCCACGTCCTCATTCATGACCTGGTGCTCCTGCTAATTCCGGTCGGAATCGCGCTGCAGGCGCGCGCTTCCGGTCCCTCATGGCTGCCGTACGCTCTCGGCAGCCTGTACGCCCTGGCCATCTTTGGCCTTGTCCTGGCCGGCATCGTGCATGTTCAGCTGATCATCCTGGCCATGGGTGGCCTGGCGGCGTGGTTCGCGCTCGCTCTGAGACCGCTCCCGGAGAGGTCGCGTGCAGTCTAGCCGGGGCCTGACGCGACTGGCGCCATCAGTCGCTACCGTCGCCGTCGTCTTCGTGCTTGGGGCCTGCCTGCTGGTCGCGCTCATCCCACGTCTGGATACGGACCTGTGGTGGCACCTCAAGGTGGGCCATGACATCCTGCACTCGGGCTCGGTCCCCACCCGGGACTATATGACTTTCAGCTTCCGCGGCCATTCCTGGACCGATCACGAGTGGCTGGCGGAAGTCCTCCTTTACGGCCTGTATGCTCTGGCCGGACTCTGGGGGCTGATCGTGTTCTTTGCCCTCGTCATCACTACTACATTCGCAGTGGTCTATGCGGTCATGCGGGGCAAGGGCATCCATCCCATGCTGGCGATCTTCGTCACGGCCGCGGCGTTCATGTGCTCCACCGGCAGCTGGGGACCGCGCATTCAGATGATCTCGCTCCTGTTTCTGGCGGTATACTGCCTGATCCTGGATCGCTACACGCGGCGTCCCAGCCGGCGTCTGTTGTTGGCGCTGCCTCTGTTGATGCTGATCTGGGCCAATCTCCATGGCGGTTTTGTCCTGGGACTGGTCCTGATCGGCGCCTATCTCGTCGGAGAGTGGCTAAACGTGGTTTCGGGCAGGGGTAGCCTCACCGGACTGCAGCTGCGCGATCTCGGGCTCGCGCTCATTGCCAGCTTCATCATCACGGTGGTGAACCCGAACACGTACCGGCTCCTGCTATACCCACTCGCCTTCGTGCTGCCCAACGCCTACACCAACATCATCGAGGAGAGCGCGTCCCCCAACTTCCATCTTCCGGTCATGATGATCTTTGAGGCCCTTCTCCTGGCCCTGATGGCATCGCTGGCGATCGTGCGTCCCCGGATCAACTGGACGTCGGTACTGATCATGGTTGGGTTCACACATCTGGCACTCAGCCAGGTGCGAAACGTTCCCGTGTGGGCCGTGGTCGTCTCGCCGCTAGTGGCCTTCTCCCTTTCGCTGGTCGGTCCGACACTCTGGCCCCAAATCGCCGCAGCGGCCGGCCGCACTCGCCCGATCACGCCGGCCAAGGCGCGCATCAACCTGATTCTCATCATTCTGGTGCTGATTGTGTACGGCTCGGTGGGCGCGCGGTACATCAACGGTAAAGCGCTCGCCCGAACGGAGCGGACCCAATACCCTGTCGGCGCCATCCGCTTCATGCAGCACCACCGTCTGCCGCCACGCGTCTTCGTGTCGTACTCCTGGGGCGGGTACCTACTGTGGCATCTCTTTCCGGTCTACCGAGACTACATGGACTCGCGAGCCGATACCCTCTTCAACAATCGAATCTTGACGGGATATGTCACCATGTACGACGCGCAGCCCGGCTGGCGGGCCACGTTGAACCACTACCGCATCCAGAATGTGCTCGTCGAGCGCACGGCCCCGCTGGCACAGGTCCTGGCACTCGACTCGCATTGGCGGCTCGCCTATCGAGACGCGGAGTCCATCCTCTACACGCGGCGGGGGGGATGAGGTAGCTCTTCGATTACTTTACGTAGTGACCAATAACGAAGTACTCCTTTTTCCAGCAATTCTGACCGTTTGGCCCATATGCCGGAATGGCGTATCCGGGTATTGTTTCCCCTAGAGATCGTTCGGAGGCGCACGCATTGCGCCTTGCCGGCGACTCAGAGTCGAGAACCTTATTCAAGGTAAGGCAGGAAAGAGAGAGAGAAATGACTAGCGTGACAACCGTTCAGATGTGGCTGCGCAACGTGCTGGCGACGCTGGGCCGGGATGAGGAAGGACAGGACATGATTGAGTACGCGCTGCTGGCAGCGCTGATCTCGATCGTGGCTATTGTCATGATCCTCGCCATCGGCCCGTACATCCAGAACACCTTCCAGGATGTCGCCAACGCGCTCAAGAGCGCCTAAGCGAACGCGAGCAACCACGAGGAGCGCCGGAGATCTCCGGCGCTCCTTTTCGCTTATCTGGGAGAGGACGATTGACCCGAGAACTGCGGGACGATAGGCCCTTCATCGAGGACGCCAATACGGCTACAGTGCCGACAGGGGCAGCAGACGAGATTGACGTGGCAAGCACGTATCCGGATGTCCCAGAATAGCCACATGGTCACGGGGAGCCCCCACGCGACGTGACTGAAATTCTGTTTCGAGATAGGACCGCATGATTCAAAGAGAAAACGGCCGGCAGCTTGTCATCATCGGCGTCATCGTCATCATCGTTGTGTTGCTGCTCTTCTTTATCCTCAGCTCGCGGGGCGGCGGGGGGAGCGGAACTACCGCGCCCCAGAAGACCACCCCGGTTGTGGTCGCATTGCAGACCATTCCGCAGGGCACATCGTTTCGAGCAGGTCAGCCACTGACCACCTACTTCGGTGTGAAGCAGTTCCCGGCGACGCTGGTTCCGTTCGGCGCCTACAGTAGCGTCAAGCAAATTGCCAGCGTGGCCACCAGTGCGGGCTGTGTTCGTAATATCACCGCTGCCTGCGCCGGGACGATCACCACCACGCAAACGATCTACCAGAGTGTTCCCATCGTGAGCGGAATGTTCTCGACGCTCGGCCAGTACCGTCAGGCCCAGGGCCCATCATTTGCCATTCCGCTCGGCTACGTGGGCATCGCCATCAGCCTGAGTGACGTCAACTCCGTACTTGGCAGCATCACCGCCGGCGATGCCGTGGACCTGATCGCAAGCTACACCGGCGGAGGCCAGGGAGTACCGACCACCGCTCCGCCCCAAACGCAGTACGTTTTGAACAACCTCAAGGTCATCAGTGTCGGAGGACCGCCCGCCGCGTCGGCAGCATCCGGCACTGCCAGCACCGCGGCACCGGTGGGCGGCGGGACCCTGCTCGTCCTGGCTAAATTGCAGGAAGCGCTGGTAATCCAGCACCTCAAGGACTTCGGCTGGCAGCTCAGCGCGGTTCTGCCGTCGGCGAAAGAGCCGTCGATCCCCCACTTCCGCACCCTGCCGGTTACCAACAGGTGGCTGTTCGTCAAAATGTCAAATCCGTTCAGGACAAACCCAGGCTACTAAGGGGAGGGATGTTTCCATGGGACTGCTCGATCGCATAGCCACCACACCGGTTCAGCCGGACGTCGAGACCGACGTCCTGCAGGATGACGCTCTGACCTCAGCAGCTCCGGAGCTGACGCTGGTCAAGCCGGAGACGGAGGAACAGCCACTGACGGTTCGCCGATTCAGTGTGGGTGAGGCTCGCTTCGATCCGTTCCGCCACGTCCGCGAGCGCGTGATCACGTCCCTCCTGCGCGAGTCAAACCGCCATCTCAAGCTGGACGATCGCGAAGCGGTGCAGACCGAGATCATCTCCATGCTTGACGAAGCGCTGGCCGAGGACGGCATCCAGCCGGCCCGCGTGGATTACATGCGCGTCCTCGATACCATCACCCACGAAGTCCTCGGCTTCGGCCCGATTCAGCCGTTGCTGGACGATGAGTCCGTCACCGAAGTGATGGTCAATGGCCCGGATCAGGTGTTCGTCGAGCGGGCCGGCAAGCTGACGATAAGCGACGTCACCTTCGACGATGACCACCACGTCATGCGCGTGATCGACAAGATCGTGGCGCCTCTGGGCAGGCGCGTGGACGAGGCATCTCCCATGGTGGACGCCCGTCTCCCCGACGGAAGCCGCGTCAACGCCATCATCCCGCCGCTGTCACTGGTCGGGCCGATCCTGACCATTCGCCGCTTCCCGCGGCAGCCGCTGGCGGTCGAGGACCTCATCCGGCTCGGATCGCTGACCGACGACATGGCCCAGTTTCTCTCCGCGGCGGTTCGAGCACGGCTCAACATCATCGTGTCCGGCGGCACCGGCTCCGGAAAAACAACGCTGCTCAACGTGCTCTCCTCCTTCATTCCGGACGACGACCGCATCGTCACCATCGAAGACGCCGCCGAGCTCCAGCTGGTCCAGCGGCACGTGCTGACGCTCGAATCCCGCCCGTCCAATATCGACCACAAGGGCGAGGTAACCATTCGCGATCTGGTGCGGAACAGCCTTCGCATGCGGCCCGACCGGATCATCGTGGGCGAGGTACGGTCCGGGGAAGCGCTGGACATGCTCCAGGCCATGAACACCGGCCACGACGGCTCCCTGACCACTGCCCACGCCAACAGCCCGCGCGAGAATCTCTCTCGCATCGAGACCATGGTGCTGATGGCGGGCATGGATCTTCCCGTGCGCGCCATCCGGGAGCAGATTGCCAAGGCCATCAACCTGATCGTCCAGCAGGAGCGCCTGCAGGACGGCACCAGGAAAATTACTGCCATCAGCGAAGTCCAGGGGATGGAGGGCGATACCATCATCCTTGACGACATCTTCCGCTTCGAGCAGACCGGCTACGAGGGGGGAAAGGTGATAGGGCAGTACAAGGCCATGGGCGTCCGGCCGAAGTGTTACGAGCAGTTCGAGCAGATGGGCGTCAAGTTGCCGCTCAGCGTCTTCGGGCGCGTTCTGCTGAATGCATAGCGAGAAAGAATCCCTATGAGTTTTGTCCTGTTGATTGTCGTCTTTGCCGTCGCCGGGGTGGCCTGGTACGTCCTCCGGTCGTCGCGCACCGGCTCTGTTCTCGATACGCGCATGGGCCGCTTCGGCTTGCTTCCGGGGACGGAAGTCAATCCCATGACCGTGTCAGTGGGCGATGTTGCCGGGCCTCGCCGCTCCAGCAGCGCCGTCACCAAGCAGGTGGAGCGCATCGTCGGACGCGGCCGGCTGGCACAGGCGGTGTACGAGCGCCTCGACCGGACCCAGATTCGGATGACCCCGGCGGAGTTCCTGACCCTGGCCTTCGCGATTCTGATTGGGGCCATGGCCCTCGGCCTCGTGATCAAGGGAGTCCTCGGCCTCCTGGCTCTGGGCGTCCTGGGCGCAGCAGCGCCGTGGCTCTACATCCGCCGACGATCCATGAAGCGACGCAAGGCCTTCCTCGAACAGCTGGCCGACATGGCGCAGATGATGGCCAACAGTATGAAGGCCGGCTTCAGCATCATGCAGGCCTTCGAGCTGGTCTCGACCGAGGGCCCGGCGCCCGCCTGCGAAGAGTTTGAGAGGGTTGTGGCCGAGGTGAAGCTCGGTCTTCCACTCGAGGTCGCCCTCGAGCATCTGGTCGAGCGCATTCCCAGCGAGGACCTCGAGCTCATGGTGGTAGCGATCAATGTCCAGCGTCAGATCGGCGGCAATCTTGCAGAGATTCTCCTGGTCATCTCCAACACTATTCGCGGGCGCGTCCGCTTTCAGCGAGACGTCCGCACGCTGACCGCGCAGGCGCGCTACTCCTCGTACATCATCACCGCCCTGCCGATTGGCGTGGCCATCGTCATTAACCTGCTCGACGGCCCCTACGAGTCCATGCTGTATACGACGACGCTCGGAAACTTCATGGTGGGCGGCGCCCTGGTCATGCTGGCCGTTGGCTTCTTCTTCCTCAACCGCATCGCCGACATCGAGGTGTAGATCATGATGCTCATTCTCATCCTTGGAATCGCGGCGGGCGGAGGCCTGGCCCTCTACGGCGCTATCACCGTGCGCCAGCTCGAGGGAACCCTACTGACCCGCCTGCAGCGGTTCGAGCTGCGGCCCGCATCGTCCCTCACCGAGCTCGAGCTGCAGATGCCTCGAAGCGAGCGCATCCTGGGACCGGTCCGGCGCAGCATCGCGCTGCGAGTGCGTCAGTTCACACCGGTCGGAACCGTGGAAAAGGCACAATCCAAGCTGGCCATGGCCGGCAACCCCAATGACCTGACGGTTCAGGATTTTCTCGGGATCAAGGGCATGGCAGCCATCGCTCTGGGCATCGCCGTCTTCCTGTTCATGACCTTCATCTTCCACGTGGACTTCATCAAATTCGTCGTGCTCATCGGCATCGGCGTGGTCGGCGGGTTTTTCCTGCCCGACCTCTGGCTCAGCCGCAAGATCAAGAGCCGCCAGGAGGAGATCCAGAAGTTTCTCCCCGATGCCATCGACATCCTGGCAATCAGCGTCGAAGCTGGACAGGGCTTTATCGGCGCCCTGAACACGCTTTCAAGCCGCAAGCACAACGCCCTTACCTCCGAGTTCGACCGCTTCCGGAACGAGGTGGCGGCGGGCAAGGGGCGGCGCGATGCCTTTAAAGATCTGGCACTGCGCACCGGCGTCGAAGACCTCTCCAACTTTGTCGCCGCCATGATTCAGGCGGACCAGCTGGGTATCGGTGTGGCCGAGGTCCTCCGGTCCCAGTCGGAAGAGCTTCGTATCAAGCGGCGCCAGCGAGCTGAGGAAAAAGCGCGGAAGGCTCCGATCAAGATGCTGTTCCCGCTGATCTTCCTCATGTTCCCGGCGCTCTTCATCGTCATCCTGGGACCGGCGGTGCCGAGACTCATGTTCTTCCACTAAGTCCCTGCCCCGAGAACCGGGTGCTACAATCCCGAACCCATACCACTGTTAATGGACATGCCACCGTGCAAGAAACAATTCTGATCGTTGACGACAGCCCCACCTCCGGACCGGAGATGCGCGCGCTCCTCGAAGAGCAGGGCTACACCGTGCTCCTGGCTCTCCGGGCCGAAGAAGCGCTCGATATCCTCCGGACCAATCCGGTGGATCTCGTCCTCACCGAAGCGCTGCTCCCGGGGATGGACGGGTACGATCTCGTCCGGCAAATCCGCGAGCGGGAGGGCTGGGAAAACCTGCCCATCATCATGCTCACGGTTCGCTCCACGCCGGAAGATTACGAGGCCGGATTCGGCGCCGGGGCCAACGAGTACTTCGTCAAGCCGCAAGATCCGCCGAAGCTGGTCGCGGCGATCCGGGGGCTGATCACCAGGCACAGCGCAGGCAGGCTCACGCACAGTGGCACGCAGGCGCCGGCCACGCACCAGCGCGCCCACCAGGGCGAGATTGTCACCGTATTCAGTCTGAAGGGCGGGGTGGGCACCACCACCCTGGCCGTGAATCTGGCGGTTGCCATCAAGCGTCTGGCTCCATCCGCGCGCGTGGCGCTGATCGATCTCTCCTTCGAGCAGGGACACGACGCGCTCTTGCTCGACATCGTTCCGACGTCGACCATCCTGGACTGGGCCAAATCCAAGACCGCCGATGCCACGCCCCAGGTCCTCAATCAGTACTTCGTGCAGCACCGCAGCGGCATCAACATCCTCGCCGCACCCATGGCGCCTGAAGACGCCGAGATGGTTCGCGCCGATACCGTGCGCTTGACGCTGAGCCTCTCACAGCAGGCCTTCGACTACATCGTGGTCGACACCGCCTCCACGTTCTCAGAAACCACCCTCATCGCCCTGGAGATGGCAACCACGATCGTCGTGCCGCTGGCCGCCGACATGGCTTCGTTGAAGTCGGCAGTGGCCACCAAGCGCATTTTGAGCGCGGTTCGCATTCCCGAGTCTCGCGCGCGCTTCGTCCTGAACGGCATCATTCCCCGGGCCGGGCTGTCAAAGGACCAGATCGAAAACAGCTTGCAGACCAAGCTCTTCCAGATTCCCTATGCCGGACCCATATTCATGGCTGCGGCCAATCAGGGCATGCCGGCCACATCGGCGCAGAATCCTCCCCCGGCCGCGCGTGCCATTGTGGACCTGGCCCGCACGCTCTGCCAGCCGGAAGAAGTAGAGCAGGTCCCGGAGCCGGCCCAGGGGATCCAGGGAATACGCTCCCGCCTCTTCCGCGGCGGCCGCGCCTAACACCACTCACAACCTCGCCGGCCCGCAGGTTTCGACGCTCTTCACCTCCACCCGTTCGTAGGCAGCGGCAGTTCCGCAGTGTCGAAGATGGGCCGGTCCATTAACCGCTTATGGGGACACGAAGAAGAAGGAGATGATCGCGCCCGCGGCCAGGTAGGGGCCATAGGGCATGTACTCCTTGCGCCCTCGCCTGAGAACAATCAGGTAGACCAGGGCACCTACTCCACCGAGAACGACCCCGAAAAAGAGCGCGTTCAAGACGCCGGGCATGCCGCGCATGGCGCCGATCAGCAGGGCAAGCTTCGTATCTCCGGCTCCCAGAGCCCCGCGCCCGATGACCTGCAAGACCAGGAAGATCAGAAGGCCGCCCACCGCTCCCAGGGCCGCGCTTTCCAGTCCCAGGCCCGGCCAGAGCGGCGAGAGGGCGAGCATGGCGATCGTCCCCGGCAACGACAGGAAGTTGAGCACCAACCGGTGCTCGATATCGATGGAGGCAATCAGCAGCAAAAGCGCCGTTGCGGCCGCGGCGATGGGCAGACGCGCGGATGGGCCGTAATGGAGATACAGTCCGGCGAAGAGGGCAGCGGTCAGAATCTCCAGTCCGATGGTCGTGAACGGCCGCCAACGCCAGATGAGCGGACCGGCGACGGGCACCAGCACCCCGGCCGGGGAAACCGGCGCCTCGGGAATGCGCATGCGAGAGAAGCGCGGTCCGGCATAGGCAATCAGGCTGCCGACAACCAGGCCAAGAACGGCCAGAGCGGCGGCGACGAGGGGAGAATGAGCTGGCATATCTCTCTTGTATACTTGAACGCGCTGCGCGTGGAGGGGTACCCAAGCGGCCAAAGGGGGCTGACTGTAAATCAGCTGCGCAAAGCTTCGGGGGTTCGAATCCCTCCCCCTCCACCATGGAGCTGTGAGTTGTGAGGGTCGCGGACACGGCCGAAATCGGCGGAGCCGCTGTACTCTATACGACTCAGCCCCTGTCTCGCATCCCGTATCTCTCAAAGCTCACAGCCCACCCTTCGTTGACACCTTTTCGGACCGGTTGATACACTTTGACTGGCCGCGGCGCGGCCATTTTTGTGCTCCAGTAGCTCAGTGGTAGAGCGCGTTCTTGGTAAGAACGAGGTCGTCAGTTCGATCCTGACCTGGAGCTCCACATGACCGGCATTTCCTGCCATCGACAAGGAGACAAGACGGAATGGCAAAGGCAAAATTCGAGCGCAACAAGCCGCATTTGAACGTGGGAACGATCGGCCACATCGACCACGGGAAGACGACGCTAACGGCCGCGATCACCAAAGTGCTGGCGGATCAGGGGTTGGCGGAGAAGCGGAACTT
>JAICWV010000012.1 GCA_025966365.1 Chloroflexota bacterium | reverse complement strand
GAGGCGTTGAGGAGGGCCATGTCCATGAATTGCTCGGTATGGTTGGCGCCGGTGCCGAAGACGTGGACGCGCAGGAGCGCCCAGGCGACGAAGGCGGCCAGGAAGATGGCCTCTTCCAGCGCCAGCAGACGCCAGGAGGCACGGAGACGCTGTATCGTCGCCGGGCGCCACAGCCACCAGGAGATCAGCCCTACAAGTGCGGCCAGCACCGGCAGAACAGGCGAACGTGCCACCGGAACAAAGCTCCCGATGAGCCACGTCACATAGGTCACCAGGAGCAGTGCCAGCACCTTGGAGAAGGGATAACCGCCGTCTCGAAGCCGGCCCAGCACGGTGAAGGTCAGCGGCAGAAAGATGAGGCTCAGGATCTCGAAGACGATCAGCCAGCGCAACGCATCGATCATGCGGCTGTCACCCGGTAAATGATCGTGTTGCCGTGCCGAAATGCGACCTGTAACCCGCGACCTACCATCTGTTGGAAGGCGTCAAGTCCGGACTGAGGGAATTGTTGACGCTCCGAGAAGCCGACATAGATGTACCTGATGCCGTAGGCGTGGATTACGGACTCCTTGTCCGCGATGTCCGTCGATTCGTAGAGCCGCTTGAGATCGTCATCTCGGGAATGGGCTGCCGCCGCGCAACGGCCGGGATGTGCGGCGCCGGAGCACAGTCCGGTGGGATCGACTTCGTCGGGGTACCGCTGCTCCGCATCTGATTCGTGATTTCCATTGATGAGGTCGGGAAGGCCGGTAAACATGCTGACGCGGGACGGCCACTGGTAGTACCCGTCGGCCGCTTCGGCGATGACCGGAGCACCGACGACGTGCCCGTTCAGCCACGAGATGCCGGCGTAATCTCCGGGATACGCAATCTTGATAAATGCCATGCCGTCGAGCGTGAGTGGTATGGAATCCTCCGGCAACCAGGCCGACCGGTAGGTCTCGCGCGAGATGGTTCCGGCGTAGGTATAGACCAGGGACGCGACGAGGAGAACCGCCAGCGCGCTCGACCAGAGGAGGTGCTGATCGACAAACCGGCCCAGGGCCGCCACCGGTGAATTGCGCGGAGGGGGAGCCGTTTTACCCTCCTCAACCGCCGGTTCCACGAAGGGCCGCGGGGGCAAGAGCCGACAAATCACGTACCACAGGGCGTAGGCGCCGATGACCGCGAAGAGGACCCACGCCTGGTTGTAGAACTTGAAGATGGTGTTCATGCGGAAGGTGTTGCCGCCGCCGAGAAAGTCCTTGACATAAAACATCTGCGTGAGCAGCGATAGCCCGAGTGGGACCAGCGACAGGACCAGCACGAAGAGATCCGTGGTGGAAAGGCGGGACAGTGTTCGCCGCAGCAGCACCAGAACCAGACCGATGACCGCTGCCAGGAAGGCGAGCAGATAGAGGTGCGTCAGGACAAGTCCTCCGGCGACAATCAAGGTTCCAACCGCGGTTGAAGGGTCAACGACAGCTCTGGGTCGAGCCCGCATGCGCCGGACCAGGCGCGCTGCGCGGCGCACGCGACCGTAGCGATCGCGGTAGTAATACGCGAACTGCATCCGGAGCAACCAGCGATGGACGCGCTCACGGCCGCCGGCTCGGGCGAGCATGAGGAAGAGGAGCGAGAGCAAGAGAAAAAGGAAGAGGCCGAAATGCTCGAGGTAGACTCCCAGCGGCGTCACCAGGGTGTCGTAGGCATCGCCGGTGCAGGAGGACGCACTCCCCTTGCAGATCGGATCGATCATGTCTCGGGTAAGACCGATTCCCGTATTGAAAACCGTCTTGTAGCTGTGCTCGAACGGGTAGAAAAGCAGGAAGCCACCGGCGGCGAGTGCGAGGCACCAGCCAATTGGCCGCGCCAGGATGGCGGGAACCAGCCGCCGCTGTGGGATGAAGGCGCCGACGAGCGCACCGATGCCGACCACGACCAGGTAGGTGGGAAAGTCCCAGGGATTGGTTGCCAGCAGGGCCCCAAAGAGAACCGCACCCAGTGCCCAGGCGATAATTCTCCGGCCGGCCCCGGCGTAACCCGCCGCCGCCAGACTCACGGCAAAGGCCAGGGCCGCGGCCGTCATGGGAAAGGCCATGAGGTGCGGATGGAGGTCGGCAAAGAGATAGGTAAAGTACGGAAACTCGCTGATGTCCAGCCCCACCGGCGGAACGATTCGAGTGGGCCCCCAGAAGTCGAATGCGTTCAGCTGCGCGTGGTCGACAAGAACGGCGCGCAGGCCCGACGCCGTATCAATGAATCCCCCGATCACCGGAAAGGAGGAATGTGCGCCCCCCACCGCCATGAGGTCGGTAACCACCTGCCAGGCGCCGGCCAGGTTGCCGATAATGCCGACAAACGCAACGGCGGCCAGGCCCGACCAGACGCGGCGGGTGAGCGTCAAGGTGACGGTGAAGACGTTGCCGACCAGCATGGCGAAGAAACCGGCGATGGCCAGATTGAATCCGGTTGCGGTGGTGATCTGGGTGAGCTTGCAGAGCGTTGCGACCAGGACGAAGCCGAAGTAGTAGTAGTTGATGTAGCCGTGGGCGAAGAATGGGTCGAGCGGCGGAAAGACGCGGCTCCGGACGATGGCATTGAGAAACGCCATCTCCATCTGCTTCTCACCCATGCGCCCATCGCCGGGATTGCTGGGAGTCACCGGCGAGAACTGATGCCCGAGGTCCGGATACCAGGCGCGCAGCCAGAGGAAGAGGGCAAAACCGGCAAGAAAGACAACCTCGGCGGCCAGCATGGGCCGCCAACTCGTTCGTATGAAGTCGATGATCTCCCGGCGCAGCAAGAGCAAGGCAACCACCGCGGCCACGGCGAAGCCTCCCAGTGCCGCCAGGATTTCCGTGCGATCGAACGGAACGATCCCGGTGGCGGGCCCGATCCAGACCAGATAGGCGAGCACGACCGGTCCCAGGGTTTTGCCTACAACCCACCCGCGGTCGGCAAGCCCGCCCAGCATCAGGAAGGCAAATGGGAATGCCAGAAACCCCAAAAGTTCGAGCGCGAGCCACCAGAAGAGAATGGGCGCCTGCATGGCGATGCCGTCGGGCGGGAGGATGGCGTCCATGGTCGGCCCCTGCTGGTCGGCCCGCCACTGGGCAGGGGTCAGCATGAGGCGCGAGTCCTCCGGGACAGCCGGCCGATCGGGATAGACGTTTGCCGCGTGGGTGGCGGTGGATTGGTGCGGGCCGAGCACGCGTCCCGCCAGAACGCCGGCCGGCAGGGCGAGCATGACCAGAAGCAGGAGGCCGGCGAGCAGGATGGGACGGGACGTCGGCAGACCTCGAAATCGTTGTGCGCTCAGTCGCTTCTCCTCACGTCGCATAAAAAGCGCGCTGCCGGTGCAGCGCGCTCGGGAACGCCAGCCAGTCCTGGCATTGTATAGCTCGGTTCGCGCGCCCCTCAATTGCGCTCCCATGTGGCTCCAATCTCGCTCCCATACCCTGGAGGTGTGGTGGGTTCCGGTGGTATCGGGCGTTTGTAGAGACGAGACATGCACATCCTGGTGGTTGAAGACGAACAGCGGCTCGGTGCCCTTCTGCGCCGGGTACTCTCCGAGGAACGGCATACCGTTGACGTGGCGGCTACCGGCCCCGATGGCTTGCACATGGCGGGCACCGACACCTACGACCTGGTGATTCTGGACGTGATGCTGCCGGGCATGGACGGTATCGACGTATGCCGCCAGCTGCGGACGTACGATGTGCAGACACCGGTCCTGATGCTCACCGCCCGGGGAACGGTGGACGACCGCGTCCGGGGATTGAACGCCGGGGCGGACGACTATCTGGTCAAGCCTTTCGCCATGGAGGAGATGCTGGCCCGGGTCAATGCGCTGCTGCGGCGGCGAAATCGTGACCTGGAGATGTCCGAAGAAATTCGGGTGGATGATCTCGTGCTGGACCAGGTGCGGCACGAAGTGCGTCGCGGTGACCGGCTCATCGACCTGACGCCGAAGGAATTTGCCCTGCTCGAGTTCCTCATGCGCCACCCGGGTCAGGTCCTCACGCGCACACAGATCACCGATCATGTCTGGCGCTACGATCTGGACGCCCTATCCAATGTCGTCGACACCTATATTCACTATCTGCGCGACAAGATCGATCGCGGCTTCGAACGGACCCTGATCAGGACAGTGCGTGGTGTGGGCTACAAGATCCAGGATTGACGCCATCGGTGGCCGGCTGGTCGCCGCCGGGCGAACGCTCAATCCCGCCCGGCGGAAACCGTGGCGGGACGCCGACAGCGCCCTGCTCGCCCGCGTGCGCCGCCGCATGGTTCTCTGGTACGCGGCCATGACGGCCGCCGGCCTGATCCTCTTCGGCGTTGTCCTCTACCTGGCTGTCGACAGGATCGTTCTGAATCCGCTTTCCACCGGTCTGGAACAGACGGCCCAGTTCATTGCTCGACCCATGATTGGGCCGGCAGCGCTTGGAGCTCAGGACGCCTGTGGTTTCGACGAAGGGATGCGAGGACCGGACGGTCAGCATGTGTTGCTCTCGGCGTGCTTCGACGGCCATGGACAACTGTCGGACGCAAGTCCGGTCGCGGCCGCACTTCCAAAATTCACCTCCGGATCCATCGCGCAGGATGCCGCACGTAGGGGATCTGCAGGGGACACCATCACCATTCAGAAACTCCACATCGAGCGCTATGCAGTGGCGGTCCCGGGGCCGAATGGCACGGCGGCAGTGGTTCTGGTGGGTGCGGATGTCACCGGAGAGCTTCAGTCCCTGCATGCGCTTCTGCGAACGCTCCTGGGTCTTGGTGTCGCCATGCTTCTCGCATCAACCGTGGCTGGATACGTCCTGGCCGGACGGTCTCTCATTCCAGTGCGTGCCGCCCACCGCCGCCAGCAGGAGTTCATTGCCGACGCCTCGCATGAGCTACGGACGCCGCTGACACTGCTCCGCGCCGACGCCGAGGTCTTGTTGCGGAGCCGAAAGGGACTTCCGGAGGAAGACGCCGAGCTCCTGGACGACGTGGTGCACGAGGTCGATCACATGTCTGGGCTGGCGGACAGCATGCTTCAGCTGGCACGCCTCGACTCGGGCATGGCCCACATGGAGCGAGACATCGTCGATCTCTCGGAGACCGCCGCTGTCATCGCCCGCCGGGTGGCGGCACGCGCTGCCGAGCTTGGCCTCACTGTCACGCTGAACGCGGGGACGCAGCAGTGTGTGCTCGGAGACTCTCTCCTGATCCATCAGGCTGCTCTGGCCCTGGTGGACAACGCGCTCAAGTACACCCGAGCCGGAGGAACGGTGATGCTTGAGGTGCGGGCCGATGATGCCACGGTGGAGTTTCGCGTGCGCGACACCGGCGAAGGCATTGCCGGCGAGCACCTGGCCCACCTGGGGAAGCGCTTCTATCGCGTGGACAAAGCGCGGTCCCGGTCTCTCGGGGGAGCCGGCCTTGGGCTTTCCATCGTCTCCCGCATCGCCGTGCAGCACGGCGGGGAACTGCGCGTCACCAGCGAGTCCGGCGTGGGGACAGTCGCGTCAATTTCGTTCCCGCGTCCGTAACTACAAGAGATGCTTGCTGCGGAGGACATCCATCTTTTCGCGCATGCGCTGGACCACCATGTCGGTCAGGGCAACAGCCATGGTAAGTCGCTGGCGGATGGCATCGACGTCGTGTTCTTCTGCCAGCCCACGCCGTACCTGCTCCCGCGCGTGTTCGAGCCACGTCGTGAGCTGCTGGCGCACATCGGTGGTCTCGTCTCCGAACAACACGTTCATGTTCCCCTCGAGCAGAGAACGAGTTTCGGCCAGCGCATTCTCCACGCGCCTGGCGCTGACCAATACGTCCCGAATCAGGCGATCGCCGCCGAGCGTGTTGAGATCCGAGCGGAGCGCACTGAGGCGCTGCTCAAATCGCGTTGCAGCCTGGGTCTCGCGATCGTCCAAAATCTCTGCCGCTTCTAAAACCCTAACACGTGATAGCCTTGATCCACGAATAGTACATCACCCGTTACGCCTCTGCTCAGATTGCTGGCGAGAAAGACCGCCGTGTCGCCCACCTGATCGATGTCGGTGGACTGACGGAGGGGAGAGCGCTCGGTGGATGCCTTGGCAAATCCCGTAAAACCGGGAACGCCGCGGGCGGCGAGCGTTGAGATCGGGCCCGGAGAAATCGCGTTCACCCGCACGCCCTGCGGACCGAGATCCGCTGCTAGATAGCGGACCGATGCTTCGAGGGCGGCTTTGGCCACACCCATGACGTTGTAATTGGGAAAGACGCGGTCGCTGGCGATGTAGGTCATGGTCATGACACTTCCGCCGTCCGGCATCAGCGGAACCGCGTAGCGCGTGATGGGGACCAGGGAATAGGCGCTGATGCCGAGTGCTGTCAGGAAGCCGTTTCGAGAAGTGTCGGCGAACCGGCCCTCCATATCCTCCCGAGGCGCGTAAGCGATGCTGTGAACCACCACGTCAACTCGATCCCACGCCGCCTTCAGCTCGTCGTACACGGCCTGGATCTGGGCGTCATCGGTAACGTCGGCCTGGATCATGGTCGTCCCGGGTACCTGGTCAGCGCAGTCGCGCACCATCTTTTCCACGCGCTCGCTCTCATAGGTCAGCGCTATGCGGGCCCCTTCCCGCGCCAGTGCGCGTGCCGCGCCCCAGCCGATGCTGCGGCGGTTCGCTACTCCCCAGATCAGTGCGTTCTTTCCGTCCAGCAATCCCATCACGTCCCCTCCGAGCCCGCAAATAACGAATCAAGGTACACCGCCATCCATGCCGCGACGAAACCCTGCGATACTGATGGCATGGATGAAAATCTCCGCCGGGCCCTCGCCGAGCTGCAGTCCGGCGCCGAGGATCTTCGCATGCTGGCTGGACGCTCGCCTGCCGAGGTCCGGGAGCGGCTGCGCCAGATGGCGGAAGTCATTCTGGAGCGACTGGAGGATGAGCAGGTCGACGAGCCTGAGGATCTCTTTTCCGCGCTCGATCGGCAGTCACGGTCGATCGCCGAGGACTTGCGCCGGGCGGATCGACTCATGCGCGAGCGGACGGGCGGGACGGATGGACCGTGATCCGCGCGGAGCGCTCCTGCAGATCCTTCGACGCGACGCTGTCCTGCACGGAGACTTTGTCCTCTCGTCCGGGCAACGGTCGCCGTACTATCTTGACGCGCGCCGCGTCACGCTTTCGGCCGCAGCGGCGCCACTGGTCGGTCTCATCTTTCTGCGCGAGATTCAAGATCTACCGGTGGATGCGGTGGCCGGTCTGACGGTAGGCGCCGACCCTATTGTCAGTGCGGTTGCAACGGTCTCCGGGCAGCGGGGTCACCCTGTTGACGGCCTCATTGTGCGAAAGGCCGTCAAGGGCCATGGCGCGGCGCGGCGGATCGAGGGACCATGGCGCCAGGATATGCGCGTGGTGGTGGTGGAAGACACCATGACCACCGGCGCCTCTGCGCTGGAGGCCGCGCGGGCCATCCGCGGCGAAGGTGGCAGTGTCCTGGCCGTATGGGGGTTGATCGATCGCAAGCAGGGCGCCAGGGAAGCAATCGAAGCTGCCGGCTATACCTTCGGCGCGATCTACTCCGTCGACGAGCTTCTGATCGTCAGACCGTGATCCGCTCGCCCTCGCGGGCGAGGATGACCGGCTTGCCGAAGGCGTCTCCGGCTTCCCGCGCCACGCTGTCGGCATCTGCCGACGGGTAGTGAGTGACCACCAGCATGCCCACATCGGCCTGGCGAGCCATGGCGCCCGCCGTGCGCGCATCCAGGTGACCCTGCCGCTCCGCGTCCCGCTGGTAGCGCAGGACCGCTGATTCGAACACGCCAACCGAGGCGCCCTGGGCGAGGTCAACGACGGCCTGCGAGTACGCCGTATCGCTGGTGTAGACCAACTCTCTGCCGGTCCCGTTGTGAAACCGCATGGCGTAGGCCGGAACAAAGTGTTTGGTGGGTGCGAAGCGGACAGTCAGTGGCCCGATCGTGAGCGGGTGCTCGGGCTGGTACGGCCGGACATCAAAGATCCTCGCAAAGAAGCCTTCGTCAAGGCCCACGGCCCTTTCCACCGCTTGCAGCACCGGCAGCCCGTCAGGTGGCAGGTGGAGCGGCACCGGCGGCAGTTGATCGAAGAAGTAGGCATACGCAAGCGGTACCAGATCGAAGTAATGGTCGGGGTGCATGTGGCTGATAATCACCGCCGAGAGATCCCGGACGTCGATCACCGTTCGCAGAACGCTGACGACTCCATGCCCGCAGTCCACCAGCAGGGACGTGCCGCCTTGCTGCAGCAGATACCCGGCCGACGCTCCCCCTGGGTTGGGCAGGGCGGGGCTTGCGCCGAGGACGGTTAGCTCCACAGAGCAACATGACCTGGGATTTTGGTGACCACCGCGAATTGTACGCAGGTGGAGCCGGGGAGAGTCTAGCCGGTCCCGGCCGAGCCGCCGCCGGGGCCCCCGTACACGCCCGTTATCACCCGTGCAACCTGCCAGCCGTTCGCCCTCAAGACTTTCTCAGTGGACTGGCGAAGTGCCAGATCGTGAGGTACCCGACGCGACGGATCCATGTAGAGCGCCACGCGGGTGCCCGGAGCGAGACTGCGGATGTCGTGCCTGACAGTGGCCATGGACGAGGCAATCGACGGCTCGTGCCCCGTCGCCGTGCGGTACAGGACCGACTGAGGCTCGGGCTGGGTGTAGTCGCCCCAACAGCAGCCCAGGAGAATCGAGGTCGTGTGTGGAGGAGCACGATCCATGTCCCGGGCGATGACCAGGTCGAACGGCGTGTTGTTATTGGGCAGGCCCCGGGGATAGACCTCGAAGTAATTCGTGAGGTTAATGACGGTGATCCCGGCCAGCACGATTCCGGTCACGCCTCCCGCCACCAGCCCGCTCCTGGAGACGCGACCATTCAGGAGCCGGCAGAGCTGGACGGTGAGCCAGTCGACCGCGAAGGCAATGGCGGCGATGGTCATGGGCAGAAGGCAGGTCAGGCGGCCGATGTTGGGAGTGTCCGAGGGAACCTGATCGGCGAGCAGCGGAATCTGAAGAACGAGGAAAGGCAGGAGGAACCAGATCGCCATCCGCCGGTCCCGGGTGCGAATGGTGTGGACCATCAGTAGCAGCAAGCCGATGACAAAGAGGACCCCGCTGATGACGTCGAGATGGGGATTGCCGCTGATGTTCTGGCGAAAGGTGGTATCGCCGGAGAAATTGAAAGAGAGGGCGTTTTTCCCGAGGTTGTCGAGAACGCGCAGCGCCAGGTCGACCGGCGACGAGGCGACATGAATCTTGCTGCCCAGATATGAGCTTGATCCCATCATCGAGCTCGGGTTCTGAGCAAATGTGATCAAGAACGGGAGCGCGACGACGGCGGCCACGGGAAGTGCGAGCGGCATGAAGAGGAGGAGTATCGGCATGCCCCAGAACGCCGCCTGCGCGTACATGCCAAGTCCGACGACCATTCCGGTCAGAATGCGCTGGCGGCGAAGTGCCAGCGTGAGCGCGGCGGCCACAAAGACCGGAACCAGGATGTAGGGTTTGGCCTGCCGGGACATGACGATGGTCCAGAAGGAGACGGCAGTGAGAAAGGCCGCGATATACCCGATTCTCCTGCTGTGAAAGAGTGTCTCGGCGTAGAAGTAGATGGCCACGATCAGGAGGGTGCCGATCAGCGCGCCCGTCAGCTTGAGACTGAAGAAAGAGAGACCGGTCACCTTCCCGACCGCTGCGGCGATATAGGAGAACAGGGGCCCGTCCCCCCCGAACTCGTAGTCAAAGTAAAAGTCTCCGGTCATGACCTTGTTCGCGAGGTATTCATGGGCGGAGACGTCGCCCCACATCTCAGCGGGCAGGCTATCCAGCCGGAAGAGCCGGATGATCAATCCGGCCACGGTGATCGCAGCCAGGATGACCGCCGGATGACGCCACCAGTGGGCAGTCTGCTCCCCGGTGGTCTTTACGTCCGAGTTCCGGGCCGGCTCAGACAGGCGGGCGCTCACCGCACGCGCTCAAAGACGATGACCTCCGGATGGTCGTAGACGGTAAAGGCCTCTTCCGCCCATTGGTCCGGGAAGTCGATGGGGATGCCGAGGTAGCGCAATGAGGGAAAGGAGGTGAAGCGAGCCACTTCGCGGTACGAGGTTTTGCCCGCGAACAGGTTTTTGTAGAACTCCGTCTGCTTCGGGTACTGGCCGGGATCCGTCGGCATGCTTCCCCAGCCTCGATTCGATGAAAGTACCAGATAGTTGCCGTGGTTCAGGACGTAGTGCATCTCTGCCCATTTCGGCCGGGTGTCGTAGTGGAAATCGGGCAGGGTGAGCGATACCTGGCCGTCCTTGATGTAGCCCTCCTGGTTGAGGAGCGCGCGTACCGCGGGATTCCGGGGCGGCGGAAGCGACTGGGAAAAGGTCTTGCCGTTGGTGTCGGGCAGCTGCAGCGGCAGCGGGTCGTCCCACTCCTCGTTCACAATGACGCTCCCACTGGGTATGTTCCGGTATATCCACTGGGACGCTGTGTAACGCGATAGATCCGTGGTGTAGATCGACATGAACGCCAGAGGCCAGACGATCAGGGCTAGAGCCAGAATAGGTCTGAAATAGCCGCGGACGACGGCAAGCAGGCCGGCCAGACCGATGCCGGCGAAGAGAGCGAGCGCCGGGTACAGGAGGATGAAGTAGCGCATCGTCTTGACGTACTCGATGGATAGGTAGAGGAAAAGGGCAATGGTCCAGAGCAGCACGATGATCAGCGGGGTTCGGACCAGGCGCGCGACGGTGATGTACGAGCCCGCGACCGCCGCCAGAAAGAACGGCACTCCCACTCCGAACACGGCCAGGTTCACCAGCGCGAACGTGACGGGGGGCTTGTGAATCCACTGCACGCCCGGTGGGTACCAGACATCGGGAGAGTTGTAGGCGTTGAGCGACTGCAGATTGGACAGGAAGGCATGTCCAAGGCGAGGGTCAAGGGGATTGGCGCTCTGGAAGTAATACGGGGCTCCGAGACGGACCCCGATGTATGCGGCCAGGCTGAGCACGATGAGCCCATAAACGGCGTCCTCCGCCGCCCGCTCACTCTCCCTCCAGTTCCTCCCTGCGTGCCGCAGCCAGTTGAGAACCGCCACGGGATCGGCAGTTTCGACGACCGGCCGGGAGATGATGAGAAACACCACGACCGGCACGATGTAGATACCCGTCACCTTGGAGGCCACGGACAGGCCCAGGAAGAGGCCGCTGAGTGCCAGCGAGATCCAGGTGCTCCCGAAGGAGTAGCGCAGAGCAAAATACACGGCGCCCCAGGCAAAGAGGTTGAGGAAGCTGTCGACCGTGAAGAAGTGGGCAATCTGGATGGGCAGGACGGCGACGGCATAAAAGGCCGGGGACAGCAAGGCGACACTGGCCGGAACCAGACCACGCTCTGCAAAACGCCGGGCGATCAGATAGACGAAGAACAGCGTGCCGAGATCGGCCAGCGCGGAGAGCCCGCGGCCCTGGATCACGAACATTCCGAAGTTGTCATTGCCGAGCCAGACCGCCAGAACCTTGTTGACCGTGACCGGCAGCATGCCGTAGACCATGGACCCGTAGGATGAGGTGTTGTAAGGGCTGAGCGGTGAGTTGGCGGGATCGAAATACTGCCAGATCGACCCAGGGAGCCGGACCCCGGTGCCGAGCATGGTGAGGAACCGCTCGTCCGGATGGATGTGGGTGTTCTGATCCCACGTCAGATCCACCAGCCGCATCACGGCGCCAACCAGGAGGACGAGGACGAAGCCGGGTGTGATGCCCAACGGCAGCGTCCGCACCCTGCTCTGCCTGTCTGCACGGTCCTGTACCGGCACTGCCGCCGGCTCCTCGATCTCCGGTGCCGGCTGCTGCTGAAACAAACTGCGTAGTCCCGGGAGCCGTGCCGCTGACGCCGGTCGCATACCGCCTACTCCTCGATCCGAGTCAGCTGCGCGACGATATCCACGGCGGGAGCGTCAGGCGCGGCGCGGTCGAACCGGGTGGGCCAGCGGAAGGCCGCGGCGGCCAGTTTCGAGAGACTGCCCCGGTCGTAGTTGAAGCGATCGAATTGCGAGGCGCCGAGCCGCTCCACCAGATTCTTGCCGATCCCATACAGCAGGAAGTGCGAGAAGGGGAGGCAGTGCGAAACCACCGAGCGAAGCTTTTCGACCCTGAATCCGGCCCGCTCAGCCGCCTGTTTCAGCCCGCCGGGGGTATAGAGCCGCTCGTGATCGGCCCAGATCCCGGCCAGCCACCAGATGTCTTTGGGCACGTGGCTGCCGAAGGCGTGCATCAGGACCCAGTTGATGGGGTCCCAAAGAAAGGGAAAGTCGCGGTCGGGGACGCTCACCATCAGGGTGCCGCCCGGGCGCAGGACCCGGTGCAGCTCGCGCAGGCCGGCGGAGTCGTCTGCCAGGTGCTCCAGCACCTCGGAGCAGATGGCGAAGTCAAAGGCGCCGTCTGCAAACGGGAGCGCTTCGATGACGGCTTCCTGGACATGAACCCGGGGATCGGCTGTGGACCGCCGTGCCAGCTCCAGATAGGTCTGGTTGACGTCCACCCCTTGAATGTCTTCCACGAACTCGAGCTGGGTCAGGACGTGGAGATAGAAGCCGCGGCCACACCCGACGTCGAGGACTCGCGCCGGGCGTTTCTCCTCGAGTGCGTCGATGATGAGCCCGGCGCGAAGCGCAAAGGCCGGGTCTACTTCAGCCGCTAATAAATCGCGCAGCTTGCTCGGTGTTTCTAGCGTCATCCAGGAAGTTCACCACGTTCATGTACTTGTCGGCAAATTGGTCGCGTTCCCGCGCAGCCTCGATCAGCTGGTGCGCCAGTGCTCGCGGGTTCTCCTTCTCAAACGTACGCCCGAACCCCGTCAGCTGGACCATGGCCCGCGCGCCGGGAATATCGGCTACGATGGACGGCTTTCCACGCTGCATCGCTTCCGCTTGAACCAGATTGAAACAGTCCGAGCGCGAGGGAATGACGATGAAGTCGATGGCGGTGTAAAAGTCCGCCATGGCGTTCTCGTCGAGCAATCCCAGAAAGGTAATGTGCTCCCGGACCCGCTCCAGACGCTCGCGGCTACGTCCGAAGAAATCTTCGTAGGCCATGTTTGTCTCGCCGGCGAAGACAAAATGGGCACCTGGGATCTCCTGCATGACCAGCGGGATAGCATCGAAGAGGATATCGAACCCCTTCTCCTCGACAAAACGCCCGGCAAAGCCGAAGAGCACCTCGCTATCGGCAGGGACCCGGGCGCGGGTGGCCTGTCCATCGGCGTTGGCAGGTCCTGATGGCGGAAGCGGCATGACCACCGGCTGGAATTTGCGCAGAAAGGGACGGAGTACCCGGGAATTGCGCGCGTAGTCCTGGGTGTAGGTTGCGACCCGGTCGGCGAGACTCAGCGAGATGTAGCTGGATATGTCGAACACGCGCTCGATGAGGCGATTCACCCGGCCGGAGGGCAGGATCAGGTCGCCCTGATGGAAGATCACCAGCCGCTTCCGAAACAGTTTGGTCAGCACGGCGATAGGAAGGATGTGGGCGCTGGGTGAATTCACCAGGACCACGTCGCTTTCTCTCACCCGCAAGAGAAAGCGGGCCAGAAGCGGGACGGACACGAATCCCCGACTCAACGTGACGGTAGGGGCGGCGCGGAAGATGGTGCTGGTACCGTCGCGCTCTTCCCTGGGGAGGCCGGGGCCGTGATCCACGGCAAGAACAGTGATGTGGAATCGGTCACTGAGCGCGCCGACCAGGCGGTGGACGGACTTTGAGATTCCAGTCCAGTGCGGGTAGTAGTAGTCGGAGACGAGCAGGAGGCGAGGCCGTGTGGAAGTGCTCATAGATACGATGCAGCCGCCGCAATCCGCGGCGGCTGGCGCACGGATTATAGCAAGGCCTCTCTAGCCGTCCAGGGACTCCTCGGGCTCCCGCGGATCCGGCTCGCTCCCGTTGTCGGGTCCGGCGAAGAGAACCAACATCGCCAGTGCAGCGCCGATGAGCACAATACCGATCGCGGCCGGCAGATGGAGACTGGAGGCACGCACCGGCGCGATCAGCGGCACGGTGAAGGCGGTGAGCAGGAGCAGCAGCGAGACGATCCCCGCACGCCGTGAGAGTCGAGGCATTTCGAGGACAGTGTAGGGCACGGGTGAGAGGGTAGACTTGCCCGGGTCGCGATCCGCCCGACACTGCAACGTCCGGCGCGTAATCGTCGTCGCGACCTCACTTGCCACTGAAGGAGACCAACCTGACCGGCCCCCTCGCGAGAGCCCTCGCCCTGGTAGCCGGACTTGTCCTTGGTGTCGGTCTTCTGGTCCTGCTGCTCCGGACCGTCAGCGGCGACGTTCTCGCGAGCGCCTTTGCCCACGTTGACTACACCTACCTGCTTATCGCGCTTGTCCCGTTTCTCCTCACCTTCGGAATCAAAGTTACGCGCTGGGGATTGCTGTTTGGACAGGATTCTCCTACCTGGTGGACCCTCTTTGGGGCCATCAGCGTCGGCTACGGAGTGAACACCGTCCTGCCCTTGCGTCTGGGTGAAGTCGTTACCGCGTATTGGGTGCGGGATCGGTCGCGAGTGGGAATGGCCCGAGCGCTGGGAACGATCGCGGTGGAGCGGATCACGGATGGAGTCGCCGTGCTCCTCATCCTGGTTGTCTTTGCCCCCACCGTGGCCTTTCCGCGCGCGCTCGTCGCTCCCACCATCGTCGTGGGTGGGCTCATGGTTGCCGGGCTGGCGGCACTGGTGGTCGTGGCCCTCATGTCTGCACCCGAAGCAGGATGGGCGCAGCGGATTATTGCGCGCTTCCGAGAAACGCCCTTGCGGGTAGTGGTTGAGATGCTGGGGCAGGCGCTAACCGGGGTGCGGGCGCTGCGTGATCCGGGGGCGCTATCACTCTATCTGGCCTACACCGTCATCATCTGGGTATCGAATTCCGTCCTGTTCTGGCTGTTGGTGCGCGCGTTTCATCTCGACGTTCCGCTGAGTGCCGGGTTCCTTCTGACCGGCGTGCTGTTCCTGGGGATGGCAGTGCCCAGTTCACCGGGGTATCTGGGCGTCTTTGATTACCTGATGGTGCTCACCCTCAGTCTGTACGACGTCCGGCACGGCCCCGCGGTCGCGGCCGCCCTGGCGGCGCACTTCATCAATTTCGTGCCCGTGACCGTGGTGGGACTGCTGTTGCTGGCGCGGCATGGGGAAACTCTGGTGCTCAGCCTGGCGTCCCGAAGCAGCCGCCCGGAGGAACGGCCGTACAGCTGAATCCTGGACACGGTCGACGGATTACCAGGGGCGAATAGTACAGTAAACCGAGCGCTGCTACAACTCCGACTCAGACATTTCGTGACTTCAATTTCTGCTCTGTTTTCACCCCGCCTCGGCACGATCAAGACAGTGATCCGGGATCCGAAATTCATCCCGTGGGCATTGCTGGTCGTCTTTTCGGCCGTCTATTTTTCCAGTACCGTCGGAATCTCGAACAGCCAGGACGGGCCCGACTACGCGCTCACTCGCGCGATTGTTGAGCGGCGAACGACCGATATCGGCGCGTACCCGCAGTGGATCAACCCCGACTACGCTCAGGTGGATGGTCGCGTCTATGCCATGCGATCGCCCGGGCTGTCGCTACTCGGCGCGCCCTTCTACATTCTGGCTCTCGGATTCCACCGTCTCGCCACCGCCCCCTACAACTGGCAGCACCAGGGACTGACCAGCGACAGCCCGACCGAAGCGCTGTCGATGTTCTATCCCGCCCTCTGTGGGGCGCTCGTGATCGTGCTTTTCTATTTGATCTGTTTTACTCTGACCCAGAGCCGGACGGCCAGCCTCATCGCCGCGGTGTCCCTTGGCCTCGGCACACTTCTGTGGCGGTACAGCATTTCCTATCAACGGATGCCCCTGTACATCCTGTTGCTGACGCTCCTCTTCTACCTCGCCATCACGTTCCGTCCCACGGCAGTGCGGCCATACAAGCTGCTTCTCATCGGCGTCTTGCTGGGCTACACGGTCGTCACCGAGAGCACGGCGATTTTCATCGTGCCCATCTATCTGGGTTGGTTTCTGGTCAGTATCGCGACCGCACCGGCGCCGCTCGCACTCCGGCGACGAGCCATGGGGATCGTGGTTGTAGGCATGGGCGGCGGCCTTTCCGTGCTGGCCGCGTACAATCTCATTTCCTTTCACCACCTCTTCATCAATCTCTATGAATCGCGGGCAGCGTACAGATGGGAAACCTATGGGAACCTGTTCTCAACGCCGCTCTGGCCCAGCATCGCCCTGAACCTGTTCAGTCACGGCCCGATTCCCTACGACGCACTGTCCCCGGTTCTAAGAAACAATCCGGCCATCTTCGTGCAGCAGAGCGCGAACTGGGCGCTCAAGGACAACTACCAGGGTCTGTTTATCCAGTCCCCGTATTTCTTCGGTGCTGTCGCCGGTCTCTACTTCTTCTTCCGCGAGCGCAGAAGGCAGGCGGTCCTCGGACTTGCCATCGCCGCCGTCGTGCTCATTGCCATGTCGAAGTTGGTGTGCTTCTTCTCGGCGAACCTATTCGACGGGCGCTACTTCACGCCCATGCTCCCATTCCTGACGATCGGTCTTGCCTATCTCTGGCGCAATATTCTCGCCCTGCGGAACCGGGCACTCAAGGTTGTGCTTGGTTTGTTCGCCGCCCTGCTTTGTGGCATGTCCATCTACAAGGGATGGGAGGCCACACTGACCAATTATGGACCGCACGTCACCGGTGATCACCGATTTCTGCTTGACATTCCGCCGACGAACTGGCTCTCGGAGAACGACTGGTTCCACCACGCCACGCTGCTGTGGATCAACACCTTCCCGAACATCTATAACCTCTGGATCCTTATCTGCTACGCCGGTGTGGGACTGTTCTTCTATCTGCTATACGAGGAAATCCGAAGCTGGATCGTGCCGGCGGCGCCGAAACCTGAGGTGGCCCGGGCGCCGGCGGCAGCGTCACTTCAGCGAGACGAGCCAGCGGGTGTCTCGCACGCGTTTGCCGAGGGGCGCAGCGGCTCGGCCACGACCTCTGGACCAGGTGTCGACGGATAACGAGAGGCTGGTTTTACGGCGCTTTGCGTGACCATGGGTTGGGCGCGATGCCCTGAATCGGCGCTTCACACTGCGCCACCGCCACCGCCAGTTTGGGGATCTTCAGGACCTCGTTGTAGGCCAGATATCGGCTCTGCCAGTCCGGATTGAACTTGCTGTTGAACTGATAGAGCGACTTCAGCTGGTAGACGGAGGAAAGGTTCTCCCACAGGAAGCGTCTCGTGCCGCTCAGCACCCGCGATTCCAGCTCTCCCTGGGTATCGGCCAACGCGGCGAAATTCAGGCTCAGCGTGCGGCAGTCGCGGTCTCGGTACATGGCCGCGGCGCGGAGGACCAGGAACTCGGTCAGTCCGTTGGGGCTGTCCCGGCGGCGGCGCATGGCGTCCAGCGACCAGGATGTTCCGCCCGCCACGGGCACGAGGCTCAGGTAGCCCCAAACGTGACCGCCTTGCATCGCCACCACCACCTCGCAGTCGCCGTCGGTCTCCCGAGGCAGCCGGCCGAGCGTCATCGAGAACCCTTGCTCCGTCCCGCCCTTGGCCTCGACCCATTGCCGTGACACCTGCTCGATCTGGCGTTGGACCGCTTCCGGGAGCTCGCCGGAGCGATAGCATCGCGCCTCGATCCCCAGCGACTCTGCGTGCCGCCCTGCCCTCCGGACCTTTCGCTTCAGGGCCGACTCGTCGAAGCCCGGCAGCCGGATCACCGCGTCCTCGCCGATCTTGAGCAGCCTCAAGCCCAGGACGTCGAAGACGGTCGCGGTCGCTGCGCTCACGCCGACGAAGCACGGGTCCATCCCGTGTGCGGCACCGAACTCCAGGAAGGCGCGAAGCAGTGGTTCCCACCGATCAGTGGGTCCGATCGGGTCACCCCCGACAACGGCTACCGTGCCCCACAGTCGATATGACAACATCGCTTCACCGCTGGCGTCGAAGAAATAGCTACGGCCGTCCTGGAGGGCGAAGTAGGAGAGAGTGTCGGTTCCGTACCGGCGTACGAGGTCCCGGGCACGACGCAGATCGTCGGAGCTGGATGTCCGCGCCGGGAGCAGGGGCCGAAAGAGCTGCGCAAGCGCGAAAAGGATGCCGAGGCTGCCCAGGGCGACGAGCGACCGCGCGAACCACCGTGCGTGGGGCGTCAGGTAGTGGATCTGCGAGGAACCGGCGATCAGCCGAAAGGGCTCTTGCAGTGCCGTGGCGATGGATGGAGCAGGCAGCACAGCATGGCGCAAGATCAGGAAGCCGGCCAGGATGTAACAGACGTAGAGGGCGGCCAGTACCAGGATCTGATGCATGCCGCGCCGCGGGACGATTGAACGGCTGCGCACATCGAATCCGCGGCGCCCCGCGAGCAGTACGGTTCCCAGCACGAGCGAGACGGTCGCCTCTTCGAAATCGAGCCCCTTGGTCAAGTTCAGGATGACGGAGACGGTCAGGAGGGCCACCGTGAGATGCATGGCCCGTTCGCGCCGCTTGCGCAGTCCGTCGGCGAGCAGAATCAGTGCGAAACCAATGAGCACGGTAGCGGTGTTGCTGAGCCGGAGCACCGACAACGGCAGCAGGTCTTTGAGAATCTCCATGCGCGACGGGACGCCCGGATAGAGCGCCGAGGTGATATTCATCAATCCAGCGAGCGCCGCCGAAAGTGCGCCGAATCGCCGTGCGAACGTCGTGGCGTTCATTATGATTGGGGCTCCGAGCATCTGGAGTGCGTATGACGCGTAAGCTTACGTGGTCCTCTGGCAGTCTGTCGAGGTAGCCCGTAGAATGGAGAGCCGGTCGGATGGCCGGCATCTTTGCGGGGTGTAGCGCAGCCTGGTAGCGCGCCTGCTTTGGGAGCAGGAGGTCCCCGGTTCGAATCCGGGCACCCCGACCAGGCTCAGCCCCCGTCCGTGGGTGGGTTGACCTTTACCAGCAGCGCCTCAATAACCCGGGGTGAGGCAAGAATACCAACGAGGACGCCCACGCCGAGCAACGGAACCGCGATGAGGACCAGAACGGACCGTTTCACAGTGGTTGACAATCGAGCCAACTGCGCGCCATCCGGTTCGCTTCGGACGTGGCGTGAGGCGAGAAATCCCGCGAGGGGACGCGGAATCTGGTATACTTGAGGGCGGTCGATGGGACAGACGTCCAGGGTGCGCGATGCTCGGAACAGACGGTTCGGGGCGCGCAAGATATGTCGGCCATGATCATGAGATTTCGCTTGTCCGGGATCCGCTCCCGGCTGATGGAAGGAAATGTATGCAGCAGCCAACACTATCGTACGGTGCCGAGGACATTCAGGTCTTGGAGGGTCTGGAGGGTGTGCGCCGCAGACCCGGAATGTATATCGGCGGCACCGACCAGCGCGGGCTGCATCAGCTCATCCATGAGGTTGTAGATAACAGCGTCGACGAGGCGCTGCAGGGAGCATGTGACACGATTCTGGTCACGCTCCACGCCGACGGCAAGGTCACGGTCGAGGACAACGGCCGCGGCATTCCTGTGGAGACGCACCCCAAGGTGGGCCGCTCCACGCTCGAGGTAGTCATGACCCGGCTGCATGCCGGAGGCAAATTCGACAAGGGGGGCTACAAGGTTTCGGGCGGTCTCCATGGCGTGGGCGTGTCCGTTGTCTGCGCTCTCTCCGAGTGGATTCAGGTGCAGGTCAAGCGCAACGGCAAGGTGTACCGCCAGGAATACGCGGAGGGCCGGCCGACTACCGACGTCGAGGTCGTGGGCAAGAAGGTGCAGGGCACCGGGACGCAAACGACGTTCGTGCCCGACTCCAAGATCTTCCCCGTCGTGGCCTTTGACTTTGATCTCCTCATGCAGCGCTTCCGCGAGATGGCGTACCTCAACCGCGGCCTCAAGATTCGGCTCTTCGAGGAGTCGACCGGGCGCGAGTGCAGCTTCTATTTCGAGGGAGGCATTTCCTCCTTCGTGCGCCATCTGGACCGCAACAAGACCGTTCTGCATCCCAAGCCGATTTACCTCAGCCGTGACTTTGACGAGTCCAGCATCGAGGTGGCGCTGCAGTACACAGACGACTTCACCGAGACCATTTTCTGCTTCGCCAATGCCATCAACACGACCGACGGCGGCACTCACCTCTCCGGTTTCCGGGCGGCTCTCACGCGGACCGTGAACGCCTATGCCCGCAAGATGGGGATGCTGAAAGAGCAGGACGCAAACCTGACATCGGATGACGTCCGCGAGGGCCTGACCGCGATTATCAGCGTGAAGCTGATGGAGCCTCAGTTCGAGGCCCAGACCAAGGTCAAGCTGTCGAATCCGGAGATTCGGTCTCAGACGGAGACCACTGTCAACGAGCAGCTGACGGCGTTTCTGGAGGAGAACCCCGGCGATGCCCGACGCATCATCGAGAAGTGCATCACGGCGGCGCGGGCCCGCGAGGCAGCGCGCAAGGCGCGAGACCTGGTGCAGCGCAAGTCAGCCCTGGAGGGGCTCACCCTTCCCGGCAAGCTGGCCGATTGCCAGGAGCGCGACCCGTACAAGAGCGAGCTCTATCTGGTCGAGGGTGACTCTGCCGGCGGATCGGCCAAGCAGGGCCGCGACCGCGGCTTCCAGGCGATACTCCCGCTGAAGGGCAAGATTCTGAACGTGGAGAAGGCCCGCCTGGACAAGATCCTCTCCTACGATCAGATCAAGTTCATGATCACGGCTCTCGGCACCAGCATCGGCGATCGCTTCGACGTGGAGAAGCTTCGCTACCGGCGAATCATCATCATGACCGACGCCGACGTTGACGGTGCCCACATCCGGACGCTCCTCCTGACCTTCTTCTTCCGGCACATGAAGGAGATCATCGAGGAAGGCTGCCTGTACATCGCTCAGCCGCCGCTCTATCGGGTTCAGAACGGACGCGAGAAGCTCTATGCCTACAACGACGAGGAGCGCGACGCGATCCTGAAGAAGGTTCGAGCCAAGAACCCGAACGTGCAGCGCTATAAGGGTCTGGGTGAAATGAACCCGGACCAGCTGTGGGAAACGACCATGGATCCCCAGAACCGGCTGCTGCTCCGAGTCGACATCGAGGATGCGGTGCGCGCCAGCGAGATCTTCGACGTGCTGATGGGGAACAACGTGGCCCCGCGCAAGAAGTTCATCGAGACGCACGCCAAAGACGTCAAGAATCTCGACGTCTAGACGCACGACACGTAAAGAAGAGGCACCCCTTCCGAGGTGCCTCTTCTTTTGCGGCGTGCAGGCGCAGCCCAGGCTCCTATGATGGTTTCGTTGGAGGTGCGCCGTGACCTATTCGGAGGAACCGGAGACTCTGGACCGGAATCTCGCTATCGAGATGGTGCGAGTGACAGAGGCGGCGGCAATGGCGGCCGGCAGGGTTCTGGGGTGGGACGAGAAGGAACTTGCCGACGGTGTCGCAGTCGAGGCCATGCGCCGCGCCCTCAACGGAGTAGCCATCGAGGGTGAAGTTGTCATCGGCGAGGGCGAGAAGGATGAAGCGCCCATGCTCTACATCGGCGAAAAAGTGGGCGCGGGAGGCCCGCCGCGGGTGGACATAGCGGTTGATCCCATCGAGGGCACCACCCTGGTGGCGCACGGCATGCCTGGCGCGGTATCCGTGATTACCGTTGCCGAGCCCGGCACCATGCTGCGGACGCACGTGGCCTACATGGAAAAGATCGCGGTGGGTCCGGGAGCGCGCGGCGCCATCGATATCACGCGGCCGCCCGGTGAAAATCTCCATCGCATCGCCGAGGCGCTGGGAACGCCGACGCGCGACCTTACCGTTGTCGTCCTGGATCGTCCGCGCCACACCGATCTTCTGGCAGAGATTCGCGCCACCGGCGCCCGCCTTCGCCTCATTCCGCACGGAGACGTGCTGGGAACCATCATGTCGGCGATGGAGGACTTTACCGAGGTGCAGGTGCTGATGGGGATCGGCGGCGCCACCGAAGGGGTGGTAGGAGCATGCGCCGTGCGCGCGCTGGACGGTGACATGCAGGCGAGGTTCTGGCCGCGGGATGATGCTGAAGTGCGGCTGCTCCGAGAGGAGGGTTACGAGCCGAACCAGATCTTGACTGTGGACGATCTGTGCAGCAGCCAGGACATCTCGCTGGCACTCACCGGAATCAGTGACTCCGACCTGGTACGAGGTGTCCAGTACGGGCCCCGGCACATCCGGACACACTCTCTGGCAATGCGCTCGCGGTCTCACTCTCTGCGCTGGATCAGTACCGTGCACGATGTCAGCTGGCTGCGTGCAAGCGGCCGGCGGCTGGCCCTGGAGGATCCCAGAGTCCACGCGGAGCGGTAGCGCCCCGGCATTCAGCCAGTGACTATAGTTAGTTCAGGAACGGGAGGAATGGCACTGAAAACAAACGGCGCGCGGCCGACCATCGCCGTCGATGCGATGGGTGGTGACAATGCTCCCGATCAGGTTGTGCGAGGAGCACTGCAGGCGGTCGAGGGCGGCGCCAGGGTCGTGCTGGTCGGGCCTGAAGAGCTTCTGCAGCCGAGGCTCAAGGACCTGGGCGGCGACCTGACCATCCTGGACGCGCGCGAGGTCGTTGGAATGGACGAGCCGGTGGGCCAGGCAATGCGGCGCTCGGACTCCTCTCTGCGCCGCGCGCTTGATCTGGTCGCCACCGGCGAAGCGGCAGGTGCGGTTTCGGCTGGAAATAGCGCCGCCATCATGGCCCTCTCGGTCACCATACTCGGCCGTCAGGCCGGGGTCGATCGTCCCGCCTTCGGCGGCACCCTGCCTAATCGTCACGGTGGGGTATTCGTGCTCGATATCGGCGCCAACTCGACCGTCAAACCGAACAACTTGCTGCAGTTCGCAGTCATGGGCGATGTCTTTGTACGCACTTCCCGCGGCATTGAATCGCCCCGCATCGCGCTCTTGAGTAACGGCACTGAAGATTCCAAAGGCACGAAAGAGATCAAAGAGGCCAACGAGGCGCTTCACCGGCTGGATCTCAATTTCATCGGTAACGTGGAGGGAAACCAGATCTTCGAGGGGCTGGCAGACGTCGTCGTTTGCGACGGGTTCTCAGGCAACGTCCTTTTGAAAGCGTCGGAGGGCGTGGCGGCTGAGATCCTGGGCCTGCTGAAGCGAGAGATCGAGAAGGATCTGCTTGCACGGGTGGCGTCAACCGCGCTGATTCCCACCTTTCAGAGGATCAAGCGCCAGGTGGATTTCGAGGAGTACGGCGGTGTTCCCGTATTGGGCATCAACGGCGTGATGATCAATTGCCATGGCCGATCCAAGGCCAAGGCGGTCACGAACGCGATCCTTCTGGCCGAGCGACTGGCCAAAGAGCATCTGCTGGAGCGTATCGGGGAGTCATTGCACGAAGAGGCACTGGAGGCCGGCAGGCGACGCCGCCTGGCGCGCGCTCTCCATCTGCGCCCAAGCCATCCATGACCGTTCTCGACACGCGGGTGCGCCGAGGCAGCGCCGAGTTCGAAGCCAACCGCGCGCACAACGAAGCGCTCGTCACCGAGCTAGGCGATCGCATTCGCCGGGTGGAGCAGGGGGGCGGAGAGGACGCGGTTCGCAAGCACCGGTCCCGAAACAAACTGCTGGCGCGCGAGCGCGTCAATCTCCTGGTCGATCCTGGGGCGCCCTTTCTCGAATTTTCACCGCTGGCGGCCTGGGATATGTACGACAACGAGGCGCCCGCCGCCGGCATCATCACCGGAATCGGACTGGTGGCCGGGCAGGAATGCGTGATCGTCGCCAATGACGCCACCGTCAAGGGCGGCACCTACTTCCCGATGACGGTGAAGAAGCATTTGCGGGCGCAGGAGATCGCCCAGCAGAATAGTCTTCCGTGCATCTACCTGGTGGACTCCGGCGGTGCCTTCCTGCCGCTTCAGGACGAAGTGTTCCCGGACAAGGACGACTTTGGGCGCATCTTTTTCAACGAGGCGACCATGTCGGCTGCCGGTATCCCGCAAATTTCGGCGGTCATGGGATCCTCGACCGCCGGGGGAGCATATGTCCCGGCCATGAGCGATGAGACGGTCATCGTACGCGGTACCGGAACTATCTTTCTGGGAGGCCCGCCACTGGTCAAAGCTGCGACCGGTGAGGACGTCTCGGCGGAGGATCTGGGCGGCGCGCTTGTCCACTCTCAGGTCTCGGGCGTGACCGACCACATAGCCGACAACGACCAGCAAGCCATCGCCGTAACGCGCACCATCGCTTCGTATCTTCAGCGCAGGCATACGGTGCCCTGGGAGGTGAAGCCCAGCGAAGAGCCGCTCCATGATCCAGCCGATCTGTACGGCATTATTCCGAGCGATCTGCGCCAGGCTTTTGACGTTCGTGAGGTGATCTCGCGCCTGGTGGACGGCAGCCGCTTCCAGGAATTCAAATCGCTGTACGGCTCGACTCTGGTAACCGGCTTCGCTCACATCCTGGGATATCCCGTGGGCATCCTGGCCAACAACGGGATCCTGTTTTCAGAAAGCGCGCTCAAGGGAACTCATTTCATCGAGCTTTGCACTCAGCGGCGGCTCCCCCTTGTTTTTCTGCAGAACATCACGGGCTTTATGGTGGGACGAGAGTACGAGAACCGTGGCATCGCCAAGGATGGGGCGAAGATGGTCATGGCTGTGGCAAACGCGCAGGTCCCGAAGTTCACCGTCATCATCGGTGGCTCATTCGGCGCGGGCAACTATGCCATGTGTGGCCGCGCATATGAGCCGCGCCAGCTCTGGATGTGGCCCAATGCTCGCATTTCCGTCATGGGGGGCCAACAGGCAGCGAATGTCCTGCTGACGGTCCGAATGGACAATCTCGCCTCCCGCGGTGAATCCATGTCTCCCGAAGCACAGGAGCGTTTTAAGGAGCCCACTATCGCCAAATATGAGCTTGAGGGCAGCCCGTACTACAGCACGGCTCGGCTATGGGACGACGGCATCATTGACCCCGTGGATACGCGGACGGTGCTCGGCCTGGGAATCGCGGCATCGCTCAACGCTCCGTTCGGTCCCACCAGGTACGGCGTATTTCGGATGTAAGCGCAGGAGGTCTCATTGCGAACCTTACTCTGGTTTCTGGGCGTCGCGATCATTCTCATGGCAATCACCGCCATCATCGCTTCCAGGCCCTCACTTGCCTACTTCGGGCTGATCGTGTTCGGCCTCATCTCTATCGGCCTGGGCTTCCGATCGCCCGAGGAGCTGTAGCCGCGAGCACCTACGCCACTCTCCAGGTCTCGCAGCGCGGCTCCGTCACCGTGGTCGCCCTCAACCGGCCCGAGGTGCGAAACGCGTTCAATGCCCGGATGATCGGTGAGCTCACGGAGGTCTTCACCGCCCTGTCGGCGTCGGACACGCGCGCCATCCTCCTTCGCGGCAATGGCCCGTTGTTCAGCGCCGGAGCCGACGTGACGTGGATGCGAGAGAGCCTGGCGTTCACGGCTGAGGAGAACCTGGAAGATGCCCGGCGCATGTCCGACATGTTCGCGGCCATCGACACCTGCCTCAAACCAGTGGTGGCCCGGATTGGCGGCGCTGCTCTTGGCGGCGGGATGGGGCTGGCGGCGGTGGCGGACATCGTGGTGGCCGATAGTGAGACTGTTTTTGGATTCACCGAGACCAGGCTGGGGATCATTCCGGCAGTCATATCCCGGTTTGTGCTGCCCAAGATCGGAGAAAGTTGGGCTCGGGCCCTCTTCCTCACCGGCGAGCGATTCGGGGCCGAGTTGGCACGACACATTGGCCTGGTGCACTGGATTGCCGCCGCGGGCGAGCTGGATGCGGTGGTCGACGCCAAAGTGAACGACCTGCTTGGTGCCGGACCGGCGGCCGCAGTAGAGGCCAAGGCGCTCATTTCCGCAGCGCGAGGAGAGACGGCGGCGGGCCTTCGAGAACTGACTGTTCAGCGAATTGCCGCCCTCCGTACGTCCCCGGAAGGACAGGAGGGACTGGCAGCGTTTCTGGAGCGGCGGCCCCCCTCCTGGCAGCAATGACTCCGCCCTTTGACAGGATCCTGGTTGCGAACCGCGGCGAGATCGCCGTCCGTATCATCCGGGCGTGCCGGGAAATGGGTATAGGCTCGGTGGCCGTCTACTCTGAGCCGGATGCAGGATCCCTGCACGTGCGTCTTGCCGACGAGGCTTATCCCATCGGGCCCGCTCCCGCGCTTCAGAGTTACCTCCGCATGGAAGCGTTGATCCAGGCCGCGGAGGAAACGGGAGCCCAGGCCATCCACCCAGGCTATGGGTTTCTGGCCGAAAACCCGGAGTTCGCGCGGCTGGTGGCCGAGGCCGGCCTCACCTGGATCGGGCCCCCGGCCGACGTGATCGCCTTGCTGGGCGATAAGCTGGCTGCCAAGCGATTGGCAATGGCCGCTGGAGTGCCGGTGGTGCCCGGCTTCGAAGGGGACGGCACGTCGGCGTGGTGGTTTGTCGGGCAGGCGGAGCAGATCGGGTTCCCGGTCATGATCAAAGCCGCGGCGGGGGGTGGCGGCAAGGGAATGAGGGTTGTCAATACCGCGGCGGAACTGGCAGCGGCGGCGGCGGCAGCCTCACGCGAAGCCGCTGCCGCCTTCGGCGATAGTCGGATCTTCCTGGAACGAGCCCTTGCCAGTCCGCGTCACATTGAGATCCAGATCTTCGCAGACTCCCACGGCCACGCCGTCTATCTGGGAGAGCGCGAGTGCTCAATTCAGCGGCGCCATCAGAAAGTGATGGAGGAGTCTCCATCTCCGGTTCTTACACCTCAGCTTCGTGCCGCCATGGGCGAGGCGGCGCTGCGGGTGGTCCGTGCCGCGGGATATGTGAATGCCGGGACCGTAGAATTTCTCTTCGCTAACGATGAGTTCTACTTCCTCGAGGTCAACACCCGAATTCAGGTAGAGCACCCGGTTACCGAGATGGTGACCGGCCTCGATCTGGTGCGCTTGCAGATCGAGATTGCCGCAGGACGTCATCTGCGGCTCAGCCAGCTGGATGTCGCCGCGCGCGGCCACGCGATCGAGGCGCGGTTATACGCGGAGGACCCCGCCCGCGGGTTTCTGCCTGCCACCGGCAGGCTGCACGTCTTCACCCCACCCGAGGGGCCCGGGATACGAAACGATGTGGGGGTTGAGCCGGGCGCGGAGGTGTCGCCTCACTACGATCCCATCCTGGCCAAGTTGATCGTCCGGGCGGAGACGCGCGGGGAAGCTCTCGCCCGGCTCCGGTCTGCGCTCGATGACTACGGCATCCTGGGCGTCGCGACCAACCAGAGCTTTCTGCGCTGGGTCGCAGGGACTCCTGCTTTTGCCGCCGGGCACATGGATACGGGTTTCGTCGATCGCGAGTGGCCGGAGGCGAAGCTCGGCGAGGCGCTCCCGCCTGAAGTGCTTCTTCTGGCGGTGGCGTTTGACGTGAACCGGTCGCAGCGACCGAACGCCGATCATCAGAATCCGTGGCTGCGTAGCGGCAACTGGCGAGCGTCGGCAGCCTCTAGGCGGTATGTGTACGAGTGGAGCGGGGAACAGATCGCGGTGGACGCAGTACCACGCACTCCCGGCGCCTGGGACGTGGCGAAGGAGGGTGAGGCGCCGGAGGCCGTTCGCGTCGTTCCCGGCGAAAGCAGCAGGCTCACTGTCCTGCGCGGCCGGACGGTCATCACCGGATTCGCGGTTGAGACCGGAGGGGGAATTGACATAAGCTGGCGTGGTACGGTCTACCATCTTAAGCCTCCGGCGGTGTCATCCGAAACCGGGGAGCAGGGCGCGCGCGCCGGGCAGGAACGTTTGCTGGCGCCAATGCCCGGGACCGTGGTTCGCGTCCTGGTGCGTCCGGGCCAGGCGGTGACGGCCCACGAGCCGCTGGTTGTCATGGAAGCGATGAAGATGGAACATGTTATTGAAGCCCCGCACCCCGGCGTGGTGGGCGAGGTGATGTTCCACGAAGGGGATATGGTGCCGGCCGGGTCTCCACTGGTGCGGCTGGAGGAGCCGTAATGCCGATCGGCGAACTGCCGGAGAGGGTGACTGTCTACGAGGTAGGTCCGCGAGATGGTCTGCAGAACCAGGCTGAGGTGATCCCCACCGATGTCAAAGTCCGTTTTGTGGACGCGCTCTCCCGGGCGCGCCTCCCGTACATCGAGGTCACCTCGTTCGTGCGGCCGGGGATGATCCCGCAGCTCGCCGACGCGGAGCAGGTCGCGGAAGAGATCGAGCGGCGGCCCGAGATTGCGTATACCGCCCTTGTCCCCAACTCGCGCGGAATGGAGCGGGCCTCCCGCGCGCACCTTGACGGAATCGCCGTCTTCACGGCGGCATCGGAGACGTTCAGCCGGCACAACACCAATGCCGGTATCGCCGAAACCATCGAGCGATTCCGGCCGGTCGTGGCAGAGGCGCAGGCGCGCGGCATCTGGACGCGAGGGTACGTATCAACCGCCTTCGGCTGTCCCTATGAGGGAGACATATCGACAGAAGCAGTCGTCAATGTCTCAAAAGATCTGCTGGCACTCGGCGTAAGTCAGCTTGCGATCAGCGACACCATCGGAGTCGCCACGCCGCGGCAGGTTGACAAGGTGCTGGATGCGCTGCTCGAAGAAATGCCTGTTCAACAGCTTGCCCTCCACTTCCACGACACCCGTGGAACCGCCCTGGCCAATGTACTGGCGGGACTGCAGCGCGGGATTACCATCTTCGACGCCTCGGCCGGAGGACTGGGCGGGTGTCCGTATGCTCCCGGAGCCTCCGGGAATCTGGCGACGGAAGACCTCCTCTACATGCTCGAGGGCCTCGGGATCGAGACCGGGGTGTCGCTTTCGGACGTGGTGGAAGCGTCTCGACTCCTGGCATCTGCCACCGGACGCGTTCCGTCCAGCCGGTACTTCGCGGCGGCGACGGCATGACCGGTGAATCTGCCCGTGCGGAGGAGATCCTTGACCGCCTTGAGCCCCTGTACGCGGAAATGACCACCGGATTGAATTTCTCGACTCCGCTGGAACTGGTGGTGGGCACGATTCTCTCGGCGCAGTGCACCGACGAGCGGGTCAATTTGGTGACTCCCGTGCTCTTTGCCCGCTATCGAACGGCCGCTGAGTACGCAGCGGCGGACCGAGAGGAACTGGAAACAGTCATCCACTCCTGCGGTTTCTATCGCAATAAGGCCAGGAACATTCAGGGAATGGCGCAGAAACTGATTGATGATTTCGGGAGTCAGGTCCCGTCCCGAATGGAAGATCTCATCACTCTTCCCGGCGTGGCGCGAAAGACGGCAAACGTGGTGCTTTCGCATGCCTTTGGGCGGGACGAAGGTATCGCGGTGGATACCCACGTAACCCGTCTGTCCCAGCGGCTGGGGCTCAGTCGGAGCAAGGATCCGGTGAAGATCGAGCAGGACCTCATGGCCGCGACTCCCGAATCCCGATGGGGACGAGTCTCCGACCTCCTGATCTGGCATGGACGGCGGGTATGCGCGGCCAGGAATCCCAGGTGCGGCGAATGTGTGCTCGCGTCGCTTTGCCCGTCGGCGTTCGTCGCGTAACCAGTCCCTAGCGGGCGCTGGGCGGCGGTGTCAGCTGAGGCACGCAGCCCCATTCTTCAGCCTGTCCGTTGACGAACATGTATCCGGCGACGTAGGCGGCGTCGAGCGGGTTCCAGTAGCTTCTGGCCCTGATGCCCGTCTGTCCCCGGAGCGCCTTCGCACCCTGCTTGAAAGTGGACGGCAGGAATTGAAAGAGGCCCATGTGCAGCCCATCGTCCGCGTGGGGGTCAAGATTGCTTTCGCAGCGGGCGACCTGGAGCATGACGGAGTAGGGTATGCCGAAGGTCAGCGCGCCGTCGTAGATGGAGCGCCGTACCGATGTCTTCACGCCGGCAGGGTACGACCTGGCTCTCGGTCGGCACGTGCCCCGCGATGTGTGGAGGCTGGCTCGATCGAATATGCAAGCCGCCACTCGCGGCTGTCCTGTCTGGGCGCGTCCGGTGCCGGCCCACGCTGACGCACATAACACGGTCAGCGCGACCAGCAGCACGCCTGCTGCGTCCCTTCCCATTCGGTTACCAGGGATTATATCCTCTGCGGTTGGAAGCGCGAATGCGGGACAGCTAGGCTTATGCGCATGAACGGCTGGCTGCTACTGATCTACACTCTCCCCTCACAGCCGTCGCGAAAGCGAGCGTACGTGTGGCGAGAGCTCAAGAAGTTGGGCGCGCTCTATCTCCGTGACGGCGTCGCGGTGCTACCTGCGCGCGAGGACTTGCAAGGGCGCCTGCGCGAGGTCCGGGATCGAATTGATGAGTACGAGGGAACCGCCGATCTGATCGACGCCCCGTCCTTTCCGCCGGAACGCGAGCAAGAGCTGGTTGGCCGTTTCAACGAGGAGCGGGCCGCAGAGTACCGGGAGCTATATCATGCGGCTGTGCGCTTTTTGCGCGACGTCCTGCACGATGTGGATGCCGAGGAGTTCGGATTTCCGGACGTCGACAATCTGGAGAGCGAGCTGGGCCGGCTGACCCGGTGGCACGAGCAGGTCACAGAGCGCGACTATTTTGGCGGCGTCGAGGGTGCGCGTGTCGCCGATATTCTGTCGAAGTGCGAGCGGGCCTTCGATCGCTTCGTCCACGAGGCGTCTGAGCGCCAGGTGGAACGCGTCACCGCGCCGCCTGACGACGTCTTTGAGCGGCTGGCCGGGTCGTCTGACATGCCAGGCGAGGAGTACCCGGTCTAGACCGCGGCGGGCTCCGGCGACTGTCCACGTCGTGCCTGGGCCGCTTCCAGCAGGGTAGTGATCTCATCGCGCCCCATCACCGTGTGGTACTTCTCGAACGAGCCACGGTCATTGTCTTTTGGCCGCATATAAGAGACCGCGATACCCTGCGGAATTTCGTCGAGGGAAAGGCTTCGTGCCTGCTCGGCATCCAGCTCGTGGCCGAGAGCACGGAAGAAATCCTCGTGCCCGTTCGGGAACTTGTCCCACACCTCGCCAAGTTTCCGCCGCCGGGAGCGAACCCCCCTTCCCGCCGCCTGGAAGATGACGAGATCGCGCAGACGCTCCCAGGGGAAATGCTGCGACCGGCCCTCGGCGCGATCCACACTGCCGTGGGAACGGACGGCGAACCCGTCCGCAATTTCTAGCACGCTCACGTGATAGGAAGGCTCCGAATCCAGGAACCGACCGATCACGCGGAGACCCTTTTCGTATCCGATCTCTGTTCGAGGCTCGAACTCCACCGTACCACCCCTTCAATCGCGACGTCGCGTCCCTTTACGGTGCCAGTCGCTGGCACCACCATGCAACGGCCACGGTCCCAACCGCAAGGGGACTTTAGGCCCTCAGTGGCCGCCGTGGCCGCCGCGTCCGCCCCGGCTGGTGGTGTGGCCCTGGCCCTCGCTGGAGTTGTGGTGACCGCCGCGCAGTCCCTCGTGCTCGTCGCGGGTCTCCTTACGCGTCCCCGGTACCGGTTTCGAGATACCGTGCGACCAGTAATCCGGCTCGCCCGGAGCTTCAGGATCCTGGATTCCGTACTTCTCCGGATCGTCCATACCCGGGATGATGTCTTCAGTCATTGCGTACCTCCGAATGCCCCTGTACGTGCAAGACCCATTCCACCCGGGCAACACGAGGCCGCTATGCTGGCTACGAATGAAACTCATTCGCATAGTCGCTGTCCTGATGCTTCTTTGTACGCTCGCACCGGGTCTCGCCGGGAGCCGCGCGTACGCCGATCCCGGCAATGTCCTGGTCGCGCGGGACCGAACTGAGCCGGTGGTCGCGGTGGATCCGGCCGATCCCAGCGTGGTTGTCGCCCTGTCCAACACCGACTACAACCGTCCGGTGAACGGCACTCTGCCGCTGGGCGAATACCGGAGCGGCAACGGTGGACGAACATTCACCGTGGGGAACGTTCCCATCGTCTACCCATTCACCACCGCAGCTGATCCCAGCGTGGCCATTGCTCGCGACGGCACGGTGTTCTTCAGCTATCTGGGGGAAGTGCCTGCGTTTTGCGAGGGCGGGAAGGGAGCGATCGTCGTCCTGCATTCCATCGACCACGGCCGGAGCTTCCGATCCCCGGTTATCGCCGATTCCAGCCCTGCCGACGACAAACCGACGATGGTCGTAGAGAGCGGGAAGCCCGACCATCTCTTTGTGGTCTGGGATCGACTCTATGACCACCGGAGCGAGGTCTGGTTCACCAGATCCAGAGACGGCGGCACCCATTTCGATCATCCACGGAAGCTCTTCGGATCGTCTCTGGACAACTACGGGCCGGTGCCGGTGGCCGGTCCCGGGGGACGCATCTACGTGTTTTGGTCGACGTTTCCGGACCAGTCACAGCACCGATCGACACCGACGCGGATCATGATGCGAGCTTCGTCCGACGACGGCAGCCACTTCACGACGGCGCGAGCGGTTGTGGGCCGGTTCGACGCGATACCACAGATTTCGCAGCCGGGGTCACTGCGTAACCTCACCATGCCTGCCGCGATTTCGGACGGCAAAGGAACCCTGTGGCTGGCGTGGGCGCGCCCAACTGCCCATTTCCGGGGCGGACGGGTGAATGCCAATATCGAGATCATTCGCTCCACCGATGGGGGCCGAACGTGGTCGATCCCGGTGCGGGTGAACGACGTGACGGCAGGAGACAGATTCATGCCCGCGATCACCACCTGGCCCGACCGCTCAGTCGGCATCGCGTTCTATGACCGGCGCCGCAGTCCCGGCCTTCTCGATGTCTATGCAGCCCGCGTCTGGTACCGCCACGGCATCCATGTATCCCCGAACATGCGGCTCAATCGTGGAACCGCACCGATCAACGACATCTACTACATTGCCCCTTCGAGCACCTGCTTCAGCCCCGGCCGATTTTTCGGCGACTACATCGGGGTGGCAGCACAGCCCTCCGGCACGCTCTGCGCCACCTGGGCAGATACGCAGCTCCACCTGCCCAACGAGACAGACATCTGGTTTGCACGCGCGGTCGTTCCCCGCCAAGCGCGGCCGTGAACGTCCCGTCCGGGCGTTCGATCCTGATAGAGTTTGGTGAGTCAGGAGCAAGGGGAGTAAACATTGGCCGACACACAGCGGACGCTCATCATTGTGAAGCCGGATGCAGTCCAGAGGGCGCTGGCTGGGGCCATTCTGAGCCGCTTCGAGACCAAGGGGCTGAGAATCGCCGCTCTCAAGCTGATGAAGATCGATCGCCCGCTGGCGGAGAGACACTACGCTGTCCACCAGGGGAAGCCGTTTTACGAAGGCCTGGTAAATTTCATCACCTCGGGTCCCGTCTTGGTCGGCGTACTGGAGGGACCGGACGCCATCGAAGCCACACGCAACCTGATGGGTGGCACCAACCCGGTCATGGCCGCGCCGGGCAGCATTCGAGGCACCTATGCGCTCGAGATCGGCCAGAACCTCATCCACGGTTCCGACGCACCGGATACGGCGGAGTACGAGATCGGCCTGTACTTCCAGCCAGACGAGATCGTTGAATATACCCGCGCGGTCGATCCCTGGATCTCCGGCTAGACCTGGACCATCGTTCCCGTCACTGACCCCAGGTCAGTCGCGCGATACCCTCGTCCTTGCGTTGCTGAGCGCCCTCTCGCTCACCGTCTACCTGGCTCCCTGGCCGCTGCTGTATGTGCCCGTGGGCGCCCTGCTGGCGGGCTTGACGCTGTTTCGTCTCGATCTGGCCCTGTTGCTGGTCCCCTTCTACCTGCCCTTTTTTCCCGCCACGAAGCACATCGGTCACTGGGAGTTTGCTCCGTCCGAACTGCTGATTGTCCTGGACGTGCTTGCCGCAGGGGCGCTTGTTGTTTCCGGTCGCATCTCCGTTGATTGGCAGGCTGCGATTCAGTCGAGGTTCGCGCCTCCTGCCCTGCTACTGGTTGTTGCCGGAATGGCGAGCACGGTCGCAGCTGCTGACCGCCACGTCGCATTGGAATGGCTCCGCTGGACAATTGTCGAGCCCGTTGTGTACTTTCTCTTGCTTCTGCTGTTCCTCCGGCGGGGGCGCGACTGGGTGTATCTCGCCCTCTCTGCTGTGCTGGGTGGCGCAGTAGCCGGGGCCATCGGGATGGAACAGTCCATGACTGCCACCGCCGGACCCACGATACCGGTGCTGGGTGTGCATCTTCAACAGGCACGTGGCGCGTACGGGAGCCCGGACAATCTGGGGCTGCTCTACGACCGGCTCATTCCGCTCTGGCTGTCACTCGCGCTGGTCGTGACGGGCCTCAAGCGCGTCGCGTGTGCCGTGCTCGGCGCGGTTCTTATCGCTGCGCTGGTGCTGACGTATTCGCGCGGCGCCTGGGTCGCGGTCGCGATTGCTGTTTTGCTCCTTCTCGCCTGGATGCAACCCTGGGGCAAGTGGCTGGTAGCTGCGGCGTTTGTCGTTGCCGTGGTGGGCTTCGCCGCTGCGGGTCCCAAGATCGTTAGCACCCTGACGTCAGGGCACGCAGGGACTGCCTCCAAGCGGCTGATCGTCTGGGGCGCGGCCGCGCGCATGGTTCAGGACCATCCGGTGTTCGGTATCGGGCCGGACAACTTTCAGCACTACTACGCCCCGACACGCGCGCAGGATCGCTGGCAGAATGAATGCCCGCCCGGCCTTGGCTACGTCGGGACCAACGCCGAAGGCGAGCCGTGCTTGTCTCACCCCCACAACGAGTTCCTTGACTTCTGGCTCAGCACGGGAATCGCCGGACTCTTCACCTTTCTCTGGCTTGAGGTGGTGTTCTGGCGGGAAGTGGTAGCCCGACGTGCTTCACAGGATCCACTCGTGCTCGGTGCGACCGCGGCCATGACGGCCATGTTGATCCACGGGCTGGTAGACAATGGCTACTTTCTGCCCGACCTCGCCGTGCTCTTCTGGGTCCTGTGCGCCCTGGTTTCGTGGCGACGCAAGGAGACGGCGCAGGCGCATGTATAGGCTGGCCGGCGCCACCGACCCGTCGGGCGCTTTGACGGCGTCTCGTGTTGCCGTCACCGTCGCGGCGGCTGCCGCGCTCGTCTCCACCTTCGCCCTTGATCCCGTGGTGGCAGCGGTGGTTCTGGGCGTGGTCGCAGCTACCTGCGTGGCACTATGCCGGCCGGTGGCGGGCCTGGCTCTGGTTGCCCTTGCCGTTCCCTGGGTGGGTGGCATCGAACTACTGCCACCCCCGTTCCCGATCACGCTGGTAGACATCCTGATCGCCGCCATCGGTACCGCCTGGGTCGTTCGCTGCATTGTGCAGCGGATAAATCCCCTGGGCACGCCCCTCTGGACGCCGTACGTGGTCCTGTTCCTGGCGGCGATCATGATCTCCGTAACCCAGGCCACCGACTGGCACGCGTCTCTGCGTGAGATCGTGAAGTGGGCCGAGTTACTGGTTGTATATGTGGCCGGCAGCGGATTCATTCGGACTCGAGGCGACATCCGGTTACTGGTGGCCGCTATCGTACTCGCCGGTGTAGGACAGGCGGTACTGGGGTACGTTCAGTTCTTTTTCGGGCTCGGGCCCGAGGCGTTTGCCGCCCAGCATTTTGCCCTGCGTGCCTTTGGCTCATTCGATCAACCCAACCCGTACGCTGGGTTCCTGAACATGACCTTTCCCTTTGCCTTGAGCCTGTCAGTGCTGGGAGCCAGAGGAGCGGAGAGAGGGTTGTATCGGGTGGCAGCCGTGCTTATCGCGGGCGCGATCCTGGCCAGCGAGTCGCGAGGTGCCCTCCTTGCCGGATTCACCGCTTCCTGCATCATCCTGGCTATGATGCTGCCCCGGCTTCGCCCGCTGTGGTGGGCCGGCCTGTGGGCGGCGCTGCTGGGAGGCTGGCTCATGGCCCTCAACCTGATTCCATCGTCACCGTTCCAGCGGGTCCTCGATGCGGTGGGTCTGGGCAATGTCTCGTTCAGCTCCGTGACTGACGCCAACTTTTCCGCTGTGGAACGGGCCGCACACTGGCTCGCCGGCGTCCGCATGTTTGCCGCGCACCCGTTCCTCGGCGTCGGCATCGGCAACTACTCTGATGCCTACCCCCAATATCATCCGCGCGGCTGGTACGCATCGCTCGAGCACGCGCACAACTATTTCATCAACATCGCGGCGGAGGCGGGCCTTGCCGGTCTCACCGCCTACGCATTGTTGGTCGGTTCTGCACTGTGGTACAGTTGTGCGGCCATTTGGGTGTCGCCGAGGGGCCACATCCGGGCGGTCGCGTTCGGTGTTCTCGGAGCACTGGTCGCGACGACCTTACATAATTTGTTCGACGTACTGTATGTGCACGGGATGGTGGCGTTCCTCGGGCTGGTAATGACCTTTGTTCCAGTCGCGTTCCGGATGGCGTCGGCACCCATATTGGGATCGGGGCAAGGGCGGACAGAATGAGCGTGGAAGCCACAGACGATAACGTTCTGCCACGAGAAGACGAGTGGACCGACGAGCCGTCGGATACCCAGGCCGAGCAAGAGCTGTCCCTCGGGAATCGCTTCGGCAGCTGGAAAACGCTGGTCTCCTTCATATTTGCCTTCGTCGTCCTGGCTTTCGCCGTGAACAAGGCCCACATCAATCCGTCGGCCGTCCTGGCGCGAGCCGACAGAATGAACGTCTTCCTCTACATCCTGGCCTTCCTGGCCTATTACTGCACGTTCCCCATGCGCGGCTATCGCTGGAAGGTCCTGCTGGAAAACGCGTACGGCCGTACGCACGCTAAAGAAGTCGACGACATGCATGTGCGCGGGCTCACTGAGATCATCTTCATTTCCTGGTTCGTCAACTGCATCGTCCCGGCCAAACTCGGGGATCTTTACCGTGCGTATCTGGCCAAGCTGTGGGGGAATATTTCCTGGACCAAGACGGTGGGAACCATCGTGGCGGAGCGAATCATCGACCTTCTGGTCCTTGCCACGTTGCTCACCGGTACAGCCTTCGCTATGTTCCACGACCGGCTGGGTCACGTGAGCGCGCTCCTTATTCTTGGTCTGGGACTGTCAGTGGTCGGCGTCATTCTGTTGCTGGCCATGAAGACGTTGAGCCCCCGCATTCGGCGTCTGCTTCCGCATCGGTTCGTGCCCCGTTACATTGCTTTCGAGGAGGGCACGCTCCACAGCTTTCAGCGCCTGCCGTTGCTGATTGGAATCACCTGCGTCATCTGGATGTTTGAAGGATTCCGATTTCAGCTTGTTTTCCTGTCACTGGGACTGCACACCCATTTCGCCGGACCGCCGTTCCTGCCCATGGTGTTCTTTGCGCTGGCGACCGCCGTCCTCACGACGGTGCCCTTTACGCCTGGCGGGCTCGGATTGGTCGAAGCGGGCCTCCTCTCGATCATGGCGTATGTCGGCTTGGGCGCGCAGGACGCCGCTGCCGTCGTACTGTTCGATCGAGTGCTCAGCTACCTGAGCATCGCCGTGCTCGGGTTCATCGTGTATTTGCTGAGCAAGAGGTCTCACTTCCGACAGCCGATTTGACATGCGCCTTACGGTAGGGTTTGACGCCACCGCCGCTGCCCGCCAACAAGCCGGCATTGGCCGATACACGCGCGAGCTGTTGCGGGCTCTGTCGCGTATTGACGACGGCATCCGCTATCGCGTGTTTTACTCGGGGCAAGGAGCCGACGCCTCGGGTATTCCTCCGCTTCCGTCCCGTTTCCGTGTCAGGGCCCTGCCTGTCTCCGACCGGGTGAGCAACGCCGTCTGGCACCGCGCGCGGGTGCCCATTCCCATCGAGCCCTTTATCGGTCGCATTTCTCTCTTTCACTCACCGGACTTCGCTGCACCTCCGACCCTGGCTCGTCCCACGGTGGTGACGGTCCACGATCTGGCCTTCGAGCGGGAGCCTGACTGCGCGGTGCCGTCGCTCCGCGACTATCTGCGCGCGGTCGTGCCTCGGGCTGCGCGCAAGGCGACCCATATCATCGCCGTCTCGGAAACGACAAAGCGGGACATCATGGAGCTATACGGCATCCCGGAGCGGAAGATCACAGTGGTCTACGAGGGCATCGCTCCCGCGCTCCAGGAACGGCCACAGTCCTATGTCTCGCGCACCATGCTGGCACCGTATGGAATTACCGATCCATACATCCTCTCTGTTGGAACCATCGAGCCTCGCAAGAACTATGTCCGATTGCTGGAGGCGTACCGGATTCTGGCAGAGCGAGGGATTAGGCAACACCTCGTTATAGCGGGCGCGCCGGGCTGGATGTACGAACCGGTGTTCAACCGGATACGCGAACTGGGCCTGAATGATCGGGTGACGCTTCTACGTCCGAGCGATGAGCACCTGGCAGCGCTCTACGGCGGCGCGGACGCGTTCGTCTACCCTTCCCTGTACGAGGGGTTTGGGATTCCGGCGCTGGAAGCGCTGGCCGCCGGTGTCCCCAGCGCCGTGACTGAACGGTCGGCGCTGCCGGAAGTCGTTGGCGACGCCGCTATCCTGCTCGACCCGACGGATGTCGAGAGCATCGCCCATGCCATCGACTTGATCCTGGCAGACAAACATCTGCGGGAACGGTTGCGGGAAGCTGGGCCGGCGCGCGCGGCGGCGTTTAGCTGGGCGCGGGCGGCGGATGAAACCATCGCGGTCTATCGAGCAGTGGCCGGTGCCTAGTGTGGGGCTCAATGCGCTCCCCCTCGAGTCTCCCTTCTCCGGCACCGCCACGTACACGCGCAGCCTGTGCACCCACCTGCCCCGCCTGGCTCCCGACCTGGCTTTCAATGCGTACCTGCGAGGCGGCATCCTGCAAGCGCCAGGTATCTCAACGATCCACATCACGTCCCCGATTGACCGGCTCGAGGGTGCTGTAGGCGCGCGGGCCTCCAAGCTTCTATGGGAGGAGGCGGTTCTTCCAGGGGCGTCGGCCTCGCGGGACGACTCCGTGCTCCACTATCCCTACTGCGCCGCACCGGTTCTGGCGGCGGGGCGGACTGTCGTCACCATCCACGATCTCATTCCGCTGGTCGTTCCCGGCTACCACCGGTCTCGCCAGTCCGAGGCTTACAGCCGCTTCATGGGCTGGGCGGTGCGGCGGTCGGATGCGATCATTACCGTGTCCGACTATTCGCGGCGCGAGATCATCCGCGTTCTGAGGGTGCCCGAAAATCGGGTCCACGTTACCCGCGAGGCGGCAACCGACGGGTGCTCGCCGGACATGGAGCCGGGGGAGCGCGTGCACCTGGACGCGCGGTACGGCCTACCCCCGCGTTTTGTCCTGTACCTGGGCGGGGCCGAACACCGTAAGAATCTCGAAACGCTGGTGCGTGCCTGGAAGCCAATCGCGGGGAACATGCGCGAACGGGGAACAGCACTGGTGATCGTGGCGCGCTTTCCGCCCGCAGACAGTCTATATCCGGACATTCCGCGACTGGTGCGGGAGCTAGGGGTCGAGGGCGTGCAGTTCGTCTCCGCGGTGGAGGAGGCGGATAAGCCGGCACTATATCGCGCCGCGATTGCGCTCGCGTTCCCCTCCGCCTACGAGGGTTTCGGGCTGCCGCCCCTGGAAGCCATGGCCTGCGGAACACCTGTGATCGCGTCCTGTGCGACCAGCATCCCCGAGGTGGTCGGCGATGCCGGCATTCTGCTGCCACCGCGCGACGCTGGTGCATGGTCGTCGGCCATCCACGAGTTGGTGACGTCGGAGTCCCTCCAATCCGATCTGGGACACCGAGGCGTTGAAAGGGCGGCTCGCTTCAGTTGGAGACAGACGGCCGAAGCAACCATCGCTGTCTATCGCCACGTCCTGGCCGCGTGAAGGTACTCGTCCTCTCCAAAGCGCTCGTTTCCGCACAGCACCGGCGTAAGCTGGCAGAACTCTCCGCGCTCGGGATCGACGTGACCGCTGTGGTTCCTCCCGAGTGGCGGGAGGGGGGCGTCCAGCCTTTTGAGCCCGCGGACGATTCTTCGTACCGGGTCGTCGTGAGCCCCATCCGATTCAATGGCAGGTTTCACCTCCACTACTACCCCCGTCTCCCCAGCATCGTGCAGCGAGAGCGACCCGACCTTGTGCATGTTGATGAGGAGCCGTACAATCTCGCTACCTTTCTGGCCACGCGCTCGGCTGCGAGTCTCGCTATCCCATCGCTGTTTTTCACGTGGCAGAACATCCGTCGCGATTATCCACCTCCCTTCGCGCAGATGGAGCGCTATGTCTATCGGACGTCCGGAGGCGCGGTCGCGGGAAGCGTTGAGGCGAAACGGGTTCTGTCGAGCAAAGGGTTTGACGGTCCCGTCAACGTCGTTCCGCAGTTCGGCGTGGAACCGACAGTCTTTGCACCCGGCGAGCCACCGCCTGGGCCGTTTACCGTCGGCTTTTTCAACCGGTTGATCCCCGGCAAAGGGCCGCTTCTCGCTCTGGAGGCGCTGGAAATGATCCCGGCCGACGCGCGGCTGCTCATGGTTGGGGACGGCCCGCTCCGCGAGCAGATTGAGCGGGAGATTGACGCGCGGGGCTTGCGCGCACGCGTCACACGACTGAGCCGGGTCCCGTCCGCGGAGATGCCGGGCCTTCTGCGGCGGGTCCATGTGTCGATCCTGCCGTCGGTCACGACCGATCGCTGGAAAGAGCAGTTTGGCCGCGTGCTGATAGAGGCGATGGCGGCGGGGGTGCCGGTGGTGGGATCTGCCTCCGGCGAGATTCCCGAGGTCGTTGGCGACGCAGGCATCCTGGTCCCCGAAGGCGACACCGCCGGGCTCGCCAATGCACTCCGCCGGCTCTACGAGGACACGGCGTTAAGGACCGAATTGGGAGTGCGGGGACGGCGGCGAGTGCTGGAGCACTACACGCACGAGCGCATTGCGGAGAAGACCCAGACCGTGTATCGAGACATTCTCTCTGCAGCCCGGTGACGGCTCAGGCAAATACCTGCTCGTCCTCCAACTGCTCCTCTTCTTCGTCCGACTCCACTCTATGAAGCTGCGTCTTGTCTTCCATGCGATCGATGAAGAGGACGCCGTTGAGATGGTCGATTTCGTGCTGCAGGACCCGTGCCTCAAAGTCGGCTGCCTTGACCTTGAATTGTTTGCCCTTTTCGTTGAGAGCGCGAACTGTCACCCGTTCCTTGCGCCACACCGGTCCATACCACCCGGGAATCGACAGGCAGCCTTCTTCGGCTTCGTCGACTTCTTCCGATTCCTCGACGATTTCGGGGTTGATGAAGACCTGCGGTTTCTGGTCAACATAGGTCACCAGAGCCCGCAAGGGCACGGCGATCTGGTTCGCGGCGAGCCCCGCTCCGTTTGGGGTGGCGGACACCGTATCGATCAGGTCGTCGACCAACTGCTTCACCGATTCGTCCACGCGATGAATTTTCTTTGCTCGTTGCCGCAGGGCGGGATGACCGACGGTCACGATGGTGCGCGTTGCCACATATCACTCCAGATGAGGTCTATCCGATGGTATACAGTCAGCGTCACCCTCCCAAACGGCTAGACACTGTGGTGCTCAACGTCGATCTGCGCGCGTTGAAGTTTTCCGCTGTAGTCCACGTACACCGACTTGATCTCGGTAAACTCCTTGATCGCGCTCGTGCCCGCTTCGCGGTGGCCGTTTCCGGTCGCCTTGAGACCACCAAAGGGGAGCTGGATCTCGGCGCCGATGGTGGGCGCGTTCACATAGGTGATACCTGCCTCCAGCTCGTGTACGGCCCGGAAGGCAGTATTGACGTCCGAAGTGTAGATGGAGCTTGACAGGCCGTACTCGGTTGAGTTGGCTACCTTGATCGCCTCCTCGTACGAGGATACGGGCATGATTGCCACAACCGGCCCGAATATTTCCTCCTGCGCGATTCGCATGCGATAGTTGACGTTGCCGAAGATGGTCGGCTCGAAGAAGTACCCTCCGGCATACTGCCCCTCGGAAAGGGCGTGGCCGCCAAGCAGCAGTTTCGCCCCCTCTTGCTTGCCTATATTGACGTACTTTTCCACCGTCTGCAGCTGTTGCTCGTTAATAAGGGGGCCCATCTGCACGCCCTCGTCAAGTCCGTAGCCGACGCGGAGCTTTCGAGCCTGATCGATCAGTCGCTTGGTGAATGTATCCAGCACGTCCTTGTGCACGATGATGCGGCTGGTGGCGGTGCAGCGCTGGCCGGTGGTGCCGAACGCTCCCCACAGCGCTCCTTCCAGAGCTAGCTCAAGATTCGCGTCCGGCATGACGACCATGGCGTTCTTGCCGCCAAGCTCCAGCATGGTTTTCTTGAGGGACCGTCCGGCCCTGGAGGCGATTTCGCGGCCCACGACGGAGGACCCGGTAAATGAGATCATTCGAACCCGCTCGTCCTCGACGATGGGTGCCCCTGCCTCCGGGCCATACCCGGTGACCATGTTGAGGACGCCCGCGGGTAGTCCCGCTTCTTCGCAGAGAGCAACCAGACGGGCTGCGCAGGCCGGGGTGTCTTCGGCGGGCTTGAATATGATGGTGTTCCCGCAGACGAGAGCCGGGAAGATTTTCCAGGTGGGGATGGCGATGGGGAAATTCCAGGGCGTGATGAGGCCCACCACGCCGACGGGCTGGCGTGCCGTCAGTGCGAACTTGTCGCGGAGCTCGGAAGGGACGGTTTCCCCGAACATGCGCCTGCCCTCACCCGCGATGTACTCGGCCATATCGATGCCTTCCTGCACATCGCCTGCACCCTCCTCGGGCACCTTGCCCATCTCCCGGGTTTCCAGCCTGGCCAGCTCGTCCTTGTGCTCGGCCAGCAGCTGACCCACCCTCCGGACCACATCGGCGCGGAGCGGCGCCGGGGTCCGGCGCCAGCCGGGGAAGGCCGCGTGAGCGGCGTCGATGGCGGCCACGACGTCCTCTTCACGAGAGCGAGGAAAAGTGCCGATTACATCATCCGTGTTGGCGGGATTCCTGCTCTCGAACGTTTCCCCACTTCTGGCCGGAACCCACTTGCCACCGATGAAGTTCTGGTATGACTCGGGCATCATGGCCCTCCTTCGCGACGAATTATAGGGGTGCCGCTGGGCTATACTGCGGCGAAGGGCCCGGGTGCGCTGCCGCAACCTGGGCTTCTTTTCTGTAGGGGATATTCATGGAGAAGAACCGAGACGACGCCTGGAATTTGATGACGTCGTATACAGCCAGCGAGAGTCTGAGGCGCCATATGCTGGCGGTGGAAGCCGCCATGCGCGCCTATGCCCGGATCTTTGGCGACGACGAAGAGCGCTGGGGAATGGCAGGCCTGCTTCATGACTTCGATTACGAGCAGCACCCCAATCCGAAGGCTGAAGCCGATGCCAATGAACATCCGCTTTTCGGTGCGCGGATCCTCGAGGAGCAGGGTTATCCGGACGACGTGATCTACGCCATCAAGACCCATGCCGACTACCTCGACTTACCCAGAAACAGCCGGATGGACAAGACTCTCTTCGCCGTGGATGAGCTCACCGGACTCATTACCGCCGCCGCGCTTGTCCGGCCCGATAAGAGCCTTCACAACCTGGAAGCCAGGTCGGTGCGCAAGAAGATGAAGGACAAGGCATTTGCCCGTGGGGTAAATCGCGAGGATGTCGTGAGCGGCGCGCAGGACCTGGGGGTCGATCTGGACCGCCACATTGCCACCGTGATCGCCGCCATGCGCGAGATTGCCCCGCAGCTGGGCCTGGACGGGGCTGCGTAGCCGTGGGGCGCCTTGTCACCCTTTTCGCGCTGTGCCTGCTGGTCCCGGCCGCGGCGGCGGCGACCACGCTCCGTGCGGGCAGGGCGGGGCAGTTGCAGCAGATCGAGGCGCAGGAACGCCTGATTCGCGGTCTCTCCCAAATTCACCCGGTAGCCGCTCGATTCCCCGGCAACAAGGCGTTCAATGCGCTGATCTCGGGGCAAATGCGGCACGACAATCCGCTGTCAGAGATCACCGTGAGTCAGCGGGAACTGGACGAGGTGGGCTTCCTGCGGCCAGGCCAGAACCTGAGAACCATTCTCTTTTCCGATATGAGCAGTCAGGTGGCCGGGGTCTATGACTACAAGAAGAAAATCCTCTACGTCCGCGGTCAGGACAATCAGGCGTTCAACCTGGAGCGATACGTGATCGTGCACGAGTACACGCACGCGCTTCAGGACCAGCACTGGAACCTGGCCAGAATCCTGCCCGACGAGTACAAACTCCGATACCGGAACTCAGACGCCGTCACCGCCCGGCACGCCCTGGTGGAGGGAGATGCAAGCAACACGCAGAATCTCTACATCAGGCGGTCCTACTCGCTTGAGCAGTTTCGCGCCATGGTCGCCTATGAGCGGAACATCCCGACGGGGCCGGTGCTGCCCTGGGCCATTCAGAAGCAGTTCTACTTTCCCTACACGACCGGACTGGCGTTTGTGCAGGCTCTCTACCAGGCCGGTGGCATGCGGGAGATCAACGCGGCATTTTCCCGCCTACCCTCGTCTACCTACGAGATCATTTTCCCCCGGGCCTATCTCTCCCACTGGCATCCAACCGCGGTGACTCTCCACGGGGTGGTTGGCTTCAAGGGCTGGAAACAGGTAGACGACGATGTTCTGGGCGCGCTTGGCTACAAAATGCTGCTCTGGCAGCACGGCAGTGAAAGCGCCGCGACCGCTGCGCTCCGGCCGTACCGGGGCGACCGCTACGTCTTCCTGGAAAAGGGAAAGACAAACCTCCTGCTGATGAAGTCGGTATGGTCGAGCGCGTCGGCGGCGCGCCAGGCGCGCTCAGCGCTAGCCCAGAGTCTGGAGAAACGCTTCGGGCAAAGGGCCACCTGGAACTCCGCCCACACCGTTATCTCCGTCCCGGGCCTCGCCGTCGCCGTACGGGCTTCAAAGGACTCGGTCACGCTCGCCTACGCGCCGACCAGAGCGCTGGCAGCGAAGCTGGGAACCGCCTCAGCGACATAGGCGCCAAATGGACTCAATGAGGGCTAG
>JAICWV010000171.1 GCA_025966365.1 Chloroflexota bacterium | reverse complement strand
GTGGCCCAGCGAGAGATGATCCGGCCGTGATCGAGCAGGGGGACAGAGGGCCGAAGCGTGGAGTCATTGGTGGTGGTGTACGTCACCACCGACGTACCGGAGATGACCAGTGGATCGGCACCCGCGTGGCCGGTCGCTCCCGGCAACCAGACGACCATGAGCGCCATCACCGCACAGCGTGCTATGCGATGCCACGTACGTTGTGTCATAAAACGATCGTACGCTTACGCGGGCGCGGATTCAACATCGGTGGGCTGTACGGCCGGCCGGCATTGCCGGATCGGGGAGGCGCGTGGTACGGTTGGCGGCGCCACGCCTGCCGAAAGAGAGATTCATGCGTCCCACTCGCCTGCTGCTGCCCTTCCTCCTGGCCGTCGTCGCGTCGGTTCCCGCAACCGGCCACGCGGCCGGCTACCGAAAGTACGCCTCCACCGCCTGCCCGTATTCCATCCAGTACCCCACGACGTGGTCGGCCCGCTCCGGCGCCAGGCACGACACCTTTCTCTTTGAGTCATCACCGCGGCGGTTTGCGCAGGTGCTGGTGTCATGCGCCTACAGCAAGAACAATCGCTCCATCAAACATCTGACCGTTGCCGTGGCGCATGCCTATGCGAAGCGCGGCTATGGCCTGGCAACGCCGCAATACAAGGGAAACCTTCTGGGTCTCTTTTTCGGGCAGACCACTTACAAGTCCGGAGGCAAGATCTACGGCGAGCGGCTTCACGTCTCGACGCTGATCTACAGGGGCCGCGCCTGGGTCATGGCGCTGGCGGGAGACAGCGCCGACTTCGGCGCCTCCGAGCGCGTCTACGATCACTTCCTCGCCACCTTCACCCCCAGAAAATGATCTAGCGGATGACCAGGGCGGTGGTGCAGGAGGGATCGTCGGGGTTGCATTGGGACGCGGGGATGATGGGATAGCGAAAGGTCCGGCTCCGCCGCTGCCCCTTCTCGGTCCAGGCCACTCTGACGGTCAAACCGTGATGCAGCGCCTGCTGCAGTGAGCCCGGACTCATGCCGGCGGTGTTGAACCGCGCGTCGCCCCCGGTGCCCATGCCCCCACCGGAAAAGGTCTGGTGTGGCTGCGCATCGTGTGTTCGCGCGCGGAGGGCAGGGGGGAAGAGGATCCGGATGGACACCTGCGACCACTTGTCCAGGCCGTAGAGCGCGCCCTGGCTGTAGCTGCCGACGTTGAAGAAGTAGCTGACCTTCAGGTGATCGTCCCTGGACCTGAAGAGAGCGGCGCCGTCGACGTGTACGTCCAGCTTTGCCGGCAGCCGCTGCAGCGGAAGCGGGGTGGGCCAGGTGCTGGGGATGGATCGCTGCGCTGAGTGGGCGGCCGGTGGGACCACGGCCACCTGTGCCGCCAGCCCCTTCAGCCGGGAGAAGGACAGGTCGCTAAAGAGGCTGACCACGTAGTGGCCGGAGACCCAGGCCAGGACGTGAACCGCCCCGGTGGCCGGGCGCACAAAGGGAAGCGCGCTGGATACATCATCCGAGACCCAGGCATCCTGCCCGTTGGGGAGGGTCACCGTTCGCTGGCCCAGAAGCAGCTCCCGCGTGGTGATGACCCTGGGAGACGGCTCATTCAGGGCCAGGATGGCAGTGTGATCGCTGCCGTGATAGCGGACCACGGAGCGAATGGCAACGGCCAGGCCGCGTAAGCGAGGATCCCTGGGCTGCGGGCCGGACATCGTCGGTGGCCAGCCTGCGTGTGGGAGGATGTCGACGCCGATCGAGGTGCTGATATCGGTCGGCGGGGTGGGGATATAGGCGACGGCGTAGCCGCTCTGCTGCGCTGCCGCGCGGGGATCGAGGGTCCGGTAATGGACCGTGGCGTACGGAGGCAGCGAGGGCACATAGAAGAGGCGGGCGCTGGTGGCCGGCGAGATGGGGTTCTCGGGCCGGAAGACCCGGATGACCCCGCCCGCGGCCAGGGCAACCGTGCTCAGCGCCACCAGCAGAAGCACGGCCAGAAGGAGGACCGTCCCGCGGCTCAGAGCGCCGTAGGGAGCACGCGCTCCGATCCCGGCGCCGGGGGCAGCCAGCACAGCGGGAAGCGCGGATCGTGGCGCGGCGCCGAGCGGAAGCGCGCGCAGGAACGTATCCTGGAGGCGGTAGTCCTCCACCCGCCCGCGGCACTCCGCGCAGCCATCGAGGTGCGTGGCAAGTGCCGCACGCTCGCCGGGTGTCAGCGTGGATGCCGCCGCCATGCGTCGAAATCGTGCGTGGCCAATCACGGAGCGCCTCCTTCATAGAGCCTGCGAAAGCGCTCCCGAGCGCGATGCAGCCGGGTGCGAACGGCGCCGTGCCGGATGCCCAACCGGATGCCGATCTCCTCGCCGCTGAGTCCCTCGAACGCGGAGAGTACCAGAATGGCCCGATCGGCCGGCGACAGGACGGCAAAGGCGGCCTGCAGGCTGGTCATGTCCTCGTTCGTGGCGGGCAGTCCGATCTGGGCAAGCGCCTGCAAATCGGCAGCTTCGCGCTTGCCCCGGCGCAGCTCGTCGATGGCTCGGTTACGCGCCACCTTGTAGAGCCACTGCGTGTTCACGCTCTTCCCCCGTTGCAGATGCTCGTAGGCGCGGATAAACGTGTCCTGCACGCAATCAAGTGCAATCTCTCTGTTTCCGCTGAGCGCGACGAGAAAGCGATAGAGCGGTGCCTCGTGAGTGTGGACGAGCGCGGTGATCTCATGGCGATGACGGGCGGCAAAGTCATCGTCGACACCCGCCTCTAACCCTGACACGCGCACAACCTCACCTCGGTTCATCATGGCTATAACGATGGCGAGGGAAGCATGTTACAGGTGAGTTTGGTCGCATGGCAGATGCGCGGATCGAAGCTGTGCTGAGGCGCAGCAGGCGATGAATCGCCTGAACTACGACGTGTCGGCGGTGTTTTGTGCCAGCCAGCCGCGGAGAAACTCGGCTGCTCGGCTGACCTCGTCCGCACTCAGGCGATAGGGCGCGGCGTAAGGGATCTCGGCGTGGGGCTGGACCGGGGATTGACGCGAGACGGCGTGCATGAGATCGGCGATCAGAAGCTCGTGGGTGACGACCAGCGCGCACTGCTCGGGGCGTGCCAGAAGCGCTTCCATGGCCGTACACAGGCGGCCGGCAACGTGGACCCGGCTCTCGCCGCCGGGAAGCGGCGTGGCGAGTGAGTGGTCGCGCGCCCAGGCTCGGTAGCGCTCCTTGCCGACACCCTCCAGCTCACCGTAGCGAAGATCGTTGAGATCTCCGTCCACAACCCAGGGAACCTCACGCCGCTCCAGGGCGATGCGAGCGGTCTCCTGCGTCCGCGGAAACTCGCTGACGACGCAGAGATCGATCGGCTCCTCGGAGATATCCCGTCCGAGCTTCCGGGCCTGCTTCTTCCCTTCCTCGGTGAGGCCTTTATCGGTACGCGGATCGCCGTTCTCGACCCGCTCGGCCGACTCCACGCTCTCACCGTGGCGGCTGACAATAATGCGGTTCACACATGCCTCCGCGGATGGAGATGCTTCCTGCCCGGATTGTAGCCGCGCATACACTGGGGACCGGAGGGAGAGATGCAACGAGTCGCGGCCCTGCTGTCTGTCATGGTCATCCTCCTGGCCGGCTGCTCGACCCCTCTTGCCGCGCCGCCGCCGCCCACACTCACTCCCACGCCGCTCCCCACTCCTCAGCCGTCGCCGCTGCCCAGTGCCACGCCCATACCCGCCCCGCAGTCCTGGCTGCGCGACACCACCCTCCTCACCATCTACGGGCGTGGCTTCGGCATCGCGCCCATCCTGGGCATGCTCGGCTCGGACGGCTCTCCGGACGACATGGCGCGGCAGGCGCAGCCCTACGTCCAGGGGATCCAGGCAGCCAACGGCGGCAAAGGGGTCCGGCTCGCTATCCACCTCATCTACGGCCTGGCCACTCCCTGCGGCCCCCACGACAACTGCCTGGCGTATCTTGACGATGCGGGAACGGACATCGTGCGGCAGTACATTCAGCCGGCAGCAAAGCGCGGCTGGCTGGTGGTGCTCGATGACCAGTTAGGGCTCTCCACACCCGCTGCCGAGGTGCGACGCATCATCGCCAGAGGCTACCTCCGCTATGACAATGTGGTAGTGGCGCTGGACCCGGAGTTCCGGACCCGATCGGCGGCGCAAACACCGGGCATCCCGGTAGGCAACGTCTCGGCGGCCGAGATCAATGCTGCTGCCCGAGAGGTCAGCGTCTACGCCCGGCACAACCCCACGCGACACCGCCGCCTCCTGCTGGTGCACCAGTTCCAGGTGCCGATGATCGCCAACCGGGGCGCGCTTCAGACGCGCCTGCCGGACGTCGACCCGGTGATCGTGGCCGACGGCTTCGGCGATCCCGGCACCAAGGCCGCTGTCTACGCCGCCCTCTTTGGCCCCCGGGCTCCGCCGGTTCCCTTTCGGGGCATCAAGCTCTTCTTTCCGAACCCCTATGAGCAGGCGGGCCACGGCGACAATCCCATGATGACCTGGCCGCAGGTGTTTGGCCGCGCTCCGGCCTATTACGCCTACGACGGCAAGAATTACTGGGTGCGGCCGCCGCCCGATGTCGTGATCATCGCCTAGTGCCTGCTCTGCCGCCATGGTTCCCTCCGTCGCATCGGAGAGTACCACCCCCTATACAGTAACTGTCGCTGTAGTATTAGTACGTAACGGGACCGCTTCCGACGCTCTTTGGTGAAGGGTTACGGCTGGGTCTCATAGGGTTTGGGCTTGAGTGTGGGTCGCAGGTGTGCCAGGCGGAGCAGGCGCTGCAACGCCGAGTGCTACCCGTCCACAGGTGCCGAGGAACCCCTTTCGGGTGTCCGTAGGCCGCACGCCGAAGGCATCGTCACGGGACTTCGCTCGCATATTCCGGTTCCTCACGTACAACCGTGGGAATGTCAACTGACCGTCTTGAAACCAATGGTACCGGCAATAGCCCCGGCCCACGAGCACCAAAAGGTGCCATGGTCAATCCCAATCATGCTTGTTCCAGGTTTCTCGGATTGTGTACCGGCGCTGGCCCGAGTGTGCACTTGCTAATTCGCTGGCCCTTCCACGCCGGATGGCGCGGGTCCAACGGTACGATTGCCGTCATGCCCCACTATCGCTAAAGACCCTTACGTATCTCGGCCCGCTGACGACCAGGCGCCCTCCCGGCGCAACTATGAGTGTCGCTGGGTTGATAGCGGCTGGCACACGGGTCAGGTCAAGCAGTTCACCATCCGGGCCAAGGGCGGCGACATCCGTTCCCCATGCAATGTAGGTAGTTCCTGCGGCGTCCGTTGCGACACTCGGAGCGAAGAAGCTGCCCGCGTCGGGCAATGCGTACTGCCAGAGTCGTTTGCCGCTCGCATCGTATGCCTCGACCCGCGATTTGCCCGCCGCCACGACGGTACCGTCGCCGCGGATCGACAATGCCAAAGGCGCATCATCGCGCCTTACCCGCCACAGAACCTTTCCGGAATCCGAGAGGGCCAGCAGATGCCCGTAGCCGTCGTCTACGTATATTCGCCGGGTTCCAGCGAGCGCCAGGGACTGGGCGCCAAACTGGTGTGGCCCCATGGTGCGCCGCCACCGCGCTTTGTACCGTGCCGTCAGGGCAGCAAGGCCGACCTCGCCGAGCATATACAGTTCGCCACTGTGCGAACGGGCAACCAGGGTCGGCGGTGAGCCTACCGTTGTACGCACCGTTCCGGATGGCGAGATGTCGTTGAGGCCGATGTAGCGCTCGCCCGGCGTGCCGTTCTCCGGGCCTACGATAGCAACAAAGAAGTGTCCCGACGGACGGACAAAAGGCGGCGAGCCCTTGGTAAGGCCAAACGGCTGCAGCCGCCACTGAACCGCCCCATCGGAGGAGAGACCCAATGCGAAGGGCGTCTCATCAGGCGCCACGCCCATGGCGAGGATACCGCCGGTTGCGGCCACGCAGACTGCGGCCGCTGGAGCCGGGTACACCCACCTCACCGTGCCAGCGGGCCCAAGAGCAACTGGCCCAGAAGCAGTTGGGGAAACGAGCTGCCCGTACAGGTTTCCGTTGGTCCCAAGCGCGTATATCGTTGTGTCGTCTCGTCCCCAGACGAGACGCAGCTTTGTGGGGCCTGTCACAGACGATCTTGCGGTCCGCTGAGGGTCGTGGCTCGGCATTAACCATGCGCCCGCCGCAGCAACGGGGCTCGCAACCGCCCGAGTGTTGGTGACCGATTTTGCGTCTGTGGCTCGCGCAGAAACGGCGTTCGCTCCGACGCACCCCACCAGCACCACGACCAGTCGAAGTAGGTGGCAGCCGGAGCGGCTGGTTCGCTTCATCGCGTGTTCCCCTTTCATGCTGTCCGTCATGTCCGTAAGACGAGGCCGAGGACTAGAAGCTGTCGGAAAAGGGGGCGAGGTGCGAGTCTGGAAGTACCACCTACCAGGAGTCTCGCATGTCCTCGCCTCCCCGCCTCTATCCTACCGACCTGACTGATGCCGAGTGGCAGATTCTGGAGCCCCTCGTTCCCGCAGCCAAACCGGGAGGCCGTCCACCGAAGT
>JAICWV010000079.1 GCA_025966365.1 Chloroflexota bacterium | reverse complement strand
TACAACGGGCCGCAGCCGGATAGCTGGTGGTGTACCGACGGGGTGGATTGTCTGGTCGATCCGGCCAACCCCTACCAGGGGCAGTCCCGCACCGCCATGATCGATCGGGAGATCCAGCTGGCGGCCCAACTGGGAGTTGCCACCATCCGGGTGGAGTTTGACTGGCCGCTGCTGGAGCCGTCCCAGGGGGTCTACAACTGGAGCCGGGCGGACTACATCGTGCGGGAGGCGGACAAGTACGGGGTGCAATTGCAGCCCATCCTGGTCTACACCCCGCTCTGGGCGACCGGCTCGTTGGGCAACAGCAGCAACTGGTGGGCCGTCCCCCCGGCCAACGATCAGTACTGGACCGACTTCGTGCGCCAGGTGGTGAGCCGGTACAAGAACAGCGTGCACTATTGGGAGATCTGGAATGAGCCGGATGGGGGTGGGTATTGGTATAGCAATGTCAATCCCGGGGTGCAGGACTTCGTCACGCATCTGCTCAAGCCGGGCTACCAGACCATCAAGAGTGTCGATCCCACCGCCAAGGTGATCATCGGCCCGGATCATGCCGATACCAGCTGGTACAGCACCGTGGTCCAGGATGGGGGGGGCAGCTCCTTCGATATCGCCGCCTTCCATGACTACAGCAACACGGCCCTGCAAGGCGTGCAGACCATGCAGAGCTGGCTGACCAGCCAGGGCATGGGGTCCAAGCCCATCTGGATCGGGGAGTATGGCTATGCCGAAGCCAGCAACACCACCAGTGACAGCAACCATCAAGCCCTGATGACGACCGTGTTGCAGGGCAGCGGCTACCAGCAGGCGCAGTGGTACACCCTGCGTGATGAGCTGCCCCGCAGCTGCTGTCCTATCTCCGGGACCGAGGCCCGCTACTTTGGCGTCGTCCAGCACGACGATGTGACCATGAAGGCCGGGTTCGGGACCATGCAGCAGCTCATCGCCAGTGTCAGTGGCGCTCCCACCCCCACTCCCCTTCCCTCCACCACCCCGGTTCCCCCGACCACTACCCCGGTCCCGACCAATACGCCCGTTCCTCTGCCGACCAATACGCCCAGGGTCGTGTACAGGGTGGTGGCGGTGAAAGTGGAGCGGGACTCGAGCCGTCTCGATCTCTCCCTCAAGCGTCCGTCGCTTACTCGTGTCCGGGCACATACGCGGGTACGGTTATCCGCGTATGTGGCTGTCCAGACAGCCGGCCGGGCCCTTCGGATCCGGGAAGAGATCCGGGTGAGTCTGAGAGGGAAAACGGTGTTCGACCGCCGCATGAACGGGCGCATCAAGAAGGGCCAGCACGGCATCTTTGCGTTTTGGCGCGTCTTTGCGCCGCCGCGTTCCGGTACGTACACCTTCACAGGCACGGTAACCGGAGGAAACATTCATGCCCACAAGACCAGAACCTTTTCTGGGGTCAGGGGGTGACCGGCTCCGTGGGCAGTCACCAGGGCTCCCCGGCCGATCCAGCAACCAGGATGTGGATCAGCTGAGAGAGCGCCAGACCTCCGTCAGTCGTCGGCCGACGCTCTGGGAGCCAAATCGGCTCTGAGCCTCCGCGGCGAGATCTGGGGGCCGGCCACGATCCAGCACGCGTTCGATGGCATCGGCAAAGGCATGCTCCGACATATCCTCGGCCCGCGCACCGAAGTCGGGCGACAGCATGTCCGCAAACGGGTAGACGGGAAAGGTGACAACTGGCGTGCCGCACAGCAGGGCTTCCACGGCGACATAGCCCCACTCTTCAAAGAGGCTCGGCACCAGGAGGATATCGGCGGCTCGCATCCGAGACTGCACCTCGGCTGCCGGGAGTGGACCGGTGAAGCGCGCCGTGACGTGGCTCGGCAGACTCGCGACCTGGGATGCCAGGGCGGCACCATTGCGTCCGATGAGTTCAAGGGTAACGCCTCGATCCGTCCGTGATAGCAGTTGCATAGAGCGGAGAGCGGCCGAGACGTTTTTCCGCGGGTGGCTCAAGTCGCCACAGCAGACAAGCAGCCTGACTCCCGAGCTCGCTCGAGAGTCGGGCTGAAGTTCCTGCGAATCGGGGGCCGGTGTCACGTCCTTCGGCCCGCGGACGGGAGGCGGGCAGACCACCGCATCCACTCCCTGGCTCAGTAGTTGATCGGCCAGGAGTTTCGTCGGCGCGACGACACAATCGGCATTTCGATAACCGCGGACATCGTTGTAATAGTGCGCAATTGACTTTCCGACGAGGACCAGGCTGCGGGCGCCTGGGCCGCCAGTGTGACGCCATGTTTCCAGCACCCGCCCCTTCATGTCGTGCGGGTAGAACCACGCGGCCACACAAACGCGGGTGGCGAGCGGCCTGGCAGCCTCACTGAGACCCGGATGATTCAAATGGGCGACCGAGAAAACTTCATCGAGGCGTCTACCCGCCCTGGTCAATCCACCGTTCAGGCGGCTCAGCGCGGCGGAAGGCCAGAACCGCGCCGCCATCGCCTCGTGTCGCGTCGGCCGAGCCAGGTCCAGGGATACGACCCGAATGCCCGTGTCTCGAAGCCGGTCCCTCAGGGAATCGGCCAGATCGGGCGTAGTGGTCAGCAACGTCACGTCGTTACCCGCGGCCGCGCCGGCAATCGCCACCTGTTCGGCGTAGGTATCGATGCCGGTCAACCCTCCGTCGTACACACCCACGAGCACCCGGGTTGGGCCGCCATCAGTCACTCGATATCTTACGACACGTTGCCGGCAACATCCACTTCCACATCACGGTCTGTCCATCACAGTAGCCCGCCCGGACCAGTCCCCACGCGTCCGCCGGACCGTACGGCAACCAGGCAATATCAACCGTAACCGGAAGCTCGACCGGATGGGCTACACGCAGCGTACGCGCGGCGCCCACTCTGCTCAACATGCAAATGCAGCGGGGCGACAGGAGATTACTTTGCCGGTGGAGCGTATACTCTCAGCCATGCCCCGTTCCTCGCTGAGACTCCTCCTTCTGCTTCTCGCGGCTGCCGTGCCGGTTCTCCTGGTAACGGCCCACGCCATGAGCTCCCGATCTGCCACCGTCAGAGCGTCGGCTTCTCCGACACCTCCATCCGGTGCTGGGGCGCACGCGCCACGACCACCGAAAACAGCGGGATCAGTGAGGAGGACTGCCCGGCCGGCCGCTACGCAGACACCGGCCACAAGCGTTGCTTTCCTCGGCTTGCACGTCCGCGGCCCTCAGATCGTGGATGGCCGAGGACGGCCGCTCCGCCTGCTTGGTGTGAACCGGTCCGGAGGCGAGTTCATGTGCATTCAACTGGGCACGGCCACCGAGCGGGGATGGGGAATTTTCGACGGTCCCACGGATCTCGCCTCTGCTCGGGCTATCGCTTCCTGGCACGCGAATGTGATCCGCATCCCGCTGAACGAAGATTGCTGGCTGGGCATCAATGGAGTCAACCCGAAGTACGGCGGCCAGTCATATCGAGCGTCAGTCAAGAGCTTCGTCACGGCTCTTCACCGGGCCGGTCTCTATGTGATCCTGGACCTTCACTGGAGTGCTCCCGGGGCTATTCCCGCGGCTTCTCAGCAGCCCATGCCGGATCAAGACCACTCCCTGGCCTTCTGGCGCTCCGTTGCACGGACCTTCAAGCGAGATCAGAATGTCGTGTTTGACCTCTACAACGAGCCGTTTCTCTACACAAGCTATCTGCAAGACCCGACGCAGGACCTGTGGCACTGCTGGCTCCTGGGCTGCGCGTTGAACCAGTACCTTACGGGAGGGAATCCATACACGCATGGGTACATCTGGCGCGCGGCAGGCATGCAAACGCTGGTCGATGTCGTTCGGTCCACCGGTGCCCGCAATCTGATCCTGGTGCCCGGACTGGATTGGGCCAATGATGTCTCGCAATGGCTCACCAATGCCCCCGTCGACCCCATCCACAACCTGGCTGTATCTTGGCACAGCTATCCCGGGGAGGGATGCGCCGACGAAGCCTGCTGGAATCGCGTGGTGGCCCCCCTGGCCCGGCAGGTACCCGTGGTGGCCGGCGAGACCGGGGACAATGTCTGCACTGCCCCGACCTATGACCCCACCTTCCTGCCCTGGGCGGATCAGCATGGCCTCAGCTATCTGGGTTGGACCTGGAATCCCTGGCAGGATTGCAAGAACATCCTCATTCAGGGATACAACGGCACCCCGACCCGCGGCTATGGACAGTACTTCCACGATCACCTGATCGAGCTGCCGAGTGCGGCGCACCACACCATCATTCCTGCACTACCGGATATTTCATCTCGGGGCTCAGAGCCGCGGGCAAAAGGGACCAAATAGGGACCACGTGAGCGGTGGGCGCCCGGGCAGGCCGGCCGGTAGCAGCGGAGGCAGGCTTGCTGGATGAGCTGGGTGATGGATCTGTTGAGCGCAAAGAGAAGTATCGAATGCATCTTGTCCTGGGACGGAGGCGACGGTACGTTCTCGGTAATGTGTGCGACAGCGAGCCAGAGGCGGAAGTCGACAACGTCTATCCCCCTTAGCTGAATGGAGGAAGAAGTCATGGTTCGAGGAGTCCGACGCGCCGGTGCGAGCCTCGCACTTGCCAGCTTGGTCCTGTTTGGTATAAACGATGTTCCCGCTCAGCCGGTCCATGCACTGGGTATGTCCCATCGCCCAGCCTGTCCCCCTGGACATCGCGCAACCCGCTGCCTGGCACAGGTGGTTACCGACAGTCAGGGCACGCCACTCTCGGGCCCCTCCCCACGGGCGGGCGCTTACGGTCCCGCCGAGTTTCATGCTGCCTACAATTTGCCTTGCACTGTGCTGGGAAAGAAGGCACAGGCGGTGTGTTCCGCGCCGGCAAGCTTTGGAGGCCAAACCATCGCGCTGGTGGACGCCAACAGTGATCCCAACATCGAAGCCGACCTGGCCGTATACGATCAAACCTACGGCCTACCCGCCTGTACCACGAGCAACGGTTGCCTCACTATTGTTAATGAGTATGGACAATCGTCCGCACTTCCGGCACCTGATGTGAGCTGGGGACTTGAGATCTCGCTCGACGTGGAGATCGCTCACGCCATCTGCCAGACGTGCAAGATACTGCTCGTCGAGGCCGGGAATATCCTGGATGGCGTCAACGAAGCAGCAGCTCTCGGAGCAACGGAGATCTCCAATAGCTACACGTTTGGAGAAAATTACAGCGGAGCGCTCGACAGCTACTATAACCATCCCGGCGTTGTTGTGACGGCCGGCACTGGAGATTCGGGATACGGCTCGAACTATCCAGCTGACTCACCATATGTTGTGGCGACGGGCGGGACCAGCCTCTACCTCAATCGGAACAATAACTATCAGAGCGAGAGTGCATGGAATGGCTCAGGGAGTGGGTGCAGCCTGGTGGAACCGGCTAACTCCTGGCAGATGGCTGTACCGAACTGGAGCCAGACAGGATGTGGGACGTTTCGCGGCATAGCCGATGTCTCCGCGGATGCCGATCCCGCGACCGGAGCGGCGGTCTACGATTCGTATGGGTACGGAGGGTGGCTCCAGGTGGGAGGTACAAGTCTGTCTTCGCCCCTCATCGCGGCTGTCTATGCACTTGCCGGGGGTGTCTCGTCCGGGACCAACGCCCAGTCAGTCCCCTACGCTCAGTTTGCTCGGAGTCGATTCCATGATGTGACCAGCGGGAGTTCCGGTTCTTGCGGCACTATCATGTGTAACGCGACAGCCGGGTATGATGGCGTCACCGGGCTAGGTACCCCAAATGGATTGGGAGGATTTTGAGGGCAGTACCCGCCGTGCCAGGGTACCAGCCGTATCCTCTATCCGCTTGCAGAGGCAGCCCTTTTTTCTCCATCGCGTATCGCCCGAGGCCGGCTCCGGCCCAGAACATCGGCGAGCGCATTCTCGAGCTCGATCCCGAGTACCCGCCAGTCATACAGTGTCTGCACGAGCTGCCGTCCTTCGCTGCCCAGTGCTTGCCGCCGCTCCGGGTCCCGGAGCAGTGCGACGACGCTATCCGCGATCTCCTGGGGATCGTCGGCAATCAGGAGGTGACGCCCGTTTTCGACGTCGAGCCCCTCACAACCGACTGACGTGCTCACCACTGCCGTTCCCATTGCCAGCGCTTCGAGAATCTTCAACCGGGTTCCCCCTCCGATCCGGAGCGGCACAACGGCAACCTTTGTGCCGGCAAGATGTGGCCGAATGTCCGGAACGAATCCGGCGACAGATATCCCTGCACGGTCTCCAAGGGACTGTATCTCACGTGGAGGGTTCATGCCGACGATTGAAAGGGTGGCGCCAGGCATATCCCGGCGGATACGCGGCCAGACCTTATCGGCAAAGAACAGCATGGCCTGAGTGTTCGGCGCGTAATGCATCGACCCGAAGAAAAGGATGTCCGCTCCCGTCTCATCCCGCGTGACGCGCTGCGGGGCAAAGCGCTCAGCGTCAACGCCGTTTGCCACCACCACGCAGGGCGGCATCCCCCGCCACCGCATCATGACGTTTCGATCGAGGTCAGACGTGGCAAGTACGAGCGTTGCTGTGCGGCAGATACGTTGCTCTTCGTCCCGATATTTCCGAAACTCCAGGGAGTTGTACGCCCGCCGGAGAAGAGAACGCTCGTGCTGACCGGCACGTCGAAAGATCTCACATTCAACGTTATGCTGGTCGAGTACCAGCGTCTGGGTGCCGGGCACCGTGTAGCAACCCATGAACGAGTGCTCCATGATGGCGACATCGTACTCTCCGGCCCGGATAGCCTGGTTGATCTCCCCTTGCATCTCGGCCGAGTAGAGCAGCCAGAACTGCGCGGAGCGCCTGCTTAGCAGCGATCGGAGCTGCAGCCATCGTTTCCGCCGGCGTGACGAGATCGGGCGAGGAACTACTCGGATACTGCGACACAGGGCACGCAGCTCGGCGGGAACCTGGTCCGGAGGAGATTCGTCCCCTGCGATCAGATCGATCTCGCACGTTCGAGACATCGCTTTGATCAGGTTAAAGGTCCGGGTCCCGCCTCCAAAGGTCGGCACGGGAAGGTACGGTGCCAGCCAGAGGACACGCACTACTGGGGCGTACCTGCCAGAGTTTTGAGCCGTCCATCGACGACGGCTAGTTGCACGGGACCGGGCGACGACGGGGCTCTCTTCGTCGGCAGTTCGTCGGATTCTTCATGCTCGTCCTCGCTCTGGTTCACAAGAGCGAGGCGTGAGATGAGGGCGAACAGGACCCCACTGGATATCAGGTTTCGCCAGTTCGACCACTGGAGATCGAGATAGGCGTAGATAACCTGCTCGACGATCAGGAGAGCGATCAAGACGGCGAGGCCCTGTAGTCGGGGATCGCGCATGCGACGTGCCAGGTCCGTGGATTGCACGATGGCAGTGCCAAATAAGAGCCAGAGCAGGAGATACCCGATGGTGCCCAGCCGCATCCAGATCCACAGAATGCTGTTATGCGGCATGATATTCCAGAACACGTAGATCTGACTGATGTTCGGCAAGTGGTAGGGTAACAGCATCGGCTTGCCGAAACCATATCCGATGACCGGATTCGTCTTCATGGTGAACAGGATGTCCGCGTCTTCGGTCGCTCGATACTGGTCGGAGTCAGCATCGCGTGGACGCGGGTTGAAGATCGTGGAAACCGACCGGGCCGGAAGGGCATAGGTACTCGTGCTGTTGCGGAAGGCCAGATAGTACGGGGGGAAGACGATGGCGAGGCCGAGCAAAATGAGAAGAATTACCCGCCGCCGTTCCGGCTGAATCACCCACGTAATCAAGAAGAGCGTGAAAACAGCGACAAAGAAGGCGAAGACAGCCGCGCGCCGTCCGTTTGCCAGATTAGCCACAAGGACGAAGGGCAGCAGACCCAGCACGATAGGCCTCATCCGGCGTGGTCCCTTGTAGATGAACAGCACGAGCGCCAGGGTCAGGAACCCGTTGAAAAAGAAGGATTGCTCGTGTGGGTACAGCTCCTGAGCATTACTGCCACGCTGAATGACATACCGAATCAAGCCTTCGACGCCGCGCAATCCGGATCCCAGCACCAGGATCCAGACAAGAGTCCACACCTGACGGCGAGTATGGATCAGATTGCATGTGAGCACGTAGGCAACCAGCATATAGGCCTGGCCCCTCACCTCCCACAGCGAGATCCGGTAGTCACCGCCCGACGTGAGGCCGTGAATCTCCCCGACCACCACCATCAGGCCGTAGAGTCCGAGCGGAAGCATCAGTGACCCGCGATCAAAGCGCAAACGACGATCGGCAACGCCCTTGAGCAGCCAGATGGCGAACACAAGCACGATGAAGATCTCGTTGATACTGAACGCCACCGAGATCGGTGTCCACTGCTTGAGGTCCGGGAAGTACGGTAGGTAGCGGCCGACGTAGTCGGGCAGGTCGGAGCGGTAGTACTCGGGAAGAAGGACGGCTGCCGCATAAATCACGTAGACACCACGACCGGGTGAGGCCCACAGCCAGACGACTACCGCCGATCCCAGGAGTAACCCGGCAACTGCCAGTGCTCCAAGGATCGCATTGCCCGAGGCGACGGAAAGCAGTGTGCCAAGCGCGATCAGACTTCCCATGCCCACGGCGGACATGACCGCGTGCCTGCGTTCCAGCCGCATCCTACCGTCAAGATCATGCACGTCGAACGCAGGAGCAGGAATTTGGTGAGCTGAACTAGTACGCATGGATCACGTACGCGGCGATGATGAGCACCATAACGAGATACGCCGCGCGGCCCAACCGCTCGCGCAACAGTCCCACGGCAACGAACGACAGCAGTACCAGGACGAGAGTGTTCATCGCATCGTCCTGCTACTCGGGGTGCGCGTCGCGCTCACGGAGCCGGCACGGATCGCTGTTCCCGGCCAGGTCGCCGACGCGAAACGCGCCCCTACCGGACGGAATCCGGCCACCACGGAGGGAGCACCGACCGGGCGCCATTCAAGATCACTCCGCGGGGCGGCCGGTCCTCGAGTCGAGCCACGGCCTCGCGCACGATGTCGCTCGGTGTCACCCCGGCACGGACGACGAGCAAAACGGCGTCGGCAATTCGCGCGGCCAGAGGGCCATAGCTGTAATTCATGATCGGAGGGAGATCCAGAATAGTGATCTCAGGCCCACCGTTGTAGCCGTGGAAGGGATCGCGACGAGGCAGTTGGTGGAGAATCCTCGGGGTCTCCGGCGACGCGGCGCCCCCGGTGACCACCGACAGCGTCTCTGTTACCGGACGCATCACGTCGAGGATGTGGCCGCCCTCTCGCAGTGCATCCACGAGGCCGGGGCCTTGCGGAAGTCCGAAGCGTTGAGCTAGCGCGGGGCGCTCAATGTCCACCTCTACCAGAAGCACCCGCATGCCGAGGTCGCTGGACAACGTCGACGCCAGCCCCACGGCAGCCGTGGTCCGCCCCTCACCCCGAATCGAGCTCGTGACGCCCACGACCGGACATGAATCGGGGGTGAGCCCCATCGATACATACGCCTGGCGAAAAACGTCGGGAGAAAGGCCGGGGCCGGCAGCAGGTGTGCCCTGGCGAAGGACCTCCCAGTCCGGAGATTCGCGTAATGCAGTTGCCATTATCCCGCCCCCTCACGATTGCTGAATTCTCGACTGTACGGCACCACTCCAAGGACCGGGAGCCCAAGCAGCTCAGGCACCTCGTCGGCATACCTCACACTCTGATCGAGTGCAGTTCTAAGCACCACGAAGCCGCCCGCCAACAGGAGACCGGCGAAGATCGCGATGCCCAGGCCGAGGAGAAGGCTCCGCTTGCTGAACGAATTTGACGGTACCGAAGGGGGATCGACCGTTTTCAAGACGTGCTCGTTGAGCGGCCTGCGGTTGAACAGCTCCATTTCCGTCGGTGCCAGATGAAGCACCGCTTGTAATACCTGCAGCGCGGTTGCCCGGTCCTTACCGCTATACGAGACCGTTACCAGATTGGTACCCGCTGCCTGCGCCTTCAAGTTCGAACGGAGATCGGTTGCGGGCCAGCTGTGCGGATCGGCATGCGTTGCCGCAAGTCGGGCATACAGAGGGCTTTCCCTGGCGACCTGAGAGTCAAAGGACGAGACCGCCAGCAGCTGCGTCACATTGTTGGCGAAGTTCTGTGCCGGCGTGAGGCTCGGATCGTCATAGCCCATGGCCTTGTTCGAAATTGGATCCGTCCACACCCGCGCGGTCACGTTCACTGGCGTTGGCCTGAGAACGAGAACACCCAGGGTAATAAGAGGAAACAGGATGATCGGCGCTATTGCGACGAACCAATAACGAAAGAAACTGTCAGCATACCGTCTCATGGCATCAGCTGGCCTCCGGGCGTACGGCCGTGCCTGACCCGGTGGGCCCGTCTCCCCCCTTCATCGAGAGCACTCCACGACTGCAGAATAGACTTGGGCTGAGTATCGTGGCATTGGGTGAATATGTCAAGGAGCAAACACCTGCACGTTCGCTGGTGCGTGTGACCGTTTCAGAGTGCCGCCCTTCCCGGTGCACCCGCGCACCTTCGTCCCAGCTTACGCGGGAGCGCGGACGCGCGAATCTAGCAAATGTATCCTGCAGAGCGTTTCATAGCGTCTCGGTCCAGTGTTCGGCGCTGACGCTTCAATAGGCTCCGCGGGCGGCGAGCACGGCACTTACCGTCCGTACAAGAATTTTGAGGTCAAGACCGAGGGACCAGTTGTCGATATAGGTGATGTCCATCATCACCATCTCATCAAACGCGAGGTCGCTCCGTCCGCTCACCTGCCACAGTCCGGTGATTCCAGGTGTTGTGTCCAACCGGCGCATCTGCCAGGGCTCATACTTATCGACCTCGTGCGGCAAGGGGGGCCGGGGGCCGACGAGGCTCATGTCACCGCGTAGCACGTTCCACGCCTGCGGCAGCTCATCAAGGCTCAGCCGGCGAAGGTAGCGCCCCACGCGCGTGATGCGCGGATCGTTGCGCATCTTGAAAATCGGCCCCTTGGCTTCGTTGCTTGTCTGAAGGACGGCAAGCAAGCTGTCGGCCCCCACATGCATGGTTCGAAGTTTCCAGCAGGAGAACCGGCGGCCCCCTCGTCCCACGCGCTGCTGCCCGATGAAGATCGGTCCAGTGGAGTCGAGCTTGATGGTCAGCGCGACGATACCCAGAAGAGGTAGTCCCAGCAGGAGGACGAGGGAAGCGACGACCATGTCCAGGGCTCGCTTCATCATCCGCGCTATCCGCCGGGCCGACTTCTCCTTCACGTCGAGGAGCGGGATGCCGGCGATACCGTCGACCTGGACCCGGCTCAAGCTCAACTCGAAGAGATCGGGCACGAGCTTGAGTCCGACACCGCTCAGCTCACACATGGTGACAACGGGCCAAACCTGCTCGTGGGCGGAACCCGGCAAGGCGACGATGATCTCGTCAATACGGTGCGATTCGACCAATTCCGGGATGTCGTTGATACACCCCAATCGCTGGAAGCGGCCGAAGTCCGGCACTCGAGATGCGCTGCGGCGATCCACGAACCCGACGACCTCGTACCCGAGATCAGGCCGGTTCCGGACGCTCTGCATGATCATCTTTCCGGAGTGGGACGCGCCGACAACCAGAAGCCTCCTCACTCCCCATCCCCGGCGATGACAGAGAACCTGAAAGGCACGCACCAGTGATCTCCCCAGGACGAGGAGGATGATGAGCAAGACCCAGAGATAGATAATCACGCCCCGGGAGTACTCGAATTCATGCAACATGAACGTGGCTACCACGATGGCAGCAACGCTGATGGTGGCCGCGCTGAAGATGGTGGCGGCCTCGTCCACGATCTCGGTGCTCAACCTGGCCCGGTACGCCCCCTTCAGCGCCAGCGTCGAAATCATGACACCGAGCAGCAATGCCGCGAGGCCCTGGTAGCTCGAGAAGGGAATGGCATCGTGGATACGTGGACCAATGCCCAGCGCATATCGTGCCCAGTACGCAATCAGAAGCGCCGCGTAAACAAAGACGATATCGTGCGCAGCGAGCGCAACGGGGAGAAACCGTCGGAGCGGAGGCGCCTGGAGCTGCGTCGTCAGCTGAGGATGTACACCCGCTTGCTCGCGAGTTTCAAGCACCACCTGCCCTCCTACCTCCGTCCGCTGCACTCTGGAGTACCGACGCGCGAGCCACTCAGGCTGCGCATCGGCACTCCAGAGTGCCGACGGCACCACTATCGCGGACATGGGCTGCCCGAGGAAGATGCATTTGACTCCGCTCCTGCACGCCCCCGGTTACGAGACGTCGAGGTAGTCGTTCAGCCGTTGTCCTGGGAGCGGATCTTGCGCAACCACGTCAAAGTCGAGCTGAAGGTACAGCGTTTGTGTTGCCTCGTCAAGGGTGTAGGCGAAATCGCTCCCGGGGGACAGCACCTGGCCTCCCCACCGAACTGTCGGCGCTCCCTTTGACCAGCCCAGGATCTTGTATGCCGGGCTCCAACGCGTGCGCACACCGGGAGGGAACGACAAGAGGCAGGTCACGTGATCGGCCCCGGCGCTCAGCACGTACGTGCCCGTGGCCACGTTGAAGCCATTCACGAGCGGCATGGAGACCGGTTCGGTATCCGAGCTATTGACCGATCCCGCGCCTGCCGTTACTCCCGGCGATCGGTAGTCTGCATCGATGTCCACGCTCTGGTCCTGGGTTAGGGATCGTCGCAAATCCAGCAGGATTGAGAACGTCAACGCCTTACCCGCTGCCAGGCTTGACATGCTGCCGAACCACTGTTCTTTCGCGCGGCCGTTGGTCCCACCGGAAAAATCCCTGGTGCCATAACTGCTGGCGCCAACTGCCGACCACGGCGTGAGCTTGTCCATGAAGGATCCCAGCGTGGGACCGGGCGCAATCGATGGAGTACGAGCGAAGAAGTCGGGTTCAACGGAGACCACCGATGACGGAACGGGCGACGTAATGCTGCTCTTCAATCCGTACCATTCGTAGGGCGCCTGGCTCGCATAGCCGGCAAGCACCAGACCGTCGTGATTGATCTCAAGGGGCCTGGTCCCGCCCAGGGTCAGAGCAGTCGCGCCGATATTCTGCACGTTCAGCTGCACAAACATCTTGCCGTCCGGCCAGATGTAGTAGTAATACGTCCAGGTGAGGCCGTATATGGGGTTGGTGGAGATCGTTCTGAGCGCAACCAGGGCCGGGCTGCTGCGCAATACAGTGATGTGTGCCCCCGGCTGTTGGTTACTGACCAGCGTGCCGTTGACATTGACGTAGCTCTGCATGTGGGCGTGGGGAACCGCCTGCTGCATGAGCTCGGTGTAGACGCCGCCGTCGATCTCCCCCAGGCTGGTGATCGCGCCTCCCTGGTTGGAATTGAAGAACACCCGCCAGCCGTCGTTACTCGCATTGAGACTCTGCACGGTGACACCTGCATCACTCTGGGTCTGGGTCAGCCGGGCAGGGCCGGCAACCGCTTCAGTGTCTTGTGTCGGAACTGGCGTCGAGGTCGCCACGGCTGCCGGCTCAGACGAGGTGGGCGTGCGGACCGTGAAGTTGTCGAACGTGTTGGGAGTGTCGTTGATCGCAAAACCGTACAGGCCTACTGACCCCGCCGCGGTGATGGACGTGTCCGTGGTCGTATACGTCCAGAGGTCCGGCTCCGGAGTACCAGCCGCCCACACCTTGATCGAGATGGTCGTCCCCTGGACCTGGAAGCGCAGCCAGTAGAGGTTTCCCCCACCCGGAGTAAACGAGAAGGCGGTGTAGTGGGTGGAAACGCCTCCCACCTTCTTCATGAACTCGATGCTGCCCTGCCCGTTGTAGCGGGCCAGGTAGTAGTTGGAGGCGTTCTGGGCACGCAGCAGGATGCCGGCCGTCGCATTCGTGCTGTCCACGCTCCATCGCACCAGACCTTCCTGACCGGCAGAGCTGACGGACGATCCCAGCACGTTGAAGAGACTGGCAGAGCTCTGCGCAAGAATCCCCTTGTTACCTGTGATCCTGACCGTGCCTCCCGCCGCCGACGCGCCGCTCAGCAGTGCCCACGTGTGTCCATCACTGGCTATCCCCCAGCCACTGGCACTGTTTGCGCGCGCGAAGGTATCCGCGCGGAGGACAGGTGGAGAACCCGGCGCGCCTGAAGCCCAGACTGCCGGTTCTGAATTCACCGGCACGAGGTTTGACGCGATCAGCGCGATCAGCGGCACCAGAAACCAAGGGCCGTACAGACGATCTGACTGCCGTGGGTCACGCGGCCAACATCTGAGCATGCGAATTCCCTGTTCTCGCGGAGGGATGATGCACCTCGTCAGGAGGTGTCCTCAAGCATCGCGGTCAAGGAGGGAAGGTAAGTAGATGCAGGTGCATCGGGCCCATCGTCACCGGAGGCAGATCATGGCGTCGCTGCGCATCATGAAGGAAGGGCCGCCGAGGCGGCCCTTCCTGTGATCCCGGTCGTTCTGGGGGCTAGTAGACGGTCTGCAGCATGAGGTTTGCCCACAGCTGCCGCATGGCTGCGTACCCTTGCGCCGTCGGATGGATGTCATTCGCGCCGATCAGCGTTGGATTCTGCTGGAAGTATATCCAGAAATCCGGCCCTTTCACGATCTGCGGGTACGCCTGGTACAGCTGATCGATCCTGGCGTTCAAGGTGGGAATGTTGGCGTTATGGGTTGGGTCGTTGGTGTAGTTGATCTTGGGGATCACCGGGATCTTCCCGGCTGCGAGGACCGCTTGAACGAGCTGCTGCATGTTGTTGTAGAACGCCGATCCATCTGTACTGGCGCCTGCGTCATTCATGCCGTAGGAGAGCACGACGTACCGGCCCGGGAAGATGGACAGGTAACCAGTGCCGGCACTTGGCGAAAAGGAGCCGAGAATCCGCGACACAGCATTCGAGCTGGTGTCGTACGGCTCTCCTCCGTTCTCGGCCACCGGATACCGGTTTGGGAGCGCTTGATGGATCAGGTCAGCAAAGGAGCCGACGCCCGAGCTCGGATACGTCACCATGCCGCCGGCCGTCACGGAGTCCCCATAGAACATCCAGTCGTCAGTCGGACTGCCGACCGACGACAGATCGTACAGGTCGAACTCGGTGAAATCGGCGTCGAAATTGTACGTCGAGCCGTCGGATGCCGTGACGTTGATGCGAACCCAGTTGTAGCCGGTGAGGTTCAGCACATGCTGGCGGGAGTGAAGGGTGTTGCCGGTAACCGAGACCAGCGTCACCCATCCGCTTCCCGGGGGCGTGGTACCACCAGGCGCAGAATTCCCATCGATCGTGTAGCTGCCCAGGTTGTTGTAGTGTGCGCCGTGGATGGTGTTGTATGCGTAGGAGCTGTTGTAGTAGACAGCCAGGACGCTGCTTCGGTGAGATGGCGCCAGGGAGGAGAGGTCGTACGCCACCCAGGCCGGGACGCCGGAGGACCGGTACTCCGTGCCCGAGTTTGCGTCATTGGCATTGCCTGCTGCACTCCCGGAGTACAGATTGGAGGATGCGTACGCGGGAACCGAATTCGAGATCAACGGCATGACGGCCGGAGGAGTTCCGCCTCCGGCGCCCGGAGTTGGCACGGGAGCGGGTGTCGAGGTCGGGGCAGGAGTGGAAGTGGGTCCAGGAGTGGAAGTCGGGACAGGAGTGGAAGTCGGGGCGGGTGTCGAAGTCGGGACAGGAGTGGAAGTCGCCCCAGGTGCCCCACCTGGTATGGGAGCTGAGCCCGAGCCGTTGGTCACACTGAAGTTATCGAAGGTGTTGGAGGCACTGACACTGGCATAGCTGTAGAGGCCGACGGAGCCGGGAGCGCTGAGGGAGGTATCGGTGGTGGTGTAGTCCCAGGTGGATGGCTCCGGAGTACCATCCGTC
>JAICWV010000107.1 GCA_025966365.1 Chloroflexota bacterium | reverse complement strand
GGGAAGCAGGTCGGCATTGTCGTTGGTGAGGACGAAGATGATCTGGTAGGGCTCGCCCAGCTCACGGGCAATTTCCAGGCTCTGAATCACGTAGTCATAGGAGTTGTCCTGGCGGAGCGTATTGTGCGGCTCGGGGCCGGGAGAGCACAGGGAGAAGTTCAGAATGTCCACCAGGCCGCGGATTTCCTGCGCCCGGCGTGGATAAAGAGTGCAGTTGGTGGTCATCTGCGTCCGGAAGCCGCGCTCCCTGGCCGCCCGCAGAAGCGTACCGATGTCCTTACGGAGCAGCGGCTCACCACCGGTAAAGTCGATCAGGCGCACTCCCAGCTTGCGCAGAATGTCGAAGTGTTCGATGGACTGCTCGGTGGACGTGTACTTTGAGACAGGAAGCACATCCATGGGGCCGTCGGGAATGTTGCAGAACACGCAGCGGGCATTGCACTTATAGGTGACATAGTAGTACGCCATGACGGGCTTCCCGAGGATGGGGCCGAGAGCCAGATCGGCCATGGCCGGTGCTCTCCCGTGCAGCAGTGGTTGAAGATTCAATACTTTCGCCTCCCGACGTAATGCGGTAGTGCTGCTCTTGGCCCAAGTATACCGAGGCATTTTTGGCGGATTATCAGTGAAACCACGTAGAGGGAGGGGATGCGGTGAGCCACAAAGACGAGTTAGAGGCGACGGCGGAGATCGCCCGGGAGGCCGGACGGCTGATCCTGACCTACGTCGAGGGGGACCGGATGCAGGCACGTGTCAAGGGTGAAAGGGATGTGGTTACGGCTGCCGACACGGCCAGCGAGGCACTCATCTCTGACCGCATCCGTGAGGCGTTTCCCGGTGATGGGGTGGTGGCCGAAGAAGGAACCACCGAGCCTGCCAGCACGGGAAGGATATGGTACATCGATCCGCTGGACGGCACCCTTAACTTCGCCCACCGGCTTCCCATCTGGTGCGTCTGCCTGAGCTTGTTCGAGGGAGACTTCCCGGTTCTGGGTGTGATCCACGATCCCATCCTGAACGAGACATTCACCGCTACAACCGGCCAGGGAGCATTCCTCAACGGCCATTCAATCGAGACGAGCGGAGTTTCGCGTCTCGACGATGCCTTCGTGCATCTCACCATCGACTTCAATCCCGAAAGCCTTCAGTTCGGCCTTCAGGACGTCCATACCCTGGCGCCCCGAGTGCTCCGGACCCGCAACATCGGCTCGGCGGCTCTGGCGCTTGCCTACGTCGCCTGTGGCCGCTTCGACGCCATGGTGCACCGCCTCGCCCATACATGGGACTACGGCGCCGGGGTGCGGCTGGTTGAAGAAGCGGGAGGTGTGGTGACCCAGGTTAACGGCGCGCCCTACACCGCGGAGACCACGGAGGTGGTGGCGGCAGCGACAGACGCCCTTCGGGAGCAGATTTGCAGCCTGATCCAGGATTCCCAGGCCACGGAGCTAGAATAGCCAGACCGATTCGGGGGACGGAAAGACGCTGATCGGATTTCTCGGGCAATGCGGCGGGTAGGCCTTGTCGCCCTCGCCATCTTCATCGTGCTGGCCGCCTGGCTGGGAAGTCAGGTGTACACCATCTATAACGGCTATTCCAAAATGCACCACGTTGTTGCGCGAGCTACGGACGAGCCGACAGTCATCATTCCCTCCTTCCACAGCAACAAGCGCGTCAACTTTCTCTTGCTCGGCAGCGACACCGACCAGAAGAAACAGGAAAGCGCGCCGCTGACTCAGAGCATGATCATCGTGTCGGTCGATTCCGTGAACAACACGGTGTCGATGTTGTCGATTCCGCGCGATTTCTGGGTGCCCATCCCCGGTCACGGGTACGGAAAGATCATGCTGGCTTTCAAGTACGGGTATCAGAAGAGTGGGTTTAGCGGGGGCGTGTCGCTGGCCCGCGACGTGGTGGAGCAGCAGTTCGACGTCCCCATCGATTACTACGGCTGGGTCGGACTGCAGGGATTCTCGAACGTCATCGATACGTTCAACGGCATCACGTTGGATATCCAGCATCCCGTGCTGGACGACCGTTACCCCAACGATCTGCACAGTCCCGACCCGTATGGATACCGCCGGATTTTTATTCCTCCCGGCTGGCAGCACATGGACGGCACCCAGGCGCTCGAATACGTCCGGTCGCGCCACGGCGATGCGGTGGGCGATATCGGACGCTCTGCGCGGCAGCGCGAGCTCCTGTCCGCCCTCCGGCAGAAAATAAACGCCTTGAACGTCGTCACCAGGCTTTCAAGTCTGGTGACGGACCTGCAGGACTTTGTTCGCACCGATCTTGGCATCCAGCAGATGTATGAGCTGGATCAGCTCTCGCATCACATCCACTCGGCCGGGATCACGCAGCGCGGCCTACCTCCGCCCGTCTACTGTACCTACGCCTTCCGCGACGGACAGAGCGTTCTCCTGCCCAACTGGCCGCGCGTTCATCAATTGGTCGGCCGGCTCTTTGGCCCCATCAAGCATCATCACGTCGCGGCCACGCCGCGCCCGTCTCCCACGCGCACAGCCGCGGCCACTCCGGGAGCGTCTGCGACGCAACGGACTGGAGAAGGCCCGCCAACTCCCGGGAAGACTCCCACGGCGACGAGCGGCAGCCGACCGTCCGGACGCCTCCTGTACCTGCGGGGCGGTAACGTGTTCCTTCGCAATCGCGACGGGAGCACCACGCAGCTGACCTGGGGTCAGGATGGCGCTATGCCCTCGCTCTCGCCCGACGGAAAGACGCTGGCGTTCGTTCGCTTCACCAACGGTCTTCACCGCTACGGCACCTACGCCTCCGACATCTGGCTCATGGACATGAAGTCGCGCAAACAGCACGTCATCACCCACGACGAAAACCGGGATGTGTCCAACAATCTCTGGGCGGCGTGGCCGACCTGGTCTCCCGACGGTAAGTCGATTCTTTTCGACAGCGATCGAGGCAAGCTGGCGCAGCCGCCCAGCGACGCCCGTGGGACAGACCTCTCTATCTGGAGGATGTCGGTGACCGGGAGCCATCTGATACGGCTGACCCAGCCACCCGCGGCGCTCAACGGAACCTGTCAGATGGGCGGCGGTGCCGGTGGAGATACTGATCCGGTGTGGCAGCCGCACGGCAGCCACTTCCTGTACGTGGCCTGGCGCTATACGGTCTCCCGCTGCGTGGCAACGGGGCAGGTTCGCACCACGTTAATGCTCGGCGCGCCGGGAGCATCCTCCGGCGTGGCCCTGACGCCGGCCGGTGTTCGCGTGGTGCAGCCGACGTGGGCACCGAATGGCCGTGCCGTCGCCTATGTTCAAGGGGGACCCGGACGGAGCGAGCGGATCGTGGTTGCTCCGGTCCGGATGGAAAGGGGGCGGGCACGCTTGGGGCGGGTACGCGTGATCGCGGGCGGCAAGGTGGCGCAGCCGGCCTTCACCCCGGATGGGCGCTGGGTATCCTATCTCAGACCGGAGGGAGACGGCTTCGGGCTGTTCGCCAGACGGGTGGCCGGCGGACCGGAGGTGCGGATCGATTCGGTCCCGAGCGATATCGACGCCCAGTGGGACCCGATCTGGATGCCCTAACCCGCGGTCCCGGCGAGGCGGACAAAGTCGTCTTTGAGCACACCCATGAGCACGCCGCTGACCCATCGGCCGTCGAAGTATGCCCAGTCGCGAAGGGTGCCCTCAACCACAAAACCATTCTTCGCGTACGACCGCTGCGCCCGCACGTTGCTTTCATGGGCGGTCAGTGCTACGCGATGCAGATCCAGCTGGAGAAAGAGATAGCCGAGTAGCGCTCCCATGGCGTCGGTTCCGTAGCCACCGCTCCAGTACTCGGGCTCGCCGATCATGATCGAGACCCACGCGCTGCGGTTCTGCCAATCCAGATCGTAGTAATCAATCTGCCCTATGGGAATGCCGTCTCCGGTCTCGATGATGTATTTGCGCGAGTTGGACCTGGCTGCGTCGGCGCGCTCAGAGCGCTCCACCTCCTCCAGGGACAGCGTGGTGCCGGGACGACCCCAGTGGATCATTACCTCCGGATCGTTCAGCCACCGTGCCAATAACGGATAGTCGGCGGCCTCCACCGCCCTTAGATTGACGCGCGTTCCCGGGATCATGCTGCTCCTTTCTCCCGCGGAATTCTACGCTGTGTGCCCGTTTCGGCCCCTTTGTTACCCTGTTTCGTGCCTCCAATCATCACCCTCACCACCGATTTCGGACTGACCGACGCCTATGTGGGTGTGATAAAGGGAGTAATTCTCGGTATCGCCCCCGAGGCACGGATTGTCGACATCTCACACGCTGTCGAGCCGCAGAACATTTTGGAGGCCTCCTTCCTCCTGCTCGCGGCGTATGGCTACTTCCCTCCGGGGAGCATACACGTGGCTGTTGTCGATCCAGGTGTCGGCACATCGCGCAAGCCGCTTGCCATACGCACGCCGGTCTGTACCTTCGTGGGACCCGACAACGGGCTCTTTGTACCGGTTCTGATGGCGGAAGACCTGAGTGACCGGGACGGGCGGCTGCGTCCCGACGCGTCCGCGGTCGAGCTTCGTAATCCGAAGTACCGGTTGCCGGAGATCAGCTCGACGTTTCACGGACGCGATGTTTTTGCCCCGGCAGCCGCGTATCTCGCCAACGGCACGGATCTCTCCGCCCTGGGGCCGCCGGTCAGACAGATTCAGCCGGGAGAGCCGATCGAGCCCCGTAGCGATCCAGACGGCGTGCGCGGGCAGATCGTTCATATCGATCACTTCGGGAATGCCGTCAGCAATATCAGCGCCGGTTCTGTTCCAGCCGGCGCGATCGTGAGCGCCGCCGGACAGGAGATCGGCCCGCTCTCGTCCACCTATCAAAGCGGCCCGGTGGTGGCGCTGGCGGGCAGCACCGGACTCATCGAGATCGCCGCGCGGAATGGAAGCGCCCAGGAGCAGCTTGGCTTGCGCGTGGGAGATCCGGTGCAGGCGCTGCGTCCGTGACCCGCCTCGTGCTCGTGGCCATTTTACTTTGCCTGACGGCGTGCGGCCACGCATCCGAATCTCCCCTGCAGCGCTACGACGCCCTGCGGCCGACGCTCCAAACTGCCACGGGCCTGGCAGGGGCTGTTTCGAGCGACGTGTACGAGATCAATCTGGGGATGAAGCACGACAATCGGCGCTGGATCAGGAAGGTTGCCGGCCGGCTGCGACTAAACGCGGCACGACTTGGTCGGGTCACCCGGGTGCTGCGGTTGCAGGTCATCGATATTCGACGGGATGACAGCGGCGAGGTCCGCCGGTACCTCGACCTCATCCTTTCCGCGCTCTCGAAGCAGAGGTACGAGGCGTTATGGGCGGGACGGCTGGCAGGGACCGTCCATCGCGATCCCCTGCTGCTTTCGCCGCGCAATTTCGCCGCCGCAATCCGGCAATCACGGATGGCAACCCGCTCGGCCGCGTCATCGGTGAGGCTGGCGGCCGCAGCTCGAGCGGTAAAGACCGGACACCGCTCGAGTTTCCGTTACGTGAGGGTTACACCGCACCAACAGTGATATGGAGGGAATGAGGAGTGACTGATGTTCGACTAGCGCTGACCGGCTTCGGCAACGTGGGACGGGGCGTCGCGGAGATTCTTCGTCAGAACGGAGACAGGTATTTCGACGCCTATGGCCTGAGACTCGTGCTCACCGGTGTGGCAGACCGAGGCGGAGCTGCGGTTTCTCGCGCTGGCCTTCTGCCTGCCGACCTCATTGCTGCCAAACAGGAGCACGGAACCGTCGCCGGAGTGGCTGGAGGGCACGCAGGCCTGGCAGGCGACGCCTTCCTCGACGCGGCCGGCGCCCAGGTGCTCCTTGAAGGAGCCAGCACCAACTTCACCGACGCCGAGCCCGGCTGGAGCTACGCGCAGGGCGCGCTGCGGCGTGGCATGGACGTCGTCCTGGCAAGCAAAGGAGCACTCGTCCTTCATTTCGATGAGCTCATGCAAGGGGCGCGGCAAGGGGGCAGGCTGGTTCGCTACTCCGCCACCATCGGTGCGCCGCTGCCCATTCTCGAAATTGCCGATCGCGCGCTGATCGGGGTGCGCATTCTAGAGCTGCAGGGAATCGTTAACGCGACCGCGAATCAAATTCTTTCCCTGATGTCGGAGGGAGCCACGTACGAGGAGGGGGTGCTGGCGGCCCAGGAAGCGGGCATTGCTGAAACCGATCCCACGCTTGACGTGGACGGCTGGGACGCGGCTGCCAAAGCGGTCATCCTTGCCCGCGCGCTCTTCGGCGCACCGCTGGCTCTCGATGACGTCGAGCGCCAGGGCATCCGCGGTATCTCCACGCCGGACCTGGAGAATGCGAAACAAGCGGGCCAGACCTACAAACTTATCGCCCGGGTGGTCCGAGACGGCAATTCCGTGCGTGCTACGGTGAGTCCCGAGCGGCGGCCGCACAGCGATCCGTTAGGGCGGTTGCGCGGCCAGGAGATGGGCGTTGTCTTCAAGACAGACCTGCTGGGCGACGTGACCACCACGGTTGAGGGCACCGGAGGGCCGTCCACGGCATTGACCGTGCTGCGGGATGTCGTCAATCTGGCGCGGGAGCGAGGCTGGACGTCGTAACGTCACCCGTGGGACCGCCCACCCACACGGCGCCGCTCTCACTGAACTCCTTCTTCCAGATGGGGACGATCTCTTTGGTCCGGTCGATAGCGTAGCGGCATGCCTCGAACGCTTCCGCTCGATGCGGGCAGGAGACCGCGATCACGACTGCGTCCTCTCCAATCTCGAGCCGTCCCAGCCGGTGCTGGATGGCCATGCCCTGGACCGGCCAGCGCCCGCGCGCTTCGTCAATCACCTGCTGGAACTTCGCTTCGGCCATCGGGATGTATGCCTCGTACTCCAGACGCACCACATCGCGCCCCTCCGAATGGTCCCGGACGCAGCCGACGAAGAGAGCGATACCGCCGCTGTCGGGGCGCCGGACTTCCGCCAGGCAGGTTTCAGGAGATAGAGGGCTCTCCCGGAACTCGATCATGCGCTGCCTCCACTCACCGGCTGCAGGAAGACAATCTCGTCCCCAGGGCCGACCACGGTGTCACCTTCCGCGACCTCCCTGTTGCGAGCAAAAGTCGTATACGCTCGCAGCAGGCCCAGGCGCGGATGCCCGCCTTCGACGAGCGCGTACACCTGGCGAAGTGTGGTTCCGTCAGGCACGTCGAGCTCCAGTCGGGAGGCGCCGACCGCCTCCCGGAATGCGGCGAAGAGTAAGACGTTAACGCGCATGGGTTGAACTCATCATATCAGCGAGTCCAGTGGAGGTGACGCCGGACGGCCTCCGCCAGCCGCGCCTAGCGCTCGTCCCGGGACGACTGCAGTACCGCGCGCAGGAAGGCCCGTGCACGTTCCGTTCGCGGATGGTCGAAGATCGCCTCGGGCGTCCCCTCCTCGACCACCACACCACCGTCCATAAAGAGGACATTGTCGGCCGCCTCGCGCGCGAACCCCATCTCGTGGGTCACGACCAGCATGGTCATGCCCTCGTGCGCCAGCTGCTCCATGACGTTGAGTACCTCGCCCACCAGTTCCGGATCGAGCGCCGAGGTCGCCTCGTCGAACATCATCACTGCCGGCTCCATGGCCAGCGCTCGGGCGATGGCTACTCGCTGCTGCTGTCCTCCCGAAAGCTCATGGGGGTAGCTGGCCAGCTTCTGGCCCAGGCCCACTTTGTTGAGCAGCTCCGTGGCTTGCTGGATCGCGTCGCGCCTTTTCAGTCCCCGGACGTGAATAGGCGCTTCCATGACGTTACCGAGCGCCGTCATGTGCGGAAAGAGGTTGAAGCGCTGGAACACCATGCCCACCATTTCACGCTGGCGAGCGACCACGCGCTCGGGCAGCTCCTTGATCCCGTGAGCCGTCTCGCGATATCCCATGAGCTGACCGTCCACCAGAATACGGCCCTTATCAATCCGCTCCAGGTGGTTGATCGTTCGAAGCAGCGTGCTTTTTCCCGAACCGCTGGGACCGATAATGACGATAGTCTCACCTTTGCGCACTGTCATATTGATGCCTTTGAGGACTTCCAGGGGGCCGAAGCGTTTGTGGACGTCTTCGACCTGGACCATCAGCGGCCGCTCGCTAGCCACGGTGCATCCCCGGGAAAGCGAATCCGAAGAGTCCTCCACGATTGGGAATCGTGTTCCGGTACTCCACGCGCTGTTCCAATCTGGACTGTATCCAGGTGGCGACCGTTGTCATGGCGAGATACCAGAGAGCGGCAACCGAGAGTAACTCGAAGTAGAAGAAGTTGTTGGCGTAGACCTGTTGCGTGTTGTAGAGCAGCTCCTGAGCTGAGACGACTTCCGCCAGTGACGTGTTCTTGAGCATGCTGATGAACTCGTTCCCGGTGGGAGGGATGACGAAACGTACCGCCTGGGGCAGCACGACCCGGCGCATGGTTTTCGTATAGGTCATGCCGAGCGCCTTTGCCGCCTCTACCTGGCCGGGATCGACGGACTGGATTCCCGCTCGAATGATCTCGGCCATGTACGCACCCTCATTCAGCGACAGCGCGATGATGCCTGAGGTGATCGAGCCAAGGACGATACTCTCGCCCGTCATCTGGGGGATGGCGTCGTAGACAAAGAGGAGCTGAACCAGCAACGGGGTGCCGCGGAAGAGCCAGATGTAGATGCCCGACAGCCAACGCCAGACCGGAAGTTTCGAACGTGAGAGGCGTCCCAATGCGAGGAAGAGGCCGAGGACGATTCCGATGGTCTGCGATACCACCGCCATGATGAGCGTCAGCTTGGCGCCGTCAACGATGGGTCCGTAGAAGAGATAGTGCCAGAAGACGCTGGGATCGAAGTTCACAGGACACTCCCAGACGGTGCATGTCGCGGGCGTACATTCAGCCGGGTCGGGGCCGGTCCCGAGATCGCGGAACTACTTCTTGAGGGCGGCTCCCGCAACTCCCCACTTCTTGAGAATCCTGGTGTACGTCCCGTTTCCTCGGATCTTTGCCAGTGCCTCCTGCAGCGCGGTTTTCAGCGCGCCGTTGTTCTTGTTGAGGGCGATACCGTAATTCGCGTTGGCACTGATGGGCTTCCCTGCTAACTGATACCGGGTAGAGTATTTGTCCACGTAAAAGCGGACCACCGGAAGGTCAGAGGTGTAGGAGTCCGCGTGCCCGGAGTTGAATGCCTGGTACGCATCGGAATCGGCCGCCGATACCAGAATGTTCATTTTGGACGAGCACGAATTGTTCGCCGAGATCAGGTCCTGCTGCTCCACCGTTCCCCGCTCCACCGCCACGGAGTGGCCGCAGAGGTCGCTATAGGAATTGGCTTTGATGGGGCTGCCCTTCTTGACCAGGATTCCCATGGTCGCGGTCATGTAATCCACGAAAGCGACTTGCTTGGCGCGCTCCGGGTTGTCGTTCATGCTTGACATAATAACGTCGAAGCGTTTGGCGCGGAGGGAAGGGATCAGGCTATCGAAGGTGGCGCTGGAGATCCTGGCGCCCTTGAGCCCCATGGCCAGAGCGAGGACTTTGGCCAGGTCAATGTCTGCGCCCACATATTGCTGGGTTTGAGGATCTTTCGACTCCATGGGGGGATAGCTGGTGTCGGAGCCCACGGTGAGATAGCCGGGCGACACCAGGCTGAGATGGTTGGAGGTGCCGGAAGCAGCGGTTTTCTTTGACTTGGCCTGCGATTGCGACGGAGCACTGCTCCCTCCGCAGGCGCTAAGCGCGATGGCGAGTGCGAGCGCAAGGATCACAAATGTTCCCGGGCGCAGAGGCAGAGACGGCATAACTTTCCTCCAGCGGTGCAGCGCTATCCGAGCCGCTTTTTTTCAGTCTACGGTACGGTCAGTGCTTGAAATGGCGGATTCCGGTGAAGAGCATGGCCAGGCCCGCTTTGTCCGCCGCCTCGATCACCTCGCTGTCGCGAATCGAGCCGCCGGGCTGGATGATGGCTGTGACCCCCGCCTCGATCGCGCGCTGCACGCCGTCCGTGAACGAGAAGTAGGCGTCGGAGCCGAGAACGGAGCCGCGCGCACGGTCTTCAGCCATCCGCACCGCCAGGTCGACCGCATTGGCCCGGCTCATCTGACCTGCCCCGACACCGACCAGCGCCAATTTCTTGGCCAGCACAATGGCATTGGACTTGACATGCTTCACTGACCTCCACGCGAATTGGAGGTCAGTCAGCTCTTCCAGCGTCGGCTGGCGCCTGGAGACTACCTGCCAGCCGGAGGAGTTATCGGGAGCCTGGCTGGTCGTCTGGACCAGGAAGCCGCCGTTGATGCGCTTGACGTCCATGCTGGAAAAGGGGAGCCAGGAGATATTCTGCACCGGACCACCCGACTCGCCGCGGACGCTCATCAGCCGGATCGCCTTTTTGTGCGACAGGACTTGAACAGAGTCCGGGGTGAAGTCGGGCGCGATAACCGCTTCGAACCAGACCTTCACGATCTCTTGCGCAGTGGCCGCGTCCAGAGTGCGGTTGACGCCGATTATTCCTCCGTAGCTGGCCTGCGGATCCCCCGCAAACGCTTTCTGGTAGGCCTCACGAAGGTCCTTTCCGGCGGCGATACCGGTAGGGTTGCCGTGCTTGACAATGGCGACGGTAGGAGCGGCGAAGTCGGCGGCCATGCCCCAGGCGGCGTCGAGATCCAGCAAATTGTTGAACGAGAGCTCCTTGCCGTGGATCTGCCGGGCGTTGGCGACGCCGGTGGGCGGCCGCAGATTTCGGGATGGCGGCGCGTCAGTGTACAGCGCCGCCTGCTGGTGCAGGTTCTCGCCGTAGCGAAGGTCTTGCAGCTTGTAGAGCGGCACCGTGAACGACGGAGGCAGGGTTTCCTCGCTCACGCGCCAGAAGTAACTGGCGACAAACGAATCGTAGGCGGCGGTGGCGGCAAAGGCCTTGGCCGCCAGGCGCCGCCGCGTCTTTTCCTTGTTCGCGCGGAATCGGTAGAGCTCGGCCACAACGTCCTCGTAGTCGTCGGGGTCGGTGACCACGGTGACGTCACGGAAGCTCTTGGCGGCTGCCCGGATAAGGGCGCTGCCACCCACGTCAATGTAGTCCAGCGGGTCGGCTCCGTCCAGGTCGGGGCGCGACATGACCTCGACAAAGGGGTAGAGATTGACGACCACGATGTCGATCGGGACGATGCCCGCGCTGTCCAGCGCCTCGTTGTGTTCCTGGCTGGAACGGTCGGCGAGGATGGCAGCGAAGATGTCGGGGTGAAGGCTCTTGACCCTTCCTCCAAGGAGCTCAGGAGACCGGGTCACGTCGCTGATGCGCGTCGCCTCCACGCCCTGCTCCGTGAGCACCTCGTAGGTCCCGTCGGTCGCCAGGATATCGATCTCGAGCTCGCGCAGGGCCGTGGCAAAGTCCACGATCCCCGACTTGTCGTACACGCTGATCAGTGCTCGCATACCGCCACGTCCCGTCTCCAGACACAAAGAATCTCCGGCGCGATGCCGGAGACACCCATTATAGGCACTTCCGTCAGCCCCCACCAGGACTGGCAGAATAGCAGTGGAGGGCAATGCAGGTGCCGCGCTCACATCGGTCGGACATTGACGTGCTGTTCCAGGAAGCTCGCGCCGTGGAGATGCTGGCCAACGAGGCCGACGTCGAGCCAACCAAGCTTCAGGAGTACTGGGCGATCGCCGCGGATCTTATTACCCTGACCGCGGATATCGAGGCTCTCCAGGCGGCGTCTCCATCCGCCGGCTACGACGATCCTCAGCTACTCGAGCTCCGGCGTCGCCTGCGGCAGATCACGTCACGGCTGGCCGACGTTTCCGCCCCGTAGCTCAGGCACTCTCCGCCCGCCGCATCGCCGCGCTTTCCTCGGGCGTGATTCGGTGGGACTCCTTGTTGCGCCAGCAGCGGCGCGTGGCGGCCATGCAGGCGCTCTGCTCGTCCTGGGAGACGGGGGGCCAGCCTTTCAGGCAATAGATTTCGTACAGAAGGACCTCGCCGTCGGCGGTCTGCTCGTCCCCCGCTACCCAGTTCTCACGGTAATAGGGGCATGCCCCTTTGTGGCGCCGAAAGCGCGCTTCATCTCGAATCATGGTGTCTCGTTCCGGCGCCGACGCGCCGTCCAATAGTACCAGAGCATCCCCGGCCGGGGCCGGGCAACCATCCCTGCAGGCTTACCGCG
>JAICWV010000064.1 GCA_025966365.1 Chloroflexota bacterium | reverse complement strand
CCGGTTCTCTTCAATCTCCCTGTCTTCTTAGCGAAGCGCTCGGCTTTTGACCAGACGAAGACACCGACCGGCACCGAGATGATCCCGATGATGACCAGCGGGATCAGGCTGCCCCAGAGATCGCCGTGACTGCCGGGGACGAGGAACCCCCGCGTGCCGGTGAGGATGTAGGTGGCCGGCGAGAGATGCGAGACGGCCTGGATGGGACCGGGCAGCACGCTGACCGGGTAGTACACGCCTGAAATCAGCAGCAGCAACGCCTCGATCACGTACACCATCTGGGCCCCCTTCTCGGTGAAGAGCAGGGGAAGCGTGGCTGCCATGATGCCGATCCCGATGAAGGAGACGCTGCCGACAGCGATGATGGCCAGCGTGGGCCAGAATCCCGATGGTGTGGCCGTGAGCTGGAAGGCAAAGACCAGCGCCACCAGGACCACGGCGGAGCGGGCCAGGCCGTAGATCACGCCGAAGAGGGATGAGCCCAGCACGTAGGTGAGCCGCGAGATGGGGGACATCATGGTGTACTCGATGGTGCCTTCCCAGCGCTCCCACTGCACGCTCTCGGCGATGGCCTGGAAGAGGCTGGCCATGTAGGACCAGGTCAGCGTGCCGATGGCCAGGTAGAGCACAGCGCGGCTGACGTCGATGTGCTGGTGGTTGATGGCCGGCTCTGCCTCGGCGATGTACACGATAGCCATTGATTGGGCGATGGTGTAAATCAGGAAGGCAATCTCCCAGCCCCAGTAGCGCTTGGAAAGATTGACGTTGCGCTCGACCAGGGCGTAGGAGGCCTTGACCTGACGCAGAACAGGGGAGCCAGTCGGCAGGGCTACGGTCATTCATTCCCTCCGTCATCAGGATCGAAGTCCTCGTCGAGGCTGCGTCCGGTGAACTCCATGAACACGTCCTCGAGCTCCGGCGTATGATCAAGCTCGTGCCGGAGCGCATAGTCGTCTTTGAGCTGTTGTGGTGTCCCCTCGGTCACGATCCGTCCCCCGTCGAGGATGGCCAGGCGGTCGCAGAGAGCGTCGGCCTCGTCCATGTCGTGGCTGGTGAGCAGGATGGTCGCGTCGTGCTGCTCGCGGAGATCCCGGATGAAACGCTGCACATCCTTCTTGGAGCGGGGGTCGAGGCCCGTGGTCGGCTCGTCGAGCAGGAGCACGACGGGAGACGTTAGCAGCGCGCGGGCAATGGACACCTTCTGCTGCATGCCGCGTGACATCTTCTCCACCGGCTGGTTCACGCGGGACGCCGAGATTCCCAGTGCTTCCAGGATCTGGACAATGTCCTTCCTCGCTTGCTTGACCGGCACGCTGTACAGGCGTGCGGCATAGATCAGGTTCTCCATGGCGGACAGCTTCTTGAAGAGCGAGGCCTCGACCGAGACCCGGTTGAGCATGCGCTGGACGGTTGCCTCCTGCTCCACCACGTCGTGACCAAAGACGGTGACCGTTCCGGTATCGGGCAGCAGCAGGGTGGCAATGAGCCGGATAAGCGTGGACTTTCCGGAGCCGTTGGCGCCCAGTACGCCGTAGATCTCGCCGCGCTTGACCGCGAAGGAGACGTCGTCCACCGCCGCCACCCGCTTGCCGGGCGTCTGCCAGGGAAGCGTCAGTGCCGAGGGACCGCCGAAGGACTTGGAGACATGCTGGACCACCATCGCGTCCTTGGTCGAAGCTTGATGGGCAGCGATATCAGCCGGCATGGTCAATTCGAGTGTGCGAGCCATGATTCCTCCAAATAAAAAACCGTGAGCCGTTTTGGTGGCTCACGGTCCAGAGAGTCTGGATGGTTATCGAGTCATGTCTCCATGACCATGAGCCGGGCGGACGTGGGCACAGTCATCCCCATAGGCGCAAAAATCCCGCCCTGGACGGGTGCGCGAAGGGAGTTGAGTCGCATCAGTACCGCGGTCCTTTCCGTAATGGGTTCTTCTCATCATAACCGCGAGTGCCCGCTTCCACAACAGGCAATCTATTTAACGATGCGAAGTGCGCCAGATGAGGAGGCCACGTCAATCTGGGTGCCGCTGGAATCCTTGAGTCCCCAGGCGACATCATAGTCGCCCGGCGCCAGATGGTCCGGGAGGGTGAAGTAGCGGGTGTGCGTGCTGCTGCCCGGCGGCACCGCGGCGGTCACATCATGAGCTGCGTCAATGAAGGCCGAGCTCCAGCTGGCGGCGCTGGAGGACTTCATCGAGATGCCGAGGCCGATGTACATCGGCTGGCCCGTTCCGTTCTCAATGTCGTACCTGACCGTGATCGTGTCGCCCGCGTGTGCTTCGGTCTGGTCGAGCCAGTACTTGGTGAGCGTCGTGGTAGCGGTGGTGGGTGATGCCGCTGCTGTGACCGTCGGTAGTGGCGTAAGAGCTGTGAGGGGTGTGGGTGTGCTGGACGGTCTGGGAGTTGCCGGTAACGGTGTGGAGATCGCGACCATGGCGGGCGTGGAAACAACCGCGACCTGGGCGGCTGGGGCCACAACCGTTTGCGGGCTTTGTCCCAGAATGGCGCTCACCACGAACTTGCTTCCTGTTGCGCCGAGGATGGGGGTGAAGAGTGCGAAGACGAAGATGGCGCGCGCAAAGGACATGCTGCCACTGTACGCGGCACGGTGTTGGGCGAGCATGGCTCAATGAGTCGACGTCGTCCACAGGGGTGGTTACGTCAACGCCATGCAATGGCGGCCCAAAACGCCGGCCCGAGTCGGCCCTATCCCCGTCACCGAAGGGCCCGTCCCCTAGAACCCACGGGGTTTCGCACAATTCGGTCTACAGACGACCGGACTGCGCCTTGAAGGGCTTCGCTACGGATACTCACCATGCCGGACTGTCGCCGAGGGCTTTCGCCCGGAGTGCCGCAAGATTTTCTCAGTGCTCGCTGAGCACGGGCTTGACGACGGTGCGGAGATAGGAGGCGTCGAGGATACCGGGCTTGACGTTCCGGACGACACCGTTGGCGTCCACCAGCACGGTGGTGGGCAGTCCGAGGACATCGTACCGGGCGGCGATGGAGCCATTGGAGTCGAGCAGGATCGTGTAGGGCGTGCGAACGGATTGAGCAAAGGCGCGCGCATCGGTCAGGGGATCCTGATTGTTGACGCCCACGATATCCAGCCCCTTCGCGTGTAGTTTCCGGTACCACGAGCCCAGCATCGGCATCTCAGTCCTGCAGGGATGACACCAGCTGGCCCAGAAGTTGAGCACGACGACGTGGCCGCGCAACGACCCCAGCGAGACAACCCGGCCCGATGTGCTCTTCAAGGTAAAGTCCGGCGCGGGATGACCGACTTGAGGCGCCGGCGAGTTGGACGCGAGCAACGTAACCCGCGTGCCGGACAGCACCTGGAGGTCGTGCCCCAATTCGAGATCGCTGACCCCGCCCAGAAAGAGTGAGCGCTCATGGCCGGTTGGATCGATCAGAAAGGTGGCGCTGGTATGCGACTGACGAATTGAGGCCGGGGCGCGGGCGGGGGCCACATACACGTGGTACGCGTTCCAGATCGGCTTGAGTGTGGCTCGGCCGGCCGTGAGATAGTGCCAGCGGTGCAAGAGGCCATGCTTTCTGGAGAAGGCCAGGACCGACGCCCTGGTATCGTGCTCCGGATCGGCGCTCAGGGCGATGATATCCACGTCTCGGCCGGCGGCCCCCATCTCACTCACGGCTCGCCGGATGGAGTCAGCCACGCCCGGGCAGATCTGCGTGCACGTCGATTGCATGAGAGTGAGCACGACCGGATGGCCCCGCATGGCGGTCAGCGAAACCGTGCGGCCGAACTGGTCGCGCAGATGGAAATTGGGAGCGGGCTTGCCCTGTAAGCTCCCGCCGACGAGGGAGGCCTGGCCGGTTGATCCTTTCGGGATCATGAAGGCGGCCAGCACGGCAAGTACCAGGGCGAGCGGGATAAGCAGTCCCCAGCGTCTACTTGGTCGCAGGCTCATATGTGCCTCACCTTACTCTACGTCGGTGGGTCGGCGCACCCAGGCGAGGCGTCGCTATCGCCTATCCTTTGACATGAGGGATGAGGGGACGGAGCGCCGGCGTCTTCGGACGCATGCGATCGTGGAGGGAGCACTCCTTGGTGACATAACTATTGTCTTTCTCCTGATGCGCGCCTTTTTTCCGGTGCCGCCGGTCCGCGCGCTCATCAAGGCGGTGGCGGTGATTCCCTTTATCATGCTGACCCAGCGTCGGGGTATCAAGCTCACCATTCTGGCCGGGCTTGCCTCGTACATTCTCTTCTCGGCGCTGGTCGGCCCTCTGCTTGGCCTCGCCGCCATCGACGTGGCCGTGGCCGGGATTCTCATCGGCGCCGGGCGGCGGTGGGGTATTGGACCTGTATTTAACACCCTCTGGACCGGCGTGGCCTACACCGTCCTGGACATCATCTTCCCCACGGTTGTCTCCGTGATCATCTTCCAGTACCCGATTCACGCGCTGGTGAAGAGCGCGCGCAACTTCGTGGGTCTCGTCTTCAAGTTCGGCGGGTGGGTCTTGCAGGAAGCTCACGCTCCGGCGTCGGCGGTTGCCTCCTGGCAATCCTGGAGGGGACCGGTAGCGGAGAACTGGCCCATTGCCTGGCTGGCGGTATCACTGCTGTACGGGATGCTCAATATCTACCTGGCGGTGTTGGTGTCCGAGATGGTTCTGCGTCAAATCCCCGAGCAGACGTTTCTGGTCGAGGAAGCCGCGTGATCGACGTCTCGCACGTCAGTTTTCGGTACCCTGCCGATTCCGAGCCTGCGCTCAGCGACGTCTCCATCCGGGTCGAGCCCGGGGAAGTGGTAGCCGTCGTGGGACCGAACGGGTCCGGCAAGTCCACGCTGGGCCGGCTGATAAAGGGTTTACTGCTCCCTGCCCGCGGAACGATCGTGGTGGATGGACTGGACACGCGAATGGCGAACCGAGACGTGCGCCGGACTGTCGGACTGGTGTTTCAGAATCCCAACAGCCAGATCGTCAATGCGGTGGTTCAGGACGAGGTCGCTTTCGGCCCCGAAAATGTCGGCCTTCCACCAGACGAGATTCGCCGGCGGGTGCGCGAAGCGCTGCGGGCGGTGGAGTTGGAAGGCCGAGAGCTGGATGAATGCCACAGCATGAGCATGGCGGCCAAGCAGAGAATCGCGCTCGCATCCGTGCTTGCCATGGAGCCGCGCTACCTCATCCTGGACGAGCCCACGGCCTGGATCGAGCCGGGCGGCCGCTGGCCGCTGCTCTCGGAGGTGCTGGACTGGAAGGATCGGACCGGTGGGGGTGTCGTCCTTATAACCCATCGCATGGACGAGGCGCAGCTGGCCACGCGCGTGTACGGGCTACTTCACGGGCGCCTGGAAGCCGCGGGATCACCTGCGGAGGTCCTCCATGTCGACGCGATCCGCACCAGGCTGGGACTCGACGTACCGGAGACGTACGCGCTTGGCGAAGATTTACAGCGCGCGGGTCTGCCGGTCGAGCCCGGCGCTCCTGTTGAGGCGCTGGCGGAGGCGATTTGGCGGTCTTAGAGCACACAGGGAACCGCTCTCTCTACGTCGATACTGGAGAGGTCGTCTCGGTTCTGGGTGCGCCGGGCAGCGGCAAGACGCGTTTGGCCCTTGAGCTTGCATTTCTGGTGCGGCCGGAGGAGGGTGCCGTCCTGTTCCGGGGCAAGAATCCCATGACAAAGGGGAAGCGCTTGCAGGAGCGGCCGCGGGAGGTCACGCTTCTCGTCCAGAATGCGGAGGATCAGTTATTCGCGCGTACCGTGTTCGACGACGTGGCGTTCGGCCCCAGGCACTTGATGCTGGATGAGGACGAGATCGAGCAGCGCGTGAACATGGCACTGGAGACGGTTGGACTGGACCCGGCAGAGGTTCACGATCGGTCGCCCTTTGCGCTCTCGGGCGGCGAGCGCAGGAGGGTGGCGCTGGCTGGTGTTCTGGCGATGGAGCCGGACGTGCTGATCCTGGACGAGCCCACGGCGAATCTGGACCCGCGTACGCGGAATGAGTTTCTCAGCCTGCTTGCCCCCCTTCGCGGCCGGAGCGCCATCGTCTGGCTCACCTCCAGCGCCCGCGAGGCCGCGCTGGCAGATCGCATCTACCTGTTAATGGACGGCCGTACCCGAGAAGTGGCGAGTGGATCGGAGTTGCTTGCCGACTGGCATGTTCTGGCAGACGCCGGGATCGAGCTTCCCGCGGTGTACGAGCTGGCGAGGTCATTGAAAGGTCTGGGAGGCGCGCTGCCCGCCGAGTCGGATGCGGAGCGCCTCAAGTCAGAGATCATTCAATCGTATCGGGGCCGGCGTGCTCGGTAGCTCCCCTCGATTCCTCAGCTATCAGGCGGGCGAGAGCCCGCTTCACCGGCTCGACGCGCGTACCAAGCTCATCGGCACGGTGGTCATCGTGGCGGACGCGCTGGCGGCCGCCGTGCCCCGCGGAATGATCGTGATGTATGCGCTCGGATTGCTTGTGGGGCTGAGCGCCGTTCATTTGCTGCCCGCGCTCTGGAGAACCCTGCGGCCCCTGCTTGTCCTGGTGGTCCTCTTTGGCATCCTCATCACCGTGATTACTCCCGGCAAGCCGCTGGCCCATGTCTGGATCCTGGTGCCCAGCCGGGACGGCCTCGATCTGGCCATCAGGCTCGGCCTGCAATCGCTGCTCATCATCTACACCACCTCGCTCTTGACCCTCACCACGCCCCCACTGGCGGTTGCGCACGGCCTGGAGTGGGCCCTCGGGTTTCTGGAGAAAGTTCACTTTCCTATCCGTGACGTCATTTCCATGGTGGCTATTGGGCTCACCTTCGTGCCGCTTTTGATCGAGGAGACCCGCAAGGTCATCCTGGCCCAGCGGGCGCGGGGGGCAGACCTGGGAATGAACGCGCTCCTGGACGAGAACGCCATGGCCGCGCTCCTCATTCCCCTGTTATTGGCGAATCTCCGCAGGGGTGAGGAGCTAGCAGAGTCCATGGAGTCCCGCCTGTACGGCTCAGGCGAGAGAACCTCCATGCGTGAGCGGCGGTTCGGCCGGCTCGACGCTCTGGCAGCGGCTATCCTACTATGTTTCACCGTTATCAATCTTCTGGTGAGTTTCTTCCTCTGATCCGTCTCCTCTCCCTCCCACTTGTCCTGGCAGCCCTCATGGGCTCGTTGGTGCCCGCCGGTCAGGCTCGCTCCGGGAATGCCCCGCGCTACGCCGTCATCATCGTCTTGGACGGGGCGCGCGCCGGCTATCTCCACCGCGTTCCCATGCCCCATCTCCAGGCCCTGGAGCACCGGGGGATCATGTATACCAGCGCCTTCACCGGTCAGGAGCTCGCCAACACGCCGCCCTCTCACGCGACCATCGGCAGTGGCCAGTTCCCCAAACACGATGGAGTCGAGGGCTTCCTCTGGGAGGACCCGCGCACCCACCGCGTGGATGACCCCACCCAGAGCTGGAACGTGATCGCCGGGCGGCTGGAAGCGGTGATTGCAGACCACGGACGGCCGACCCTGGCGGGCCAGATCAAGAAGGCGCACCCGGATGCGACGGTGGCCAGCGTGGCCGCGCACAAGTGTTACGCCTCCGATGCCATGGGGGGGCCGCGCGCCGACTACATCCTGTGTTCTCTCATCTATAAAAATCGCTGGGTAGCGCAGGCCATTGGAAAACATCGCCCGCCGCCGGGCGCGATCAATAATGCGCGCTGGGATGTCCCCATACCACCACCCTCATCCGGCTTTGGACCGGCCGTGCAGCAGTGGCGCATGGGGAAGGAAAACGGCTGGACGACCGACTACGCCCTCTGGGCGTTCAAACGCGTTCACTATCCGCGTGTGATGATGATCAATCTGTCGGAGACGGACGTGCTGGGCCATTTCGCCCCCAACGCGACCATCATTCCCGGGCTTATGCGGCAGTTCGATTACCTGCTTGGGAAGATCGAGGATGCGTACCGCGCGGCGGGGATCCTGGACCGGACTGATTTCATCATTACCGCCGATCACGGCATGTCGAAAATCCACGCGCACGTGCCGTACCACGTGATGAGCCAGGCGGTGGCGCAGGCGGGCGCGACTCCGGTCTACATCGAGCATGATACGGCAGTGGCGATCGGGCTCCGGGAGGGGAATAAGTCGCGTGCGGTGGCCGAGAATGTGCTGCGTCTGGGCGGCAAAGGTGTTGACGCGACCTTCTACAAGGTCCAGGAGCGCGGTGTCTGGGCCTACCAACTGGCGGCAAGCCAGCCCGGTCTGCCGACCGCATTTTTGGCGGCATGCGGTACCCTCGCCAACACCATGGCCTCTGCCTCCGGTCCCGACGTATTCGTCGTTCTGGCCCCGAATGTCTCTACCCGCAACTTCAAGGCACACGGCTACCAGTGGGTCGCCGGCCACCTGGGCCCGCAATGGGGGGATCAGCACATTCCGCTGGTCATCGCCGGTCCCGGCGTGAAGCAGGGAGTGCGGTCCTCATACCCGGCGCGCCTGGTGGATATCGCGCCCACCGTCGAGCATCTCCTCGGCGCGCCGACGGGTCGCGTGGATGGCGTGGTTCTGTCCGACGCCCTGACCCATCCGTCGGAAGTCATGGCCGCGGCTCAGCAACGTCGTGGCAACCAGCTGCGACCTCTGCAGGCGGCGCTCAAAGCTCGCGCTCGCATGCCCTGAGAGGCGGTGAGCGTCCGGCTACGAGACCAGTCGGTCGACGATCATGGCGGCAAAAAGCGCCGCCAGATAGACGTTGGAGTACAGGAACGTCCGGCGGGCAAGCCGCGCCGTGCCGAAGCGGTACGTCGCGATGGTGAAGGCCAGGAATCCAGCACCCAGCAAGAGCGCCGCAATCAGGTAGATCCAGCCCATCGCACCCGCGGAGTAGAGAAGCAGGCTGGCGATGACAGTGAGCAATGAGTAGGTGACGATTTGCCAGCGAGCGTGGGACCGGGTGGTGACCGACGGCAGCATGGGCACCTGAGCACGTGAATAATCACCGTGGACCAAGAGCGCCAGCGACCAGAAGTGAGCCGGCGTCCAGTAGGTGATGATGACGAAGAGCAGGAAGGCCGGCAGCGCCAGATTGTTGGTGATGGCGGTCCAGCCGACCAGTGGCGGGATTGCGCCCGCCACGCCACCGATGACGATGTTCTGGGTCGTCGAGCGCTTGAGCCACATGGTGTACACGACCACGTAGAAGAGGTTTCCCGCCAACGCAAGGAGCGCGGCCAGGGGCGTCGTGAGCGCCACCAGGACGGCGACCGACAGGACCGAGAGGACGAGTCCGAAGATCAGAACCTGCCTGGGAGATAGGGTGCCGACGGGTATCGGCCGGCGCCGGGTGCGAGCCATGACCACGTCGATGTCTCGGTCGATGTAGCAATTGAGTGCCGCGGCTCCGCCTGAAGCCATCGCCCCGCCCACCATGGCGCCGATCAGCGCCCGCCAGAAGGTGAGAGCGGGAAGCGGGTGTTCCCGGGCCGCGACCAGAAGAGCTGCCAGGGTCGTGAACAGGAGCAGACTCATCACGCGCGGCTTCATCACCGCCAGATAGGCCGAAAGAACGGCGACGAGCGCGTTCCCGCCGCGCTCCGATACGACGACCTCGGGCCGTGCCTCGGTTACCAGTGCCGCTCCCCCTTTCGTCCGATCCCCCTAACCATACTCGTCCTCACGGGTGAGCGTACAGAAAGATGACGAGCAAGAGGAGAGAGGCCAGGCCGGTCCAGAGGACCTCACGCGCCATGTTGACCTTCGACGGCTGGGCTGACGCTCCCCCGCGGCTGAAAGCGAATACCCCGTATCCCAGCAGGCCGAGAACCGCCAGAAATAGTAGGCCGATCAGACCCGCCACCAGGTTGACTACCATTCCCGATGCCTCCTCGCTTTCCTGAAACATCGCTTGCACCGCAATGCGATCATTGCGGCCCATAGTACCTGGTATGGAAGGAAATTATCGCAAACGGTGAGAAGCGAGAGGGGCTATGCTGAAACCGGTGGACGTGATCGCTTTCGAGTAGCCGCGATGGAGGCCGGGAGTGACAACCGGTAGCGCATTTCCTTCATCACCTCATTCCGATGGTCGGGGGACGCACTCGCCTCGCCCTACCTCGCGTCGCCGGTACCGATTCTACCGTCCCCATAGGGTGCACTATTACCTCGTCCTCACCGGGCTCAGCCTGGCCGTGCTCGTCTGCCTGTTGAACTCGGTCGCCTACGTTACCCGGCGGATTGATCTGGCAACCGTGGCTTTCACCGCAATTCTCATTACGGCTCTGGTCATCTTCAGCGCCTTCTTCATGGGCTTTACCATGGTCATCGAGGGCAATATACCGGGACGGCGGCTCAACTATTTGCTGCCGCACGCGGCAGTCGGCATGCTCAGCCCGCTGTTCTACACGCTCAACATTGCCGCGGCACTGGACGGTGCCGGAATCGGGCCGGTGTCCCGGATCTCGGTGGTGGTCAGCTATGTCTGCCTCGGCTTGCTGGTCGTGCAGTTCCTCATGGGTAAGGCAGTGGTTCGTCCTGAACCGCTCCGCCTCGTGTCCGCCGGCGGCGTCCGTGAGGTACGGCGGTGAATCGGATCGTTGGGTGGCGATCGGGCCTGGTCCTTATCCCGCTGATGCTGGTGCTCTTCGGCGCGTCGGCGCTCTACGCCCGAGGCGGGCAACGTCAGAGCGAGCCTCCGGCCCGATTGCAGGGAACCGATATCTTTCCGGATGGCGTCCATCGCGCACCCTCCTTTGCCCTCCGAGACCAGAACGGCCGGATTGTCTCCAGCGGCGCCCTCCGTGGTCATATCTACGCCATTACGTTTCTCGATTCGCGCTGCCGGCAAGAATGCCCGGTCGCCGGCCGTGAGCTGGCCTCCGTGCAACGGGCGCTTGGGCCGCACTCTCCGCTGACCGTGGTGGTCGTCAGCGTCGATCCCGCAGGGGACACGCCAACCAGCGTGCGGCGATTCATGCGAGAGTCCGGACTGAGCGGGTCCTGGCACTGGTTGATCGGGACGCGATCGCGCTTGTTGCCTGTCTGGAACGCGTACGGCATCGACGTCCAGCCTGTGCGCGGCGACATCAGCCATACCGCGGCGGTGTACCTGATCGATCGAAAGGGGTGGATGCGGGTCGCAGATGGCGTGCCGCTCCTGCCGCACCAACTGTTGCAGAGCGTCCGGGTGCTCCAGAGGAGTGACTGACAAAACAGTCCAGCTTGACGAAAAGGTTCTCTTGCAAGATGATGGAGCTATAAGACATACGGGCCACTGGTCGAAGCGACCCCGTGAATCGTTAACGATGTGCCGATAAGGCATCAGGCGGAGGTTTGAGGTTATGGCTGTAGAGGTAGCGTCTCTACCTCAGAGACGATCGTGGCTGGCGCGTCCGAACGCTCTCTGGGCGTTTGTCCTGGGAATCCTTGGTTTCTGCTTCATCGTGTGGGTTCTGGGACAGGACGGTGGCCTGCTGAACATGACGTTCGGGCTGGAAATTAACCAGGTCATGTTCCTGGGGTACGCGGTGGCCGTCTTCCTGTTCTTCGTCGGCCTGGGGGTGTTCAACAGGCCGGTCAAGTGGCTCCTTGGTCTACCGATCTCCGAGGAAGAGCTGCTGGACGAGTACGGGGCCGGCGGCGGTGTGGGCCGCTACTTCCGGTACACCCTCGATCACAAAGTGGTCGGGATCCAGTACCTGGTCGCAGTTATCATCTTCTTCACCTTTGGCGGCTTTCTGGCCATGCTCATTCGGACCGAGCTGCTCACACCCAACGTCCGGCTCACGGATCCAGAGACGTACCTGACGCTGGTGACAGAGCACAGCGTGACGATGCTGATCATGGCCAGCAGCATCATCATCGGTCCCTTCGGGAACTACTTCATTCCGCTGTTCATCGGCGCCAAGCGCATGGCTTTCCCGCGGGTCGAGGCGCTCTCGTTCTGGCTGTTCCTGCTGGCCCTCGTTATCATGCCGACTGCCTTCTTCTTCGGCGGCTCCCAGACCGGTTGGACCGGGTATGCGCCGCTGGCCGATCAAATGCATGCGGGTCAGGATGCCTACGTAACAACCTGGGCGCTGGCGGGGTCGGCAGCCACGCTGGCCGCCCTCAACATCATCGCGACCATCTTCTTGATGCGCGCGCCCGGGATGACGTGGTCCCGCTTCAATCTCTCCACCTGGAGCATCCTGGTCGGCTCCATCCTGGCATGGCTGGCCATGCCCATCATGGTCGCGGTCCAGCTCATGGTCGGATTCGATCGATCGTTCCTCACCGGAAACTTCATCCCGGTTCAGGGAGGCAGCGCCTTCTTTTACGAGAACGTCTTCTGGACGTTCGGTCATCCCGAGGTGTACATCCTGGCGATCCCCGGCATGGGAATCGTCCTCGATATTTTGCCGGTCTTTACGCGGCGACCGGTCTATGCCTACCGGGCCGCCGTCGTCGGTCTGTGTGGAATCGGGCTGCTGAGCTGGTTTGTCTGGCAGCATCACCTGTTCATGAGTGGACTGACTCCCGGCCTGCGTCCCTTCTTCATGTTCTCGACGGAGATGATCTCCTTCCCCACGGGCCTGATCTTCCTGGCGGCGCTGGGCACGCTGTTCGGCGGGCGCATCACTTTCCCGTCGGCCATGCTGTTCGCCCTCGCTTTCTTCCCCGACTTCCTGCTCGGCGGCTTCAGCGGCATTTTCGTCTCTGATGTTCCCACCGACGTTCAGCTCCACGGCAGCTACTGGGTTCAGGCTCACTTCCACTTCATTCTGATGGGCGCGACACTCTTCGCGTTCTTCGCCGCCGTGTACTACTGGTTCCCCAAGATGATGGGCAAGCGATTGAACGAGACGCTGGGGAAGATCCACTTCTGGCTGATGTGGATCGGGTTTAACGGCACCTTCATCACCCTGGCGATCGTCGGAATCATGGGGATGTCCCGACGCTATGCGACGTACTTCCCGTACCTGCAGGGCGTGAACGTCACCGCCACCATGTTTGCCTACTTGCTCGGTATCTCGATGGTGCCCTTCCTGCTGAACCTCATCTACACCTGGGGCTGGGGCGAGAAGGCGGTTGAGAATCCGTATCACTCCCGAAGCCTGGAGTGGATGACGCCCACGCCAGTTCCGCTGGAGAACTTCGCCGAGATTCCGCTGATCGTGGCTGGTCCCTACGAGTACCAGCCCAACGCGCGGCCGGAGGCCATTCTCGAGCCGTCGCAAGCAGCCGGCGGCACGGTCGCGGGTACATAGGAGGCACGCCATGGATGATACGTCTACTCCCGTCCAGGACGCCGTGGCTCACGCCACCGCCTATATCCCGCGGACGCTCGACAACCGGCTGTCGGTTCTCTCCGTTCGCATGCTCTACATCTCAGGCTCCTTCTTCTTTGCCTCGTTCTACTTCGGCCTGGTCTACCTGCAGATCATCAACGCGAACAACATGTGGCTGCCACATGGAGTTGACCATCCTCCGACCTGGATCGGTGTCTCCGAGATGGCGCTGGTACTGATTGCGGGGACGGCGTACTTTGTCGGACAGTGGTTCGGGCTCTACCGTCAGAAGCTCCAGACACTCACCCTTGGCCTCTGGATCGCGGCCATTCTGACGGTCATCGCCGTCATCATCCACATCATTGAGCTGCATAAGCCCGGCTTTACGCTGCAGGGTGGCGGCTACGTCAGCCTCTTCATCACCATCGAGGGTGTCTTCACGTTTGTTCTGGCGGTGACGGCCCTGATGCTGATCGGCGTCGCCATCCGGGCAACCAAAGGGCTCTTTTCCGGCGGCGCGGGCGCAGGGGTTGAGGCCTTTGGAGAGTGGTTCGGCTGGATATCCGCCATTGCCCTGTTTAACTTCCTGGCGCTGTACGTGCAGCCGTTCTTCCCGATCGCCTAACGGATGAACTACTGGACGGAGTGGTCATTCGACCCCGGCATCGTGGCAGGCATTGTCCTGGCCGGGATTCTCTATTGGCTGGGGCGCAGGCGGCTCCATGACGTCCGTCGCGGATTACCGCTGAACCGCCGCCGGATCGCCGCCTTTTACGCGGGTCTCGGAGTCGTTCTGATCGCGCTGGAATCGCCGATCGATAGTCTTGGGGAGGTGCTGTTCAGCTTCCACATGATCCAGCACCTGCTCCTCATGATGGTCGCGGCTCCGCTCATCCTGCTCGGCGATCCAGGCGTGACCATCGTGCGCGGGATCCCGCTGTCCATTCGGCGCGCCGTTCTAGGGAGGGGAGCCAAACAGGGCTGGCTCCATACCCTGGGCGCGTGGTTCGGGAAGCTCAACCAACCGGTACCCGCGGCAATCGTCTTCCTGGTCGATCTGTACGTCTGGCACTGGGACTACCTCTGGAACCTGACCCTGCGAAATGACGCCGTGCACGCCGTCGAGCACCTGTGCTTTCTCTTTATCGCACTCCTGCTGTGGACGCAGGTGATCGATCAGCGAGTGCTTCATCCCAGGCTGACGTACTTCCAGCGAGCTATCTACTCGATCCTGGTGGGCGCGGCGGGCAATCTCCTGGCGATGTACTTCGTCTTTTCGTCCGTGCCGCTGTATAGCTACGCGCACGAAGTTGGCCGCCCCTTCGGCATGACCGCGCTCGGAGACCAGCAGATCGCGGGGGCCATCATGTGGGTGCCGGTTCTCTTCCTGTTCAGCGGCGCCTTTGCCATTTTCATGTATCGGGGGCTGGCGGACGACGCGAGCCAGAACGATCCGCTCCCCGCCGCTGCTCCTCAATACAGTCTCTTACCGAAACAGGCGGACAGCATGGGAGGTCATCATGGATAACCGAGGCGTTCTGGTCACCGCCCTCGTGACTATTGCCGGCATCATCGCGCTCGCGCTCATTGTCTACGGCATCACCTATCACCCTGCGTATAGCTCCGAGCGGACCTCGACGAAGACGATCTCCGTGGCGTCCAATGCCAGCGGTCAGAAGGTGTACCACCTCAACCTCAACATCGTGGTGGAGGTCGGCGTGGGACCGCATGCCGATTGGCTGGGCTACCAGACACGAACCAACCCGGTGCATCCCGGCCCCGTCTTCAGCGTCCCGCGCAACTCGCTCGTCGAGGTGGATATTCATAACTTCGACTCCGCGACCGCGCTGCGGAACTACTTCTTTACCAAGGTGCAGGGAACGGTCGGCAATGTCGAGTACGTCAACGGCAAGCGGACAAGCATTATGAGCCCGGACCTCACCTCGCATACCTTCACCATTCCGTCGTTCGGCGTCAGCGTGCCGATGGAGGGCGTGCCCGACAACGCGCCACCGACGAAGTATCAGGACATGCGGTTTACCTTCCGTACGCCAAATACAAAGGGCGTCTATCGCTGGCAGTGTTTTGTGCCGTGCGGGTCCGGGACCTATGGAAACGGTGGGCCGATGGGGGAGATCGGCTACATGATGGGCCTGATCACACTCACGTAGGAGGAAGCGATGCGTCACGCCATTCGAATCGGCATCATCTGGGTCATCGTCAGCATTCTCCTCATCATCGGGATTGCATTTGTTCCTATACCGGCGCCTGCCAGCTCTGAGGAAGGCGAGGGCATCCACCAGACGATCTACATGCTCTTTTACGTCGGCGCTCCGGTCTTTGCCTTCGTCTGGGTGACGTTGATTTACGGACTGGTGACCTTCCACGCCCGGGGCCCCGAGCCGGGCGCGTACGTGCCCCTTCCGGAGACCAATACCCTCCTCTTCCTCTGGGCCGGAATTACCTTCGTGATTGTTTTGTTCATGGCCGGCTGGGGCACGTTTACCCTGCACGAGATCACGAATCCCCCGGCTGTAGCAGCCCAGGGACAGGGAACGTCCACACGCAGTCATCCGGGAACCACGAGCAACAGCCATAAGGGGGGTCTCCATACGGGGTCTGTGTACACCAACGGGCATCCGCTCAATGTTCAGGTGATCGGGCAGCAGTGGCTCTGGACGTTCCGGTATCCGAGCTATGGAGGATTCGAGTCCAAAGACCTGGTACTGCCCGTCGGCGGCACCGTTCGATTCCACATCACCTCGCTGGATGTGGTCCACAGCTTCTGGATTTATCAGTACGACGTGAAGGAGGACGCGGTTCCGGGCGTTGAGAATACGGCCTGGATGCGGGCGCGGGAGACAGGCGCCAGCACCAGCAGTGGCAAGAACTGGGTCAACTGCAACGAGCTGTGCGGCCTCTGGCACGGCTACATGGTTGCCAAAATGGACATCACGACACCGGTAAAGTTCAGAGCCTGGGCAAATCACATGGAGGCGTCGGAGCGGGCCAGCGGTCTGCTCAAAAACCTTCCGCCCTACGCCCCGGTGTACTTCCCCCAGTCCAACGCTAACTTCCCGCCCGCTCCGCAGGATCAGTCTCCCTAGAGAAGGATGCCGGCCATCGCGCTGTCCGAGCCTGCTACTTCCGTTGAGCCATCCCGGTTTCGCTGGCTGGTCATTAGCTGCCTGGTCATCGTGTCCAGTTTGATCGTGATCGGCCAACTGGTTGCCGTCATTCGCGGCGTGAGCGGCGACCGCTCCGCCGCCGCCATCCCGCGCCACGGGCCGCTCCGGCAGCGAATCTCCGCGATCGTCGCCGATTCCCTCGGGCCGAGCGATCGCGGCGTGCGCCGCTACCGAATTGATTCCCTCAGTCCCGGCCGCGTTCTGACCGTTACCTGGTCCATCAACAACGACGTGTCCAACGGAACCGTCGGAGACGGCGCGGCTGCTGATGTCTACGGGATGCTGTACAACCTGGCCACGCATGTCTCGCTCAAGAACGTCCACCTGACCGGGACCTACCCGCTTGGCGGACGCGAGCAAACAGTGATGCGCCTCGATGCCAATCAGCGCATCCTGCACTTGCTGCATTCCGTCGGCACCGAGGGCCTGGACCCGCAGAGCCTGTGGCCGTTGCTCCGCCGCGACCACGTCAACCCGGCGCTGGCTCCCAGCTCCGGGGAGTGACGTTTCTCTATGTCCCGCGTATAGCCGAGATACGCCACGTGCCGCCGCTGCGCAGGAGCGTGATACCGTCGGTCACCGCCTGCGACCTGGTTCGGAGGGTGAGATTGGCGGTCGCGCGGCGGCCGTTGACGTGGACATCGGAATACCGAGCGCTTCGCGGAATGTCTTGCAGCCCAAGGAGTGAGGCGAGCCCCATGGGCGGGGCCTGAGCAGCCAGCGCCGGACTGAGGTAGCTCCGGGCCGATGTCATGGCGCGGATTACCACGGCTCGGTCGAAGCTACTCAAGACGCTGATCACCCCGGCTCGGCCAGGCGGCGTGGTCGCGACATGCGGAGCCGGGGTCGGAATCACTTTCTGATCGGCAGATGAGCGACAGCCCGTGATGCCGATTGCTACTGTCAGTAGTGCGCCTCCGGCCATTGCTGCTCTCGCTGCACGCGTCATATCGAGTTATGCTATCGCGTCACGCCGCAGCGCCCGCGCGTTACACACGCTCAAACTCCGCCATCAGGTGATAGCCGCGCGCGTCGAGCCGTACCAGGTCTTCCAGCAGGTAGATGCCGAAGTACAGGTATTGAGCCAGGTTGTAGAGCCTGCGCGTGCGGAGAAGCAGCCGGAGGGTGATGAGCAGGAAGAGGTTCACCGGCTCGGCAAGGCCCAGACCGGTGTAGTACGTGTCCAGCAGGCGAAAGCGAGGGCCGAACAGCCGCTCCAGATCGGTACGGCTGTAATGGCGATGTACCGGCGACTGCGGCCAGGAGGGATCGTCAGTGGGAGGCGGGGCGCCGTCCCCGAACAGCGAGCGGTACACGTTGAGCGAGTCGAGCCCGGCAAGGGCACCGCGGTTGGGAACGCTGAGGATGAGCCGGCCGCCGGGGCGGAGCAGGCGGGCAATCTCGTCCACGACTGCTTCCTGGTCGGGAACGTGCTCCAGAACGTCCAGGAGCAGGACTCCGTCAAAGTAGCCGTCCGGATACGGAACATCATCGGCCGGTCCACGGGTAAATCTGGCGCGTGGAACCCGTTTGCGGGCGCGCTCGATGTAGGCCCGGCTCAGGTCGTGGCCGGAGGTCTGGTAGCGATCGACCAGCATGCCGGTGCCGAAACCGAAGGCACAGCCCAGATCGAGGACGCGGGACCCCGGCGGGAGTCGCAACAGATCACGCGCTCTACCCCAGCGGGCCACGAACATAACCGAACGGGCCCCGCTGCGATCGCGGCAGGAGGGCGGCGATGGCTTTCATGGTGTCTTCCGAGGATGCGGCCGGGAAGGGGGCGCCGAAACGCACATGCAGTTTCCCGCCTTCCTCGAAAATCGCCACGGGCAGAATGGTCGCCACCCGGCGAGCAAGAAGGTGGCTGAGCCCGTCGAAGCCGGGCTCCGGCGGGTGAAGCTCGCCGCTGCGGCCAGACAGCCCTTCCGGAAACAGCGTTCGACTTGCGCCCCGCGAACGTCATGTCGAGCGGCCCGCTGACGATCCAGACCGAGGGCGGTACCTCGACCCGCGACATCGTGACGCTCGCCGCCGACGTCGACCACGGCAACT
>JAICWV010000077.1 GCA_025966365.1 Chloroflexota bacterium | reverse complement strand
GTCATCGAGCGATACCAGGAGCTGCGGAACTTAGAGAAGACGGGACGGGAGTTCGGGATCACCCGGGAGCGAGTCCGGCAGATTGTGAATCGAGCCGGGATCTCCACCGCCCGGGTGTTAAAGCCCAAGCCGGAGAAACCGGAGCGGTTGTGCAAGGAGTGTGGGGCACAGGTCAATTCCTCCCATGCCCTCTACTGCGAGACCCATCGCAAAGAGAAGCACAAGCGCCGCTACCGCGCCATCAAAGCCGATCCCGAGAAGTACGCCCATTGGCGCGAGTTGCTGAAAAAGTACGATAAGCGGCGGAAGGAGCGTCTGACCGAGACGATCACTGCCGCGAGCTAGCGGACGAGTACAACCTCGTCGACCGCGGGATGTCTGGCCGCGCGCTCGACCATGACATCGCGCAGAACGATGCCGGCAATGATTCCGGCCAGTGGCACGATGCCGAGCAGGCCGCCGGCCACTACCATGGTGGAAACGGTGCCGGGACAGGCGCCGGTCACCGCCCAGCCCACGCCGAACACGGCGCCTCCCAGAACCCGATCGCGGCCGATTTCCCAGCGCTTCGGCGTCAGCTTCCCGCCGAGGGGCGTGTGCCAGCCGCGTGCCTCGAGGATCCAGAGCAGAGGCATGGCCGTCCCGATCGCAGAGGCGAAGACCAGCCAGGGAGCCCAGTACTGCAGCAGCAGAGTGCGATGCACGATGTCGTACTGATTGAAGCCGGCTGCGGAGAAGGCAAAGCCGAAGGTGAGGCCAAAGAAGAGCGCGACCAGATTTATGCGCATCAGAGCCTTCCGCCGGAGACGACGTGCATCGCGAGCGTCACCGCAACCGCGGTGGCAAAGAAGGTCATGGCGGCGGCATAGCTTCCGGGGGAGCGGACTGAGCAGCCGCTGATGGCATGGCCCGAGGTGCACGCGCCGCACCACCGGGCGCCAAATCCGATCAGGATGCCTCCGAGGAACAAAACCGGAAGCAGTGCGCCCAGCGGCAGGATGCGCCCCAGGGCGCCATAGCCAAGGAGCGACTGCGGACCGGGGCCCAGAATGCCGATACAGGCCGCGCCAAGCAGAAGCCCGGCCAGGAACCAGAAGCGCCAGGTCTCGACGGCGCGGCCGCGCGCCCTATCCACGAACTGGACATAGGCACCGGTGACGCCGAGGTGCAGATTGGTCAGGGCATATAGACCGACGACGGAGAGGCCCATCATGGGCCCGACGATGAACCAGGGCAATGGCACGGCAATGAGATGAATCATGGAGTCCTATCGTACGGTGCCACATGCACATATCGGCACCACCTGAAGTGGACACTTTGTCCAGTGCAATTGGCAACAGCAAAGCTTTATGCTGTAATGCTACAACGAGGCGCCGCATGGGCGGCGCCTCTCTCTATCCGGAGGAGAGCGGGTTGGCACCGGTAGCAGCGGAGACGCCGGCTATGGACATCTACCGTTTGTTGGTCGAGCAGGTGATAGCGGGAAACGGGCTATCGGGAGTTGTTCGGCTTCTCTCCGACATGCTCGGATTACCGGCGACGATCGCCGACGAAGAGCTCGAGCCGATGCACTCGTTCGCTCCCCGCGGAAAGCACCTGACGGCCGGCGAGAGCGCTCTTCCCGCTGACGTACGGGAAGCCGTTCGCTTCGATCTGGCCCTGGAGCCGCTGGCAAGCACTGCCCCTCCAACGCTCGTCCTCTCCAGTGCCGGCGGCAGCGGCTACGCCGTGGCGCCCGTGGTTCTGCCACCCGGAATCTCGGCGTATGTGTGGGTGGTCGAGCCATCCGGAACACTCTCGCCGCGCGCCCTCGACGCGGTGTCTCACGCGGCTGCCGCATCCACGGTGGAGATGGTACGACTGCGCGCGGTTGCAGAGGGTGAGTCTCGTGTCCGCGGCAGCTTCCTGGAGGAGCTTCTCATCAATTCGGTGACCTCGCTGAACGGGACGCGCAGGCGAGCCCAGTTCCTGGGGTACGATCTCCGCGGACCGCAGGCTGTGTTCATACTCGACCTGGACCAGTTCTCCGACTATATCGCGGCCCACATGCTGGACGAGAGTGACATTCAGCAGATCAAGGAGCGCTTCCGGCGCGGCCTGGATGTCAGTGTGCCGGCCGTATGGAGCCATACCCTGGTCTGGGAGCACAGTGACTCCCTGATCGTGCTTGCTCCCGCCGGACGGCAGCAGGATGGGCAGTTGTTCCGACAACGGATCGAGATGCTGAGATCCAGCGTCGAGCAGCGTCTCAAGGGCCCGAGCGTATCGGCAGGCATCGGCCGATCCTACAGCGATCTCTCAGCATTGCAGGAATCGTATCGCCAGGCGGAGCATGCCCTGCATATCGGCGCCGCGGTCTCGGGCCTCTCCTCGACCAACGCCTTCGACGATCTGGGAGCCTACCGGCTTCTCTTTCACCTGCGCGACCAGCCGGAGCTGGAGTCCTTTTGCGAGGAATCAATTGGAGCGCTGGACCGCTACGATGCCGAGCACGGGACTGACCTGATCCAGACCCTGGGCACGTATCTAGAGTTGCAAGGGAATCTCAGTCAAACGGCACGCGCGCTGCATCTGCACCGGAACGGCCTGCTGTACCGCTTGAGCCGTATTGAACAGATCGGAGTCTGTGACCTTTCGCAGCCGGGCCAGCGATTGTCGCTGCAGCTCGCGCTTCTGGCCCGGCCACTCATCGAACGGAGACAGCGCAGACGGCGAAAGGCCATGACCTTTGAGTAGGGAGGAGACCATGGACGACACGTATCGACCCATTCGCGTGGGATATCAAGGCATCCCGGGCGCCTATAGCGAGGAGGCCCTGGTGGCGTTTCAGGAAACGGCCGAGCCGGTGTCGTTTCGCACGCTGCCCGATCTCTTCGCGGCCCTGACCGAGGGAATCGTGGATCGGGCCTTCGTGCCGGTCGAAAATTCCCAGGCGGGGAGCGTCGTGGAAGCGTACGATCTGATGCTCGACCATAAGGTCACCATCCTGGCCGAGTGGATTCAGCCCATCGATCACTACTTGCTGGGAGTGAAGGGAGCGAGCCCGGCCGTGGTGGAGCGGGTTTTCTCGCATCCGCAGGCGCTGGCGCAGACCGCTGCATTCATCCGGCAGGCCCAGCTCGATACCGAGCCGTACTATGACACCGCCGGTGCCGCGCAGATGGTCGCGGAGCGCGGGGACCAACGCTTCGCTGCCGTCGCCAGCAGGCTGGCGGGCGAGCGGTACGGGCTGTCGGTGCTGGCCGAAGGTATCCAGACAGCCAAAGACAATGCCACCCGCTTCTTCCTGATCTCCGCCGGAAGCTATCACTTCTCGCCGGCCGGGTCACCGGCCTCGGGAGAAGGCAAGACGTCGCTGGCCTTCTCGGTAGCTCACAGGCCCGGCGCCCTGGTTCGCGCCCTGAGCTGTTTTGCGCGGGAGCAAGTCAACCTGGAGCGGCTGGAGTCGCGTCCCTCGCGGCGCGAGCCCTGGCAGTACATGTTCTTTACCGACGCCTGCGGATACGCCTACGAGCCTCCCGTTCACAACGCCATTCGTGAGCTCACGCGGCTGAATCCCTTCGTCCGGGTCCTCGGCAGCTATCCAGCCGCCGGGATTCGCAGGAGCGGCGCTGCGGCTCCGTAACCGGCTCAGAGATCCTGTCGATCGGGAGTGGTCAGGACGGCGCCCTCGTGCGCCGACGAGACCAGCGCGGCATAGCGGCCAAAGACTCCTCCCTTATAGTGCGGGGCCGGCTCCTGCCAGGCTGCTCGCCGCCTGGTCAGCTCAGTGTCCGGGATGTCGAGGTCGACCCTCCGGCTGTCCACGTCGATCACGATGGTGTCGCCATCCTTCACCAGGGCGATCGGTCCGCCCCTGGCCGCTTCCGGTGCCACGTGCCCGAGCATGAGGCCACGCGTTCCGCCGCTGAAGCGTCCGTCCGTGACCAGGGCCACGCTCTCTCCCAGACCGGCTCCCACGATTGCCGCTGTTATGCCCAGCATCTCGCGCATGCCCGGTCCGCCACGCGGGCCCTCATAGCGAATAACGAGCACATCTCCGGCTGCGATGTGACCGGCCAGGATCGCATCCATGGCGTCCTCCTCACAATCGAAGACCCGTGCCGGCCCCCGGTGAAAGAGACGTTCATACCCGAAGAGTTTGACGACGCTGCCCTGCGGCGCCAGGTTGCCGTGAAGGATGATCAGGCCACCTGTCTCCTTCAATGGCTCGCCGGCCGGACGGATCACCTCCTGCCCGGGGGTCTCCCGCGCCTCAGCCGCTTCCTGAGCCAGAGTCCGGCCGGAGGTGGTGGCGGCGGACCCGTCGATCAGCCCCTGGTCGAGGAGCCGCTTTGCCAGCAGTCGCGTGCCCCCCGCCTGGTAGAGGTCATAGGCCACGAAGCGTCCACCGGGTTTCAGGTCGGCGTACAGCGGGGTCCGCGTGCTCACAGCATCGAAGTCGGCGATGTCCAGCTCGACCCCGGCCTCGCGTGCCATAGCCAGCAGGTGGAGGACCGCGTTGGTCGAGCCGCCCGACGCCGCGACCGAAGCAATTGCGTTGACAAAGGCGGACTTCGTCGTGATATCCCGTGGACGAACGTTCATATCCAGCAGCTGCATAACAAGCTCGCCGGCTCGGCGAGCAACTTCGTCCTTGGCGGGATCGATCGCCGGCACGCTGTTGCTGCCCATCGGCGACAGCCCGATGAATTCCATGGCCATGGCCATGGTATTGGCGGTGAACTGGCCGCCGCAGGCACCGGCGCCGGGACAGGCATGCGCCTCGATGGCGGCCAACTGCTCGTCGTCGATCCGGCCGGCGGCGTGCGCGCCGACGGCTTCAAACACGTCCACAATGGTCAGGTCGCGGCCCGCGTAGTGGCCGGGCATGATCGTTCCGCCGTAGAGCACCAGAGACGGCACATTGAGCCGCAGCACGCCCATGGCCGCTCCGGGGATGGTCTTGTCGCAGCCCACCAGTGCCACGATACCGTCGAACATCTGACCACGGCCGACCAGCTCGATGGAGTCGGCGATGACCTCGCGGCTGATCAGCGACGCTTTCATGCCCTCCGTGCCCATGGTCACGCCGTCGCTGATGGCGATGGTGTTGAATTCCATCGGCGTCCCGCCGGCGGCGCGGACGCCGTCCTTCACCTGCTTCGCCAGCCGCCGCAAGTTGAGATTGCAGGGCATGGTTTCGATCCAGGTGTTGGCGATGCCGATGATCGGCTTGCGCAGATCCTCCTCGCTGTACCCGGCGCCACGAAGCATCGCCCGTGCCGGAGCCCGGCTGGGGCCGCGCAGAATGGTGTGGCTCGGCAGGTTCCCGTCCGTCATCGCTCCCTCGTCCTCCGTCCCTCTGGGAATGTTCATACCATACGCGATACCGCCGGAACCGCCATCTGGACATTCGGCACGGCCAGCGGCCCTGTCTTTACGGACAGATTGTCCATCGGATAAGGGAACCCGCCTCTGTAGGCTAAATACAGGATCGAATGAGATGAATCACGCCCAATCCGCAGCATCCGGCAGGTGTACCTCCCCGCGAGGCCGAGGCACAGCCTCCGGCTGCCCTGTCGCTCCCCGCCGCACGCCTCTGGCCGGCGGGGTTCTTCTTATTTCGATTATTTCCGTACTCCTCCCTGTACTTGAGGTACCTGGAGGAAGTACGGGAGGCTGACGGCTCAACCAACCACACGGCAGAGTCAGGAGGGTCTCCCAGAGCGGGAGGCCCTCTTCTCATGTCAGGAGAGATATATGGCATTAGCGACACGACCGATGTCCAGCGCGGCGCACGCCGGGGCCGAGCCCCGTGCCGGGGGCCGGATCATGTGCGAGGCACTTGTACACGAGGGCGTCCGCGTGCTCTTCGGCTATCCCGGTGGCGCCATCATGCCCTTCTACGATGCGCTGTACGCCTGCCCCGAGCTTCAGCACGTCCTGGTCCGGCATGAGCAAGGGGCGACGCATGCGGCCGACGGCTTCGCCCGCGCCACCGGACAGGTCGGTGTCTGCGTGGGCACGTCGGGGCCCGGCGCCACCAACATGGTCACGGGCCTGGCCAACGCCTATATGGACTCTGTTCCCATGGTTGCTATCACCGGTCAGGTTGCCAGGCCCGCTCTGGGAAAGGACTCGTTCCAGGAAACGGATGTGATCGGCGTGACCATGGGCGTCACCAAGCACAACATCCTCGTCGAGCACGCCGCCGATCTCGGACCTGCGATCCACGAAGCCTTTGCCATCGCCCGCACCGGGCGTCCGGGGCCGGTCCTGATCGACGTCCCCAAGGACGTGCAATTCGAGCTGGCGGACTACGAGCCGGCCAGTGTCGATATGCCGCGGTCGTTCCCCAGCGATACCGAGATCGAGCGCGACCTCCGGCGGGCAGCGCAGATGCTGGACACCGCCTCCTCACCAATCATCCTCGCCGGCCACGGCGTTCTCCTCTCACGGGGATGGGACGCGCTCCGTACCCTGGCAGAACGCACCGGCATTCCCGTGACCACCACCCTCCTCGGCCTGAGCGCCTTTCCCGAGTCTCATCCCCTCTCCCTCGGCATGCCGGGAATGCACGGCCATGCCTCTGCCAACCACGCGATTGACGAGGCCGACGTTATCTTCGCCGTCGGCATGCGCTTCGACGACCGCGTGACTGGGAAAGTGACGGAGTTCGCGCCCAGGGCGCAGATCATCCACGTGGACATCGAAACCGCCGAGCTCGAAAAGGTGGTTCCGACGGCGCAGCCGATCCACGGCGACGCCCGGGACATCATGGAACGGCTCGGACGGCTGGTCCGGCCTAACCGGCACGACACCTGGCTGGATCGCATTCAGGGATGGGAGCGCCCCACGGAACCGCTCCAGGACGGCCTCACCCATCCGGCTCAGCTTTTTGCCGCCATCAAGCGGATCGCGGGCAGCGATGCCACGCTGGTCACCGATGTGGGCCAGAACCAGATGTGGGCCGCCCAGCTCTATGGGTACGACCACCCGAACACGCACATCACCTCCGGCGGGTTGGGAACCATGGGATTCGCCCTTCCGGCCGCGATGGGCGTGCAGATCGGCCGCCCCGACCGGCAGGTCTGGGTCATCGCCGGCGACGGGGGCATCCAGATGAACATTCAGGAGTTGCAAACAGTGGCCGACCTGGGTCTGGAACTGAAGGTCGTCATCGTGAATAACGGCTATCTGGGAATGGTCCGCCAGTGGCAATCGTTCTTCCACGGCGGCCGCTACAGTGCCACCCCGATCTCCAGCCCGAACTATCTCCTCCTGGCGCGGGCATACGGCCACGCCGGCGTCAAGGTCGATCGCGTCTCGGAGCTTGATGAGGCGCTGCAATGGGCAGTGCGGACCCCGGGAACAGCGATTGTGGACGTGGCGGTCGATCAGGAACGGAACGTCTATCCCATGATCCCGTCCGGCCAATCCGTCCGCTCCATGATCCAGGATCCGGAGTAGCGCCATGACACATCCGGCACTGACGGTCCACTTTGCCGACCGCACCGGGTCCGCGGATCGAATCCTTAGCCTGCTGCGGCGCCGCGGGTTTCCGCTCGGCGGCATCACCCTCGAGCGCACTCACGAGCCCGGTATCCGCCGCATGACCGTGGGCGTCAGCCAGGAGTCCGCGATCCCGCAGGTGCGCCGCCACCTTTCCAGGCTGCCCGACGTGGTCTCGGTCCAGGTAGCAGACGGCGAGGCGATGCATCGCGAATACGCCATGGCTCGCGTGCGCTGCACGCCGGAGCAGCGCGCCGAGATTGTTTCGCTGCTCGGCGCCTTCGGCGGACGTCCATTGAGCTTCGGCGCCGACACCGTCGTCCTAGAGGCGACTGGATTTGCCCAACAGCTGGACGCCCTTTTTGCCGCGCTTCAGGTCTACGGCATCGAGGAGTCGGCCCGCACCAGCCCCATAGCCCTCCGCCAGGAGGAGCCCCACGAGGACTCACCGCGTGGGACAGTCAGCGAAAGAGATTGAAGGGAGAAGTAATGGCTCGCATTTACCACGACAGGGACGCCGATCTGACGCGGATTCTTGGAAAGAAAATCGGGGTTATCGGCTACGGAAGCCAGGGTCACGCCCACGCGCAGAACGCGCGAGACAGTGGCTGTGAGGTGCGCGTGGGTCTGTATCCGGGCAGCAAGAGCTGGGAGAAGGCGGAGCGCGATGGGTTCGCTGTCGGCACCGCCGCGGAGGTCTCGGCCTGGGCCGACGTCATCTGCCTGCTTCTCCCTGACCAGCACCACAAGGCGGTGTTCGCCGAGTCAGTCGGCCCCAATCTGGCGCTCGGAGACACGCTGCTGGTTGCCCACGGCTTCTCCATTCACTTCGCGACCATCTCGCCCCCGCCCGGCGTGGACGTGGTCATGGTTGCCCCCAAGGGTCCCGGTCACATGCTGCGGCGGCTCTACACCGAGAGCGTGGGGGTTCCCGCCCTTTTTGCCGTCCACCAGGACGCCAGCGGCGAGGCAGCCGCGCTCGCCCTCTCCTATGCCGCGGCCATCGGGAGCACCCGTGCGGGGGTGCTTCAGACCAGCTTCAAGGAGGAGACGGAGACCGACCTCTTCGGCGAGCAGGCCGTCCTGTGTGGCGGAGTCACCAAGCTCGTAACCTCCGGATTCGAGACCCTGGTGGAAGCCGGATATCAGCCTGAGATCGCCTACTTCGAGTGCCTGCACGAGCTGAAGCTGATCGTTGATCTGCTCTACCAGGGAGGCCTCTCCTATATGCGCTACTCCGTGAGCGACACCGCGGAGTACGGAGATTACGTCTCCGGCCCTCGCGTCGTCAATGACGAGGTCAAGCGCACCATGCAGCAACTTCTCTCCGAGATTCAGGACGGAAGTTTTGCCGGGCGCTGGGTGGCGGAGTGCGACACGGGTGGCGAGAACTTCCAGGCGATGCGCGCGGCCGGCCGGGAGCACCAGATCGAGCAGGTAGGAGCATACCTCCGCTCGATGATGGACTGGCTGCCGAAGGGCGCGTCCGCTGAGACAGAAACCAAGGCCGCGAGCGCGGCATAGAGGAAGGGAGTACGCAATGAATGACGAATCTTTCAGCGAGAACTTCATGTGGTACGAGTGGGGATTTGTCGATCCCCAGGAAATGCGTGCCGAGGACACGGACTCGCCCGATCCCGAAGGGCCTGATCGGGTAGACCCGCAGTCGGTACCGGCAGGATGGGACACGGTATGGATGCGCGACGGCCGCTAGATTCCGCGCTCCGCGTGTTCGATACCACCCTGCGCGACGGCGAGCAATCTCCCGGCGGCTCCATGTCCCTGGAGGGCAAGTTGGAGGCCGCGAGGCAGCTTGACCACCTGGGAGTCGACGTGATCGAGGCGGGTTTCCCGGCGGCGTCCCCCGGCGACGCCGCGGCCACCGAGGCGGTTGCCGGGATCGTCGAGCGGGCGGAGGTCGCGGCTCTGGCACGCTGCGTCCCCTCCGACATCGAAGCGGCCGCACGGGCCATCCGGCACGCCCGCCGCCCCGTACTCCACGTCTTTGTCGCCACCTCCGACATTCATCTCAAATACAAGCTGCGCCGCAGCCGTACCGAGGTCCTGGACAGCGTGGCCGAGACCGTGGCCTACGCCGCCTCCTTCGGCATGCGGATCGAGTTCTCGGCGGAAGATGCCACCCGGTCCGATCTCGACTTTCTGGCCTGCGTCTGCAATGTGGCGGTGCGGTCGGGAGCGACCACCGTCAACCTGCCCGATACCGTCGGGTACTCGCTGCCGGATGAGTACGCCGCCATGTTCCGCTACGTGCGGGAGCGCGTAACCGACGGCGACGACGTCACCCTCAGCGCCCACTGCCACGACGACCTCGGTCTGGCCACGGCCAACACGCTGGCCGCGATCGAGGGCGGGGCGCGGCAGGTGGAAGTCACGATCAACGGTCTGGGAGAACGGGCAGGGAATGCTCCCCTCGAGGAAGTCGTGATGGCGATCAAGACGCGCGCTGGCGCCTTCGGGACGATAGAGACCTCTATCAACACCCGCGAGCTCGTCCGGACCAGCGAGATGATCGCCCGCCTGACCGGGCTGGCGGTCCAGGCGAACAAGGCCATAGTCGGCACCAACGCCTTCGCCCACGAGGCCGGTATCCACCAGGACGGCGTCATCAAGGAGCGCTCCACCTACGAGATCATGGTGCCGGAAGACGTGGGATGGGAATCGAGCCGCTTCGTGCTGGGCAAGCACTCCGGACGTCATGGCCTGTCACACCGCCTCGCCCAGCTCGGCATCACGGCCGAGGGGCCGGTCATGGATGCCATGTACGCAGCCTTCATCGAAATCGCGGACCGCGACAAGCACGTGACTGACGAAACCCTTCGATCGATCGCAGCCGACGTGCTCGGCCAGGTTTCGGCACCGTCGCGGGATGCGGTGGTAGTCCGGTGATGGCGCGGGTGCTGTTGCTGGCCGGAGACGGCATCGGTCCGGAGGTGACCGACGCCGGCCGCAGAGTTCTCGAGGCGATCGCTGCCGCCAACGATCTGCGCCTGGAGCTCTCCGAAGCCCTGATCGGCGGAGCGGCCATGGACACCTACGGCACGCCCTTGCGTGATGAGGATCTCAATCGGTGCCGCCAGGCTGATGCGCTCCTCCTGGGTGCGGTGGGCGGACCGCGGTGGGACGCCTGCCCTCCCGAAATTCGCCCGGAGCGCGGACTGCTTCGACTCCGATCCGAGCTTCAGCTGGCACTCAACCTCCGTCCAGTCCGCTGGATCGGAGCCGCGTCGGTTCCGCTTCGCACGGAAGTGGCCCGGGGCGCGGACATTGTCTTTGTCCGCGAGCTGACCGGCGGCATCTATTTTGGACGTCCCTCGGGCATCACCGGTCAGGAACCGAGTCGCGAGGCAGTGGACACCGCCGTGTACACAGAAGAGCAGATTCGCGCAGCCCTCGACTTTGCCTATGCCCTGGCGCGCGAACGCAGTGGGCGGGTGACCAGCGTTGATAAGGCGAACGTCATGAGCACGTCTCGACTCTGGCGCGACGTGGCGGCCGCCTACGCGATGCAGCATCCAGACATCCGGATCGAGCACGCGCTGGTGGACTCCTTTGCCATGTCGCTCATCCAGAACCCGACGCGCTACGACGTCGTCGTGACCGACAATCTCTTCGGCGATATCCTGACCGATCTTGCCGGGGTGCTGGCCGGATCGCTGGGAGTGCTGCCGTCGGCCAGCCTTCGTCCCACGCCAGGTGGCCGGAGGCTCGGGCTCTATGAGCCGGTCCACGGCTCCGCCCCGGATATCGCGGGGCAGGGAATCGCCAACCCGGTGGGAATGATCCTGAGCGTCGCCCTCATGCTGCGCTGGTCTCTGGATCGCGCGGACCTTGCCCGGGAGCTTGAGACGGCGGTCGACGCGGTGATGGCCACGGGCTACCTCACCGCCGACCTGGCGCGATCTCCGGATCGCGCGGTCGGTACGGCCGCGTTCGTCGATGCGGTTCTCGGGTATCTCCGTGAAGAAGGAGGGAGCCATGAAGGTGGCCATCTACGACACCACGTTGCGTGACGGCTGCCAGGCGTTCGGCTTCAGCCTGACGGTCGACGACAAAGTGCGGGTTGCGCAGCGGCTGGATGCCCTGGGCGTCTCCTACATCGAGGGAGGCTGGCCCGGCTCCAATCCTCGTGACGAACAGTTCTTCCAGCGCGCCAGGCGGCTGCGCTGGAAGCATGTTCGGCTGGCGGCCTTTGGCAGCACGCGGCGCACCGGTGTGCCCTCGGAGCAGGATCCCAACCTCCAGCTCCTGCTGGCAGCCGAGACGCCGGTGGCGACCCTGGTGGGGAAATCGTCCGCCGAGCAGGTCCGTGTCGTTCTGGGAATCGATCCCCCGGAAAATCTTGACCTCATCCGGGACTCGGTCGCGTATCTCAAGCAAGTGGGACGAGAAGTCGTCTTCGATGCCGAACATTTCTTCGACGGTTACCGGGACGATCCCTCCTACGCCATTGCCTGTCTAGCGGCAGCCGCGGACGCGGGTGCCGACTGGCTGGTGCTGTGCGACACCAATGGCGGGACACTTCCCCCATCCATCTCGGACGCGGTTCGGGACGTCGTCGCGCGCTTCGGGAGCCGCGTCGGCATCCACACCCACAACGACGGTGAGCTGGCGGTCGCCAACGCGCTGGCCGCGGTCGAGGCCGGGGCCGGCCAGGTGCAGGGCACCATCAACGGCTACGGAGAGCGCGTCGGAAATGCCAATCTCTGCTCCATCATTCCTAACCTGCAGCTGAAGATGGGCATCTCCTGCCTGCCGGCCGGCAGCATGACGGAGCTGACCGATCTGTCTCGCTATGTGAGCGAGCTGGGGAACGGCGACCGCTCGCTGAAGCTTCCCTATGTGGGGGCAGAGGCATTCGCCCACAAGGGCGGCCTGCACGCCAACGCGGTGATGAAGGCTGCCGAGACCTACGAGCACATTGCGCCTCAGACCGTGGGAAATGCCCGCCAGGTTCTCGTGTCCGACCTTTCCGGCCAGAGCAATATCCGCATGCGACTGTCGGAGCTGGGTCTGCCCTCCAGTGGCGAACAGATTCGCTCCCTGCTGGGACAGCTGAAACGCCGGGAACACGAAGGCATGGAATATGAAGGAGCGGACGCGTCCTTTGAGCTTCTGGCGCGTCGGGCTACCGGGACCCACGAGCCGGCGTTCCACCTGCTGAGCTACTCCGTCACTGCCCGGCGCCACCGGCGGGGTCCCAGCGCCGAGGCCACGGTCAAGGTCCGCGTGGGAAACGAGCGCACGCTGGCCGCGGCTGAAGGCGTGGGACCGGTTCACGCCCTCGACCGGGCGTTGCGACGCTCGCTCCTGGATGCCTATCCCGCGCTCGCCGGGGTCCGGCTAACCGACTACAAAGTGCGCGTGGTGGACAACGAGACCGGCACCGGCGCCCGCGTCCGGGTCTGGATGCAGGCCACCGACGGCCTGCGCTCCTGGAACACCGCCGGAGCCTCGCCCAGCATTGTCACCGCCAGCGCCGACGCGCTGGTCGACAGCCTCGAACACTACCTTCAGCGCTCCCACGATCGGGAGCAAATGCGGGCGACCGGCTAGATCCAATGATTCAACACACCACGGCAATGAAGGGAGATTCAGTGGTAACCGACACGCGCCAGACGCGTCCCCCGACCCCCGGGCTGACCGACGACTCGGTCGCCTACTTCAAGGGGCGGCTCTGTCCGCTCCGCGATGCCACCGTGAACGTGGCAACCCACGGCCTCAACTACGGCACCGGCTGCTTCGAGGGAATCCGGGCCTACTGGTCTCCGGACGACGAGCAGCTATACGTCTTGAAACTGCGCGAGCATGTCGATCGCTTCTTCCGTTCCTGCGCCGTTCTCCGGATTGCGCTCCCACTGACGCGCGACGAGCTGTGTGAGGTCATTCTGGCCGTGGCCCGGGAGAATCGCTATCGCTCCGATATTTACATCCGGCCCATCGCCTTCAAATCGAGCCCGAGCATCAAGCTGACGCTCAGCACGATCGAAGACAGCTTCGCCGTCTTCGCCTTTCCTTTCGGCCACTACGCGCATCGGGAGGGCGGCCTGCACGTCTGTCTCTCCCCCTGGCGCCGCATCGACGACACCGCCATCCCCACCAGGGCCAAGGTTTCCGGCAGCTACGTGAACGCAGCCCTGGCCTCCGACGACGCGCACCTGAACGGATACGACGAGGCGCTGATGCTGAGTGCGAATGGAACGCTGTCCGAAGCAAGCTCGGCCAATGTCTTTCTTGTGCGCGGCGGTGAGATCATCACGCCGCCGCTCTCCGACAACATCCTGGAGGGGATTACCCGTGACGCCGTCATCGAGCTAGCCCGCCGCGAGCTGGGGCTGCTAGTCCAGGAGCGAACCGTCGGGCGCACGGAAATCTACCTGGCAGACGAGCTCTTCCTCACCGGCACCGGTGTTCAGATCGAGCCCGTGACCAGCGTGGATCAGCGCCTCGTGGCGACCGGGCAGCCGGGACCGATCACCATGGCGCTGGCCTCGATGTACGGAGCGGCGGTCAGGCGAGCGATGCCCGCCTATGCCTCGTGGTGTACTCCGGTCTACGCACAGCGCGAGTTCACAGGCGCGCACTGAGGAGTGAGAGGGAGCAGTATGCCCGCACAGACCATGCTCGACAAGATCTGGGACGCGCATCTCGTTCGCCAGTCGGACGGAGACCCGGACATCCTCTATATCGACATGCACTACGTGCACGAGGTGACCTCGCCGCAGGCCTTCGACGGACTGCGCCTCCACGACCGGCCTGTGCGGCGTCCCGACAGGACGCTCGCCACTATGGACCATAATGTCCCCACGTGGACCCGGAGCCGTCCCAGCACCGACGAGATCGCGGTGGCACAGATGGACGCTCTCGCCCGCAACTGCGCTGAGTTCGGGATCTCTCTCTACGATCTGCACCACGTCCGCCAGGGAATCGTCCACGTCATCGGACCGGATCTGGGAATCACCCAGCCGGGCATGACCATCGTCTGCGGCGACAGCCACACCTCCACCCACGGCGCCTTCGGCAGCCTCGCCTTCGGCATTGGCACCTCGGAGGTGGAGCATGTGCTTGCCACGCAGTGCCTCCGGCAGACCAAGCCCAGAGCCATGGAGGTCAGGGTGGAAGGAGCCACGGCTCCGGGCATCACCGCCAAGGACATCATTCTCTCCATCATCGGCGCCATCGGGGTGGACGGGGCGGTGGGGCACGTCATCGAATACCGGGGCGAGGCTATCGAGCGACTCAGCATGGAAGGGCGAATGACAGTCTGCAACATGTCGATCGAGGCCGGAGCCCGGGCGGGCATGATCGCCCCGGACGAGACCACCTTCGAGTACCTCCGCGGCCGTCCCCACGCCCCCAAAGGTACGGATTTCGACGATGCCGTCGCCCGCTGGAAGGTGCTGGCCGGGGATGCCGACGCCCGATTCGACCGCACCGTAACCCTCGATGCCGCGGCTATCGCCCCCCACGTGACCTGGGGCACCAACCCCGGCATGGTGGCCCCGGTGGACGGATATGTTCCCGACCCGTCGGACATCACGGCCGAGGTTGACCGGCAATCCGCCACGCGCGCCCTGGAGTACATGGGCCTGGAACCGGGAACGGCCATCGAAGAGATAGCCGTCGATCGGGTCTTTATTGGATCGTGCACCAACGCCCGGCTGGATGATTTGCGCTCGGCCGCCGGTGTTGTTCGCGGCCGGCGTGTCCACCCAGGCGTCCGGGCCATGGTCGTGCCCGGATCGACCCTGGTCAAGCAGCAGGCGGAAGCGGAAGGGCTGGATCAGGTCTTTCGAGAAGCGGGCTTTGACTGGCGCGAGGCCGGCTGCTCCATGTGCCTGGGGATGAACCCGGACATCCTGCAGCCCGGCGAGCGCTGCGCCTCCACCTCCAACCGCAACTTCGAGGGTCGGCAGGGCAAGGGGGGCCGAACCCACCTGGTCAGCCCACCCATGGCCGCTGCCGCCGCCGTCGCCGGCCACTTCGTGGACATCCGGGATTGGGCGTGAGGCCATGAGATCGTTTCTTCGTCATACCGGGTTGGCGTTGCCGCTGGATCGCGCCAATGTCGATACCGATCAGATCATTCCCAAGGAATTCCTCAAGCGGATCGAGCGGGCCGGCTTCGGGGAGTTCCTCTTCAACGACTGGCGCTATCACTCCGATGGGACGCCGGTTGAGAGCTTCGAGTTAAATCTGCCCCGCTACGCCGGCGCCAGCATCCTCATCACCCGCCACAACTTCGGCTGCGGCTCTTCGCGAGAGCACGCGGTTTGGGCGCTGGACCAGTTCGGCATCCGAGCCATCATCGCCCCCTCCTTCGCCGACATCTTCCTCAGCAACGCCCTCGGCAACGGCCTGCTGCCGGTCGCCCTCCCCGGGGAGCAGGTGTCCGAGCTCATGCAGCGCGCGACGGCGGACGAGGGCTACGAGCTCACCGTCGATCTACAGGAGCAACGCGTCTCAGATGCAGCCGGGCACACCTACCTATTCACCCTCGCCTCCTTCGACCGGCACCGGCTGTTGAACGGCCTGGACGACATCGGCCTCACCCTCCAGCATGAAGACGCGATCACGGCCTACGAGCAGCGCATGGCCG
>JAICWV010000074.1 GCA_025966365.1 Chloroflexota bacterium | reverse complement strand
GATAATTCCGAGTTCCGCCGCGACCTGAACGTAGTTGACAGTGCCAGCAATGGTCAGGAACCCGCTCTCGCCGGCTGTGAGTGCGAAGAACACAAAGACCCCAGCCACTCCCACGAAGGCTGCCGTTTCCGGTAGGGTGGTTAGGGTATAAAGTGCGTCCTGAAGCCGGGTGCCCACCCCTCCCGGAGTCGTCGTGGCGCGTACTTTGGGCTCGGCGGCTTGGGAATCAGTCATATGTCTCATCTGCCTCACATTCGGATGGCGGTGCTCCCGTTGGCGGGGAGCACCGCCCACTCATGACCAGAGCCCTAGCGGTACCCGGCCTTCGACAGAGCAACGACCGATTTGGCGTCTTGGGGAAGAAGGACGTTGGGTCCCGTGACTTCCGGCTTGTAGGGCTTGAGCCCGTACTGCGCATTCAGCGTGATCCACAGCATCGGCAAGTATCCCTGCAGATACTGCTGCTGGTCGATGGCGAACAGGATCTGATGCTTGCTCAACGCCTTCAGTACGGTAGGGTCAAAGTCAAAGGTCGCGATCTTGAACTTGCTCTGCTTGTGCAGAGCCTGGACCGCAAGCAGAGCAGCGTCTGCGTTCGGCTGTGCTCCCAGGCTGAACATGCCGTCGTAGTCGGTGTTCGTAATCGCGGCCTTGATGCGGTTCGTCGAGTTTGGGATCGAGTTGACGTCCGTTGCTACAACTTTCGTTGGGCCCTTAAATCCCTTGACGAAACCGTTCTGACGCAGCCGAAGGCCCTGCTCAGCGAGATTGTGATTGAGGATAAGCGCCTTCTTGACGCCGGCAGCTCTCATGCGCTTGCCGCCTTCCACGCCCGCCAGGTACTCGTCCTGGCCGACGTAGGCCAGCGCGCCGAACTTTTGCCACTGAGCCTGGCCCTGATTGATCATGACGACCCGGATGCCCGACTTCACGGCCTGCTGGATAGGGCCCTGCATGGCCTTCGCGTCCCAGACGCCGGTGACGATGCCGGTCGGCTTCGTTGCCATGGCAGCCCGGAAGAGCCTGGGCTGGTCAATGGTTGCATCAAAATTTGCCGTGCCACGCACCCTGACATTGATCCCGAGATCCTTGCCGGCCTGACGTGCGCCGTTGGAAATGACGGTGAAGAACCCACGGGCAAGACCGCCGGTCTGCGGGTACTCGATCCGAATCTTGTTGCGCGACATGATCCCTAGCGCTGGACTGTGCTCCGGACTGTGGTCGGTGCTGAGCACCCGGTCGGCCGCATTCGCGATCTGGGTCTCCGAGACCATGCCCCCGTACGACAGAGCGGCGGCGGTTATGAGCGAGCGCCTGAGAAAACTGGCTCTCGCCATCCCCTCATCGGGATCTAAGTCCAACTGATCGGTCATCCTCTTTCCTCCTCGTGAACTAACGCCCTCCCGAACGACGCCGCTCGGGGTTGCCGTGGAGATGGTCGGCCGCCGCACGGCCGCTCTTTACAAGATTGCACGGCTCATGGGGACTGGTGACGAAGGGTACAAGAACCTGGCCAAGCCGGTTCGACACCTGCCGGGACCGGATGGGCCTCATGGGGTATTTGCTCGCGACACCCGTACTTCTTCCACTTCCGAAACCAGGATGTTGCCAAGAGACATGCGAACCAAAGCCAAGTCTACATCTGTGGCTTCGCTTTGTCAACCAATTTACTTTCCAATTGACAACCAGGGCTTTCTATGCAGATACTGCATACGTGCCGTGAACCCCAGTGGGTGGCTGCATATCAAGAGAGCGGAAGGCAAAATGGGAGAAATGTTGACAACAGTGGAACGCCGTCGGCATCTGCTGTCTTTGCTGCGAGCGCGCCGATTTCTGACGAACGTCGAGCTCGCCGATCACTTCCGCGTTTCGAAGGTGACGGTTCGCAACGACCTAGATGCCCTGGCAGAACGCGGGTACGTGCTCCGGGTGAGAGGCGGCGCAATCCTCAGCTCGGCCTCCACCGAGAACGCCTTCGAGTCCCGACAGACCATTGCCGCCGATGAAAAAGTGGCAATCGCGGAGGCAGCCGTCGCGATGCTGCGCCCCGGTAATACACTCATCCTCGATGTGGGCACGACGACGATGGCGATTGCCCAGGCGCTCTTGGCTCACCCGGACCTCGATCATCTGGTCGTATTTACTAACGGGATTAACATCGCCCTGGCTCTTGAGCCGCTGATCCCACGCGTCGATGTCATGGTTACTGGCGGGTCGCTTCGCCCACTGCAGCATTCGCTGGTCGAGCCTCGCGCCGTCGACCTCCTCCGCGACATTCGCGCCGACTTCGCCTTTATCGGGTGTGATGGGATCCACCCTACTCGCGGCGTCACCACCAGCAACTTTCCCGAAGCGGTGATGAAGCAAGCGATGCTGCGGGCGGCACATCAGCGGGTGATTGTGGCGGACAGTACGAAACTCCTCCGCCAGGCTGTCGTCGCGGTGGCGGATCTCACCGACGTGGACATCCTTCTCACCTCTGGGGAGGTGGACCACACCGTCCTGACCGCATTCCGTGACGCGCCCCTCGAGCTCAACATCGTCTCGCCGATTCGGCTGACCGGAAGCTCCCTGGTGGCCGGTCAATGAATGAGGTGTTGCTAGGCATTGATGTCGGGACAACTTTCGTCAAGGCTGCTGTGGTCTCGACCGATGGCGCTGAACGAGCGCACGGGCGGGTTCCGACGCCCTGGGAATCAGTGCCGACGGGCGCCGAGATCGATCCGCATGCTCTCGCCGACGCCGCGATAGCGGCAGCCCGTGATGCGATGGCGTCCGTCCCCCACGGCCCGGTCATCGGAATCGGAGTCACAGGCATGGCCGAGACGGGTGTGTTACTCGACCGACGAGGAGAGGTGCTCGCCCCTGCAATTGCCTGGCACGATCGCCGCGGAACCGAGGAACTGGAGGCACTGACATCATGGTTTGGCGAGGAATTTACCGTCGTCACGGGACTGCCGCTGACCCCACAGTGGTCGCTGGTCAAGCTTCGCTGGATGCAGGCTCACATGCCAAGGACCAGGGCGGGCGTCCGGTGGCTGAACGTCGCTGAGTGGGTCGTCCGCTGCCTGGGAGGCAATGACGTGGCCGAGCTCTCGCTTGCTTCACGTACCGGCTTTTTGGATGTCGGGCGCGGGCAGTGGTGGGACCGAGCACTGGAGTGGATTGAGGTACCGCCGGACTTCCTGCCGGAGCCGTCGCCTGCCGGCACTCCAGTCGGCCGGGTCGAAACGAGGCTTGACGAGGCTAGAGGAGCGGTGCTGGCCGTCGCCGGGCATGATCATTTGTGCGCGAGCGTAGGCGCCGGTGCCACTCGCCCCGGTGATGTATTCAACTCGCTGGGAACGGCCGAAGCATTTGTCCGCTCCCTCACCCAGATGCCGCCTCGTCACGACATCTTGCGTCTCGCTGGGGAAGGTATCACCGTGGGGCGTCACATCTTTCCACGCCTGTTCGCGCTGCTGGGCGGTCTCGAGTCCGGCCTGGCTCGCCAGCGATTTCTCACGTTGCTAGGAGTTGACACTCCAGAACAGATGCGTGCGCTGGATGAAGCGGCCCTGGGCCTCCCGGATGGGGCCGGCGGACTGGTTGTCCAGGATGTAAACGAACGGCTGGCAGCCGTCACCGGGATCTTTCGAGGTGCCCGACCCGAGCATCTGTGGCGCGCGGCACTCGAATCGGTTGAGGCGGAGAGCACCAAGATGCTGGCGATGCTGGAGACCCTGGCCGGGAAGCCCGGACGGCTCGTCATTAGTGGCGGGGGTGCGCGCAGCCTGACAGTTCGCGCTCTCAAGCGAGCGGCATACGGGGTGACTGACGAGCCCCGAGTGATAGAGGCAGGAGCCCGGGGTGCGGCGCTCACGGCAGGATGCGCAGCCGGCGTCTATCCCGACTTATTTGATGTGCCAGCCGTCGAGGCGGCAGCGGCACTGCCTGAAGACGAGTCAATGAGCACGTAACGCCGTGCCCTGATCGAGAAGGAGGGAGCTATTGTGCGAACACAAGCGGATGTAACGGACGTCGGTTCGTCACCACGACAGGCGAAAACCCTTGACCTGAAGCTGGAGCGTATTCGTTCGAGTCTGTACCGGCCGGAGGATTTCATCATCGCCGACGCCAGAGACGCGGATATGTCCTTTGGCCTTACCGCACCGGGACCCGAGCGCGATTCAACCGGCCGGACCGGCCGATGGCGTAGCCGGTCCGACTACCTCGACTCCATGCGCGCGATGGTCCATCAGGAGCATGTGGACATCATGCTGACCTCGGCCTCCTCCATGCAGACGCTGGCGGCGGAACACCTATTCGATGAGAGCCCCGTCACCCCGGCTGTCCGGCTCAACGACGCGACCGATATCTGGAACCCGCGCGGGTCCCGGTACAGCGGTCAGGCGCCGCGTCCCTTCGCCGGCCCGTCGCTTGAGCGCGTGCATGAGTTGTGTGATGTGGGTCTGTACTCGATCACCTTTTCGAACGACCGCGATCTCGATCTCGAGGCGCTCGCCGCCTACGCAGCATTTCGGCAGGAAGCTGCTCACTATGGTCTGAGTCACTTCCTGGAGGTGTTCAATCCTGCCACCGATGTTGGGGTGGCGGATCTCGGTGCGTTCGTCAATGACTCAATCGTCAGAACGCTTGCCGGTATCACCTCGCCTGATCGCCCGCTATTCCTTAAGACGGCGTACAATGGCCCGGCGGCCCTGGAGGAACTGGCGTCATACGACCCGAGCGGCGTTATCGTCGGCATCCTGGGGGGATCAAAGGGAACGACCCGAGACACGTTTGAACTGGTGGCGCAGGTGGAGAGATACGGCGCTCGCATTGCCCTGTTTGGCCGCAAGATCAACCTGTCCGAGGACCCGACGACGCTCGTTGCGCTGATGCGTCAGGTCGTGGAGGGCGCCGTGGGGCCGACTGAGGCTGTCGAGGCGTATCATGCGTCGCTTCGTGAAAACGGTATCGCGGCCGATCAGTCGCTGGAGGACGATCTCGCCCTCACCGATCCGGTTCTGAAGCGCGCGAGCTAGCGCGGGTCGTCGGGCGCTTACCGATCCGGATCGCACGAATGAACAAGAACTCCTGCCAGGTGCTGGTGATCGGCCCCAACCCTGCGCTTGACGTTGTCCTGGAGACTCCCACCTTTGTCTCTGGGGCCGTCAACCGGGCCACGCGTGCACTTCACCTTGCGGGTGGAAAGCCGATCATTGTGGCGCGAACCCTGAGGCGACTCGGCATTGCGGTCCGGGTAGTGTCGCCGCTGGGCGGCGATACCGGTCCACGTCGTGTGATCGTCGATGCCTGTAGGTCTCTCGGGATTGAACTGCGGGTTTGCGAAGTCCGCGAAGAAACGCGAATCTGTGTGATCGTCGCAGACCCGGAAAGCGGCGAGTCGTCGGTCGTGAACGAACCAGGTCCGTGTCTCTCGTTGAGCGAGGCGGCCAACTATACAAGGATGGTCGAAGAGGCTCTGACGTCGACCCGGCTGGTGCTGACGTCCGGAAGCCTGCCGCCGGGGCTTGACCCGGACTTCTACGCGCAGGTGGCGAGGCGCGCGCGACAGGCGGAAGTACCGGCGATCGTCGATACCTCAGGAGAACCTCTGCGGCTCGCGCTCGAGGCCGGCCCGTGGTGCGTGAAGGTAAACCGCCATGAACTGCTTAGCGTGGTGGGAGGATTGTCAGTCGCGGAGGCGGCTCGGCAGCTCGCGGCCCGGGTCGAGCATGTCGTGGTCACGCTGGGTGCTGAAGGAGCGCTCTACGCGGGATCGGAGGGGATGTTCCGCTTGGTGCCTGCACCGATGCCCGTCACCAACGCAACCGGTGCAGGGGATGCATTTCTTGCCGGGTTGGCCGCGGAGTTGGTGCAGGAAACCTCGTGGCTCCACGCGTTGAGGACGGCGACTGCGATCAGCGCGCTGGTGTGTGACCGGATTGAGCCGGATATTGGCCCCGACCCGGACGTGGGCGCGATGCTGGAGACGGTGCGCACCATGCCAGCGTGAACGCTGGTTGCGCAGCGGGGTTACGGCACGTCAACCGGTGCGGGAAGGGCGTGTAACCAACTGAAGACGGTCTCGGGGTCTTCTGGACCGAAGACTAGAGAGCCTGGAGAGATCACATCGGCGCCGGCGGTGCGAAGGTCGGGAACAGTATGGCGCCGCAACCCTCCGTCTGCTTCAATCTTGACGCGGTCGCTCAGTCCGTGCTCTCGGAGAAGGCCACGCAGGTGCGTGATCCGGGTCATAGCAGTTGGGTCGAGATCGACCCCCTTCACGCCCAGCTCGGTTCCCAGGAGCAAGATGAGATCGACAAGGTGGAGATAGGGAACGGCATCGTCCACGGGAGTATCGAGGCGGAGTGCCAGGCCGGGTGCTCGTCCTCTCGTCCGGATGTGCCGCAAAAGGTCTGAGACGTTCTTGTCCACCTCGCAGTGAATGGTGAGGATGTCCGCGCCTGCATCGATGAAGTCGTCGATCAGGGCCGCGGGCTGTTCGACCATCAGATGGGCGTGGAACGGGATAGACGACGTGGCACGCAACTGTCGTACGAGATCGGGGAAGAAGAGAAGGCCGGGGACGAAGTGCGCATCCGCGACGTCAACATGCACCAGATCGGCGTAGTGCCCGATCCGGTGCACCTCACCTGCCAGGGCCGTCAGGTCCGCGGACCAGATAGACGCATCGACGAGGAGCCGATTCTTGGATAGGCGATCCCACACGTTCAATCAAGTACCTTCCGATCCATGGTACTGTGCGCCGGCACGCATCACCCGGATGCCCACATGAAGCTGCCGGAGGATCTACTCCTGACTGGAGCGCTCTGACGGCACGTGCTCATTCGTCAGCCAGCAAATGCTTGCGCACCCGGCGCAGGAGGAGTGCCCTATCGACGGGATGAGTGGTATCCACCTCAATGAGCGACCCGACACGCAGCGGGCCTTCGAACTGCATGAGGTACTCAACGGTCATCGTTGTCAGGACGTGGGCCGCATGCCGGTAAGGGGCGCGCTCGTTGTAGCGCTGGATCGCGAGCGCCGGGGGGCAGTGGCAATGCACCTCGATGAGTCGCGCGCCGAGTCCCTCGAGTTTGGCACGCTCTACCGCGCTCCGCGGGCGGAACGGCGCGTCAAGGACGGCAGTAGGGCATCGCGACGCCAGAACCCACACGAGATCCATGGATGCCCTACTAAAGGCAGCAGAGCGGGACTGTGCGTCGGATGGAAGCTCCAGCGAGTCCCAGAGAGCTTCTTTGATGTCATCTCGTGCCAGCAGGGGGAACCTGAGTTCTTGGGCGAGAGGCACCGCAACGGATGTCTTTCCCGTTCCCGGAGCACCGGAAACCAGGATAATGTATCGAGATATTGTGCTGATCACTCTTGCACGTCAGGCCGTGATGGTCGCCTGCTGGCCCCACTTCGAGACGGTCGTTTATGATGTGCCTCATTCGTCAAGTACGCGCGACGGTAGGCCCCCTATCATGCACGATGAGACGTCGTCGTCTGCCTGCTCTTGTCGCGCCCGAGTTTGAGCGCAATCAAACCCAGTACTCAATTTCCTGCGTCCAGGGCGAGACACCAGTTTCTGGCACACATGCTCTCCGCTGGCGATCGAACTCGGTGGGGTGAGAGGCTCATCGCCCCATAAGCATCAAGTTTAGGCGGCACGGGGGGATTCCTGGATGAGTTGGCAATGATTGGGGCGGGTCTTGCGGGTGTTCACTCGACAGCCGGTCTGGCAACTCTCCCGCAGGATGCGCAGCACCCGGCAGAGTTGCCGATGGCTCGGCAGGGCCAGAGCCAGGGCGGTGCTATGGTCCTGCACCACCCGGGCCACTTTCACCAGGCTCCGCTCCCGCACCCGCCAGGCACCGAGCACGCTGCACCACTGCGTGATGACCTGGCCGATGAGCTTGGCATAGACCTCGCAGAGGATGCGCTCCGCCGACTGACTCCGGGACACATCGACCTTGCCCGCCGACTTCCACCGTTTGAAGAGCAGCTCAATCTGCCAGCGCGCTCGCAGCAGGATCCGACTCTCCTCGGCGGTGAGCAGGGTCGTCGGGACATTGGTGACACTGATATCCCAGCCAGCAAGCGCCAGCCGATCGGCACTGACCGTCTGTCCCTTCTTCTTCGCCTGGCGCCCCAGCGTCCGCCGTCGTCGGGCCGCTGCCTGGCCGTCCAGGCGAAAGGCGATCAGGCGAGCGGGAAGCTGCGCTCTGGCGCCGAGGGTGACGGGGACATCGACGATGGCACCTCGCTGGGCTCGCATGAAGGCGAGCAGCGTCCAGGTGCGGCCATCCGCGGTGCGGAGATGCGTCTGGACCTGGGCCCGGCAGAGCCAGTACGCCCGGCCGTCGCCGATCTGGCGCAAGCGCCCCAGCGCATAGAAGCCCAGATCGGTGATGCGCAACGCACCAGGCTCGATCGGCACCGGCTGCAACGGCGAGTGTTTGTCATGAGGACGGCCCGGTTCGACCGTCGGTCCCTGCACCTGGCCCCGCACGAGGTCAAGCATCGTGTGGAGCTTGGCCCCGGCGGTCCCGGCCTCCCCGCTGCCCGGCCACTCCGTGGCATAGACATCGGGCAAGCGGACGGTACTGCTATCCAGGAGCCAGACCGCTGTGAACCGGGTGAGTAGGGAGGCGCCCACCGTGTCGGCCCGGATCATGGTCGTACTGACCGCCTCGAGCACCATCGCCAGGCAGGTCGCGGCCTCCGTCGTGAAGCGCTGCTGGAGCGCCTGGGGCGAGATCCGGGAGCCCGCGCGGGCAATCGCCTGAACCAATTGATCGTCGGTGGCCTCGGGATGGGCCAACCAGCCGAAGACCAGCCCCTGGACGAAAGCCGCGCCGGTGAGCTTGCGCTCCCGTTTGATGAACTGGGCATCCCGAGCGGCCGTCTCGGCGGTGGTCGTCAGGGTGGTCTGGAGGGTGTGAGCGAGCTGTGCTACGGTCAGCATGGGGAGGCGCTCCTGGCAGGATGTGGTGGGTGGTGCTACCACAGCATGCCGGTTCGCCCCCTCTTTCTGCCTTAACTTGATGCCTATGGCGCGATGTGCAATCGCCCCACCTCCAACCTCCCCGCTGCACACTGTTGGTTGACGGGGGCCGGCTGCGCGCCTACTCTGGCACTATGGCCCCTCCCCCCAGCGAAACGCTCACCTTCCTCTACACCGACATTGAAGGAAGCACGCGCCTCTGGCAGCGGCACCCGGACAGCATGTCCGGAGTCATCGCTCACCATGATTCTCTGCTGCGTGAGATCGTCGAGGCGCACGGCGGGTCCGTTTTCCGCACCATGGGCGATGCCGTCTGTGCCGCCTTCCGCACCGCTCCCGATGCCCTGGCCGCGGCCCAGAACAGCCAGCACGCGATTCAGAACGAGCCGTGGGGAAACGACATCGAGCTACGCGTCCGCATGGCGATTCACACCGGCGCGGCGGAATTTCGGGATGGAGATTACGGCGGACACACGCTCAACCGCGTCGCCCGCCTGATCGCGGCGGGGCATGGCGGTCAGGTTCTCCTGTCCGACGTCACGCGGAGCCTTCTGCTCGACGCCATACCGGCGCAGGTGACGCTCCGCGATCTGGGTGAGCACCGGCTCAAGGATCTGGAGAGACCGGAGCGCATTTTCCAGGTCGAGGCGCCCGGCCTGACTGCAAGCTTTCCGCCGCTGCAGACCCTGGATTCCATCCCCACCAATCTTCCGGCTCAGGCGACCTCATTCATCGGCCGCGAGGGAGATGTGGAGGCAGTGGCGGCCATGCTTGCCGAGCCGGATACGCATCTGCTCACCCTCCTCGGTCCCGGCGGCACAGGAAAGACCCGATTGGCGCTGCGGGTCGGATCGCGGCTCCTGGACCGGTATCGAGACGGCGTCTTCTTCGTTCCGCTGGCGCCCGTCCAGGACCCGCTGCGGGTCGAGTCCTCCGTGGCCGCTGTCCTGGGTGTCCAGGAGTCCAGCGACGCCTCCCTGGAGGACCGGCTGATCGCCCACCTCAGAGATCGGGAGATGCTCCTGATCTTGGACAACTTCGAGCAGATCCTGGCGGCTGCGCCGCTGGTGGGCAGACTGCTTGCCGGAGCGCCCCGGCTGAAGATTCTCGTCACCAGCCGAGCGGTGCTACGCCTGGCCGCCGAACATGAGTATGCCGTGCCGACCCTGGCAGTTCCCGATCCCGACCACCTTCCCGACGCTCAGGGCTTGACACAGTACGACGCGATCGGGCTTTTCATCCAGCGGGCGCAGGCGATCAAGCCGGATTTCACGGTCACGGACGACAACGCCCCAGCCGTGGCCGAGATCTGTTACCGGCTCGACGGTCTGCCCCTGGCCATCGAGCTGGCAGCGGCTCGCATCAGGCTCTTTTCCCCCGAGGCTCTGCTCAAGCGCCTGGGCCAGCGTCTGGCCGTGCTGACCGGCGGAGCCCGCGATCTTCCGGCCCGGCAACAGACCCTCCGCGGCGCTATCGACTGGAGCTATTCGCTCCTGTCGGCCGACGAGCAACGCCTGTTCGCGCGGCTCGCCGTTTTCGCGGGCGGATGGACGCTGGAGGCCGCGGAAGAGGTCTGCGCCGTCGACGGCGACCTCGACGTACTGAGCAGCCTGGAGGCATTGGTGGAGCAGAGCCTGGTGCGGCAGGACGGCGCGGAAGACGGTCGCTTCATCATGCTGGAGACCATCCGGGAATATGCGTCGGAGCTCCTCCTGGCTTCCCCCGAGATGGAGGCGATTCGCCGCCGCCATGCTGAGTGGTATCTCCAACCTATCCGTGACTCCCCGCTCCTGATGACCGATATCACGAGCATGATGCGGCTCGTTCCCTTTTTCCGAGCCGAGCAGGACAACCTGCGGGCCGCCATGCTCTGGAGCCTCGAGGCCCAGGAGTGGGAGATCTATGTGAGGCTGGCCTCTCCAACCGGTGCCTTCTGGTTTACCCAGGGACGATGGACGGAGGCTCTGTCCTGGACGGAAGCGGTCCTCCCGTTACTGCCTCCGGAGGGACTGTGGGAGCGAGGCGTCCTTCTGTTTTTGGCGGGGTTCTTTCTTCACCGCCAGGCACGGTACGATGCTGCGTCCGAGCGACTACAGGCGTCAATCGAGATCCTGCGGGGGCTGGAACGCAAGGGAGAGCTGAGCGCCGCTCTCTATGCCCTGGGTGAGTCATTGTCCATTCGCGGACAGCGCGAGACGGCGCGTCCCATCCTCGAAGAGGCACTGGCACTCAGCCGCGAGATAAATCACACCAACCTTCCCATGATCCTGACGTATCTGGGGATCATCGCCCGTGAAGAAGGTGACTATGTCGGGGCTCGCGCCCGCATGGAGGAGGCGTTGGAGTCTGCGCGCAGCTTCGGCAGTGAGTCGTTCGAGAGCGTTGCCTTGAACAGCCTGGGCGACCTGGCCAGACTCGAGGGGGACTACGAAAAGGCAGGCAGGCTGTACGACCAGCTCATGAGCAAGCCACTCAGGAATGTCGCGCTCTTCACTCGCCCCGGCCAGCTCCACAATCAAGCGTATGTCGCGCATCACTTCGGAGATGACGCCCGAGCAATCCGGCAGTTCAAAGATGCGATTGATATGTACCGCGACATGGGCGACCCGCGGGGTATAGCCGAGTGCGTGGCGGGAATCGCGGTGCTGGAAGCAGAGCCGGCTCCGGAACGGGCCACACGCCTCCTCGCTGCGGCAATGGCGACGGTGGAGTCGATGGGCTCGCGCCTGTCGTCCTCGAACCAGGGGGAGTACGACCGGGCCCTGGCAGCCATCCACGCGCGCCTCGATGAGTCCGCCTTTAACGCAGCCTGGGAGGAGGGAACGCGCATGACCCTGGATGAAGCGGTGGAATGCGGGACGCGGGAAATAGCGTGATGCTAATCCAAGAACCACCCTATAGAGCAGACGAACGTCTCTTATTTCGCCGGGTGGCGGGATTGCAGGATGCGCAGGATGGTCCCCACCTGCTTGAGGTCGCGGTCCTTCTGGGTCAGGCTGGGCGTGGACTGCGCCTCGGCGTAGTACTGATCGGCCAGGGCGATCAATCGCGCGTCGCTCAGCTTGTCGAACTTGCTGCCTGAAGGGACCGGTAGAGGCGTGGGCGAGGGAGTCGTGCCGGGCTGGCCCGACGCCACGACAGGTGACGACGAGATGTCGCCCTGGGTCTCCAGATTATTGAGGGCATCGTCCAGGGTGTAGCCCCAGTTCACCGCATTCTGCGTGCCGACCACCACCCGGATGAGCTGCGGCAGGGAGTGCTCTCCGGTGGAGCGAAGATAGAGCGGCTTGATGTAGAGGAGCGCCTTGCCCACGGGCAGGATCAGCAGCTGCCCCGGCACCACCTGGCTCCCGCTCTGGTCGAGCAGGGTGAGGGTGCTGCTGATCGTCGGTGCCTGCCGGTACAGGCTCTCGAACTGCGTCGCCCCCATGGTCTGCGCCCCGCGCGGCATGTCCAGCGCGGTGACGTGATAGGTGTTGTTGTTGGCGGCCAGATAGCCGGCCATGGTTGCCTTACCTCGCACCGAGAACGGCAGGATGGAGAAGAAGCTGTCACTCTGCTCTCCAAAGAGCCTGGCGGTGGTCCACACGGGAGCCAGCGGGCCGGTCTCCGTCTGTCCGTCGTCCCAGTTGTACGACGAACTGCTTTCGATGTCCCACTGGTTGTCACCGTTGTAATAGGAGGTGATGTCGGTGACGTGATAGCGCCGGAAGGCGAGTGCCTGCCAGGTGAGATAGGAATCGGGATACTTGATATGGGCGCGCAGGTCGGACGGCATGGCCGACAGCGGGTGCAGGAGGCCGGGGAAGATGCTGGACCAGGCGCGCAGGATGGGATCGGCGGGATCGAACGCGTAGAAGGTCGCCCGCCCGGTATAGGCATCGACCACGACCTTGACGCTGTTGCGCCGGTAATTGTCTCCGAAGGTGGGGTCGGAGTACGGGTAGTGGTCGGAGGAAGTCATGCCGTCGAGCATCCAGACCAGGTGTCCATCCTTGCGCAGCACCAGGTAGGGATCGGGATCAAGCTCCAGCCAGGGGGCGATGGCCCGGACGCGGTCGGTGATGGTGCGATGCAGCAGGACGCGCGTATCCGGCCGGATATAGCCGCTGATATTCAGCTTGTCGAAGAAGGGGATACCCCCTTCGAGGGCCCAGGCGATGGAGAGGCGCTTGAGGCCGGAGCCGACGGGCACGCCGTCTGGCCCGGCATAGCGATAGGTGGTGTCCTGGTCGGCCTGGGAGGAGTCGAACTCCGGCGTGGTCGCGTTGACCATCACCCAGCTATTGGTGTATTCACCGAAGTAGATGCGGGGCTGGACCACCGGCGGGAGGCCAGGCTGCGTCTCCTGGACCGGGATGTTCTGAATCCAGAGGACGGGCTGGCCATCGGGCGTGACCGTGTTGGCCGGAGCCATGGTCAGCCCGTAGCCGTGGGTGAATTTCACATGCTGATTGACCCAGGTCTGGGCCTGATCCGGAAGCTGGAAGAAGGCCATCTCGCGTGCTGCCAGCAGCACCTGACGCAGCGAGCCGGGGAGCCGGTAGCGATCGATGTCGGCCTGGTTGAAGGTGTAGTACGTGCGGTTCTCCTGCCGCTGCCGCATCACCTGGGTGAACGCGCCCAGGTCGGCAATACGGGCATCGGCAATGGTGGCGGCATCGTGCGAGATGTCGGAGGGGGCCAGCGCGTGCGGGGTGTACTCGCGCGCCTTCCAGCCGTCCATGCCGTACGCACGTCGGGTGAAGTCGATGGTGTAGCCCAGGTACTTGTATTCCGCGCTGAGCTCGTTGGGCGCGACCACGAACTTCTGGAAGACTCCCTCGCCGGACCCGGCCACGATGGACACGATGATGGGGACAGCGGCGACCGCCGCCAGGCCGAAGCGGCGCAGGCCGACATTGATCAGCAGAACCAGCGCAGACAGGAGCTGAACCACGCCTACGATGGGGTACCACCAGAGCGAAGCGTGGACGAAGCTGGCCCCGCCGCCGAAAACCGTCCCCGGCCGGTCCAGGTCGTAGGGGTTCAGGAAAAAGTTGCGCCAGGCCAGGTAACCGAAAAACACCGCCGCGAACAGGCTCCCGATGGCGACGATGCGCCGCACGTCACTCCGCTCGGTCTGGAAGGGAGAGATACGGGTATAGAGCGTTGCCAGAGCGGCGAGCTCGATGGCGCCGAGGACGAGGATGCTGGCAACAAACGCGGCAAGCATCTCGCGCCAGGGCATGGTGAACACGTAGAAACCGACATCCCGGTGATGGATGGGATCGCGTACTCCGAACGGCTGGGCGTGTCCGGCCAGGAGATACGATTGCCATTGGCCGGCCATGGCATGACCCGCGACCAGTGCGATGAGGGCAACCAGCACCCCGGTGATGATGGTGGTGAGTCGGTCGGCGGCCCGCGCTGCCTCACTGGGCCCGGGCCGGTTGGCGAGGGCACGGGTAACGAAGAAGATGAGCGACAGAAAGAGAAAGGTCAGGATGCCGTACAGCAGGAAGAGGTACTCCTGCGTCGACCAGATCCGGCCGTACACGTTTCCCAGCCCCAGGCTCTCGAACCACCAGATGTTGAGGTGGACGTGAACAGCCAGGGCGCCCAGGCGGAGGACGGCAACGACGAGGAGTGTCAGAAACGCCCAGATCAGATAGCGGACAATAGCGCCGCCGCTGAGCACGTCGCTCATGATGACCGGCGTACGGTCGTGGAGCTGAGAAGACTGATCTTGCGTCGTCATTGCTGCGCTCATCTTGCGACATCAGCCCGCTTCCTGACCAGTGGGCATGGAATCTGCAATGCGAGTCGCGTATGGCAGTTCTACAGCTAGTCACCGAGGAAGAAATTGCCGAGGATGGCGCCGAAGACTATCTCGAGCGGATGTACCGGATGGTCTGCGTCTCGGAGCGGCCGAGGACGGCCGACACGCCCAGCAGCCTGGTCCGAAGTACCTATATCGTGGATTGGGAACAGCTGGTCCATCTGCTGGAGGGCTATACATACTTCGGCGAGGATATCGTGGAGCTGAGCGTTCTGGGAGGTGATGAGTCCCGCCTCCTGCGTGCCGCTCAGCGCGGAAAACTTGCCCGCGCCTGAATTGCTGTCCTCGCTATAATCGAGTCCCCCTGCCTCCGTTCCTCGACAAAGGACTCCGCATGAGCAAGAAGGGCTCTCTCTTCGTCATCTGCGGTCCCATGTTCTCGGGCAAGTCGCGCGAGCTGATCCGCGTGGTCCATATAGCCGAGATCGCGGGGCAGCGAACGCTTCTTTTCAAGCCGCGCATCGATACGCGGTACAGCCACTCCGACATCTCCTCGCACGACGGCATCCACCGTCACGCCTATACAGTGGACACCGCCCGTGAGATCCTGACCATCGTGCTCTCGATGACGCCGCAACCGGACGTCATAGCTATCGACGAGGGACAGTTCTTCGACGCCGGGCTTCCCGATGCCTGCCTCTGGATGGTGGATCAAGGCCGGCGGGTGGTGGTGGCGGGCCTCGACCGCAACTTCCGGGGCGAGCCCTTTGGGAGCATGCCCGAACTGCTCGCCTGTGCCGACGAGGTCACCAAGCTACGTGCGGTATGCATGCGCTGCAAGGACCCGCGCGTGACCGCGGTCCTCCCGCAGCGACTCATCGACGGCTCCCCTGCTCACTACGACAGCCCCGAGGTGATGGTAGGTGGCGCCGAAGCCTACGAAGCCCGCTGCCTCGACTGCCACGAAGTCCCCGGCAAGCCGGATGTCAGCGGGGTCCTCCAGGGTATGTTGATGTAGGGGCGGGCGAAAGCCCTCGGCTACGCCATAACGGAAAGATCACGTAGCGGAGGGCTTTAGCCCGCAGTCCGTTGCACGCCTGCGCAGTTCGAGACTGGTCCAACTTGCCATAGCACAACTACCATATAGACATGGCACCGGTAACTGGCCTCGCCATGTCGGCGCTTGGCTGTGCCTTCCTTCTCGGCAGTCCTCTGCCGGCGAAGGCGCAAACCGTTCCCTCCGCCACGGAGGTGCTGCAAGCGGCAGCGCGGGCCATGGACACCGTGCAGACCCTCCACATCAGCTCCGTCAGCGATCAGACACGAAGCGGCCTGAAATCCCACTGGAAGACGACCGGCGTCTGCGATGCCTCCAGGGTGACCGATCGCTCACCGTACTTCATCTGGTACCACCAACTCCGCGCTCGTCTCTGGATTCGCGGCTGGTCCCAATCCGCTTCGGGAAAGCGCGTGGCCGGCAGCACCCATTACCTCATGCTGGAGGGAGCCACCAACCCTCGGCTGTGGACCCGCTCCTCCGCGACAGGCAACCACTGGCAGCGCACCGCAAAGGAATCGCTTTTGTCCGACGTTTACGATGCTTGCGCCGTGCTCTTTCCCGATTCAACCGGCATCACGCCCGATCCGTCACTGGCGAGCTATCAGCTCGAGGGACAGAAGAGCGTGAGCGGGGTTCCGGTATGGAATGTGCTGGAGACCGAGTCCGGCAGCGATCCTGAAGCAGACACGGATATTCATTGGCTGGTCGG
>JAICWV010000166.1 GCA_025966365.1 Chloroflexota bacterium | reverse complement strand
CCGGTTCTGCAGGCCGGCTGGCGGTGATCGAGGGGGAAGCCGGGGTCGGAAAGACGCGTCTGGTCGAGGAGCTGGCCGATAGAGTACGCGCAGACGGTGGAACGGTGTTGACTGCGCGGAGTTATGAGGGAGAATCTCACCTCGCCTACGCGCCGTTCCTCGACGTACTGCGCGACGCCGTCCACTCACTGGAACGCAGCGGGACTCTTGCGCACATTCCGGCCCCGTTCCTTTCCGAGGCCTCACGGCTTCTCCCCGACCTCCTGACACGACGTCCGGACATCCCCATGCCACCCCCGCTCGACAGTCCGGGTGCCGGAAGCCGGTTCCTGGACGGGCTGAGCGACGTCGTGCTGGCGGCGCTTCGAGGACCGCGGCCGGGCCTCCTCGTCGTCGAGGATCTGCACTGGATGGACACCGCCTCTCTCGATCTGGTGGCCACGCTCATCCGGCGGCTGCACGGTGAGCCGCTTTCGCTGGTCCTGACCTGGCGTACCGAGCAGATGCCGATGGGACACCGACTCCGTCAGCGCGTGGCCGAGCTACAGCGCGCGCAAATTGCAGACGTGGTCCACCTCGGCCGGCTCGATGGAGCGAGCGTGCTTCAGCTGATTCAGTCGGTCGTGGACGGCATGTCGGAGAAGAAGATGCAGGTGCTGGCCGGACGGCTGTACGAGGAGACCGAGGGATTGCCCCTGTTCATCCACGCCTATCTCTCGACGCTCGATCCGGGCACAACGCCGGAAGCCTGGGCGCTTCCCGGGACGCTGCGAGATCTCCTGCGCGCCCGGCTGGCCGGCATCAGCGAGATCGGCTGGCAGGTCCTGAGCGCGGCGGCGGTGATCGGGCACTCGTTCGATTTCGAGACCGTACGCGGCGCCAGCGGGCGCGACGAGGAGATGGTCATCACCGCTCTGGAAGAGAGTATCGGTGCCGGGATCATCTCGGAGATCGGACAGAGCTCGCCGGTGCCTGCCTATGACTTCAATCACGAAAAATTGCGCACGACCGTCTATGAGGAAACCAGTCTGGCCCGCCGCCGCCTTCTCCATCGGCGGGTTGCCGAAACGCTCGTCCAGCGCAGCCGCGGACGGAGCGAGGATGCCGGGAAGATCGCGGCCCACTTCCGGAATGCAGGTGACGACGCGGATGCCGCCGAGTATTTCCGGCGCGCCGGTAACCATGCCCGCTCCCTCTATGCCAACCGCGAGGCGCTGGAGCATTTCCGGACGGCACTGGCATTGGGACACCCGGATACCTCAGAGCTGCATGCGGCCATCGGCGACCTTGAAACAACTCTTGGAGAGTACGCCGCGGCCGTTCGCAGCTATGAGACCGCTGCGTCCTCGCTCCATGGCTCCGCCCTGGCCGCTATCGAGCACAAGCTCGGACTCGTGTACAGCCGCAGCGGCGAGTGGGACCTGGCGGAGAGCTATCTGGAGGCCGCTCTGGATACCCTGGAGGCGGAACGCGATACAGCCGGATTGGCCCGCATTGTCGCCGACCGCAGCCTTGTCTGCCATCATCAGTCCCGCGCCGGCGACGCTCGGTGTCTTGCCGAACGGGCCCTGATGCTGGCTGAAGAGGCGGACGATCGCCAGGCGCTGGCCCAGGCGCACAATCTGCTCGGCATCCTGGCCAACGCGCGCGGCGATCACGCGCACGCGCGAGAACACCTGGAGCGGAGTCTGGCCTTTGCCGAGCAGCTCAGCGATCATGCCATGCGCGCGGCGGCCGCCAACAACCTGGCGCTCGCCGCTCGCGAGGGAGGAGACCTCGACCAGGCACAAACGTGGGCGGAGGAGGCGCTGGCACTGAGCATCACCCAGGGCGACCGGCACCGCGAGGCAGCCCTCCACAACAATCTCGCCGACCTGCTGCATCTTCAAGGGCGCAGCCAGGAGGCCATCGGCCACGTCAGGGCAGCTGTCAGTATCTACGCTGAGATTGGCGTCGAAGCCGGAAGTGTCCGTCCCGAGATCTGGAAGCTCACCGAGTGGTAGGTCTGACAACGGAATGTACCCATCAGCGTGTCCGTTGTCAGGGCGCGATCAATCGCGTCCTCGTCTCCACCGCTACCTGAACGAGCGCTTCAAGGCTGCCTCGGCGGCGAAGTAGCCGCACATCCCGTGAACCCCACCGCCCGGAGGCGTCGATGACGAGCACAGATACAGGTTCTTGATCGGCGTCGTATAGGGAATGGGTTTTATAGCGGGCCGCGTGTACTGCTGCCAGAGGTCCTGGACCCCGCCGTTGATGTCGCCACCAATCAGGTTGGCGTCGCGACATTCCAGCCCCGCTGGACTCAACACGTGCCGGTCCAGGATCAGGTCACGAAAGCCGGGGGCAAAGCGCTCAATCTGCGCCTCGATCCGGTCCGTCATGTCCTCGGTGCAGCCATTGGGCACGTGGCAGTAGGCCCAGGCTGTCTGCTTGCCTTCGGGTGCGCGGGTAGCATCGAAGAGACTCTGCTGCGCGAGAAGAATGAACGGCTTCTCCGGAGCCTCCCCACGCCAGACCGCTGCCTCGCCGGCCGCCACTTCCTCGAACGTGCCACCGAGGTGAACGGTTCCCGCCAGACGGCACTCATCGGCTGTCCAGGGAATCGGGCCGCTCAGGGCGTAATCCAGCTTGAAGACACCCGGACCGTAGCGGTAGCGCTCGAGTTGGCGGCGGTACATGCCGGAAAGCTCCGGGCCGGCAATGGAGAGCATCTGCCTCGGCGTGACGTCATAGAGGGTGGCGCGAGCCTCCGGCAGATCCCCCAGAGAGCGCACCGGACTCCCGATGACGATCTCACCCCCAAGGGACCGAAAGTAGGAGACGAGGGCGTCGGTGAAGCACTGTGTGCCGCCGCGCGGAAAGGGCCATCCCACGCCATGACCCAGCATGCCCAGCATCAAGGCAAAGGCGGCGCTGGGCCGGCGAGTGAGCGGCAAGAAGGAGTGCGCGGCCAGGCCGGCGATCAAGGCGCGGGCCCGCGCGCCGCGGAAGTGGCCGGCCAGGCTGGTGGCCGGCCGCAGTCCGTAGAGACCAAAGCGCGCCATGAGGAGCGGATGCCGGGGAGGCCGAAGCGGCGCCAGGAGATCATCCGTCAACGACTCCCAATTGCGCGCGAACGGCCCCATGATCTTCCGGTACTCCCTCCCATCAGATCCCAGGCCGTCGGCCGTGTCGTCTACCGAGCGATAGAGCACCGCGGCGGACCCATCGTCCAGGGGGTGAGCCAGGGGCACCCCGGGGTGGACCCATTCCACCCCATGCGCCTCCAGGGGAAGCCCACGAAGGAACGGAGACGCCGCGCCCAGCGGGAGAATGGCGGCGCCAAAGTCGTTGACGAACCCCGGAAGCGTCAGCTCGAGCGACCGTGCCGCCCCTCCGACCGTATCCTGGGCTTCAACGACGGTGACCGAATGGCCATTTTGCGCCAGCCGGGTTGCGGCCGCCATGCCGTTGGGGCCGGAGCCCACCACGATGGCATCGCGGCTGCCGGGGATCAATGTCACGCGCGGCGCGAGCTGCGCACGGCGGCGCGGAAGCGAACGAAGGGATACACCGTCAGGTACAGGCCGGATCGAATGCCGGCGTTGTGCCAGATGTTCCTGGCACGCCCCCACTGCAGCTTCTTGTCAACACAGAGAATCTCCGTGGCCACGTCCGACTGCACGCCGAAGTGGGCGGCGACAGAGCTGAGTGTGTGCTGCCAGATCCGATCCTCGGTCTTGTGACCGCCCAGGAAGCGCATCCCGAACTCCCACATGGGATCGTTGGCGCGCATCAGTACCTGGGCCTGGACTTTGGTGCCTGCTTCGTCCTCAAAGGCGCTGAAGGTGACCCATCCCGAGAAAGGGTGACCCTGCGTGGTCATGAGGGTAAACGAGGTCTCGTCGGAGTAGACCACCATGACACCGGTGGACAGCTTCATGAGCCCGCCCGGCACCGATTCCCTGGAGTTGATGAGGGCAACCTCTCCCGGGTTCAGGCCGGCCAGCGGCGCGTAGAAGTGGTCGCCAGGCAGCCAGAAGTCCTTGAAGTTTTCCTTCCAGGCGCTGACGACTTCTTCGGGGGAGGCGGTCCCTTCCGGGAGCGACACCGTGTAGGTCTTCTGCCACATGGGGCCGAAGCCCTGGAGCGGGCCGCTGAGCTGGCGCCCCTCTACATTCAGGTTCATGGCGCCTTCCGGCACGTGCGACAACCGGACCTTCGGTGTGGGCTCCGCCCATCCGCTGGGAGTCGGCGGCGATACTTCTGTCTGATCAGTCATCGGAGTGCTCCTTGCTAGGCGTGGGCCGCATTGAGGGCCTGATCCTCGGTGTCGAAGATGCCGATGGCATCGTTGAGCCGGGTCAGCTCGAAGATGTGCTTGTAGTGGTCGCTCAGTCCGTAGGTGAGGAGGCGCTGCTTGGCGCGGTTGATCCGGACCAGCAGCGTCACCAGAAGACCGATGCCGCTACTGTTCATGTACTGCAGGTTCTCGAAGTTGAGGATGATGACACGGGCGCCGTCGTCAGTGGCGAGATTGTAGGCATCCGTGAGAACTTTCTCGGCGAATGCGGTCATCTCCCCTTCGATGTCCAGAACGCAGGCGTCGTCGCTTACCTTCCGGACGTTTGTCGCGAGCTGAGGTTGCGGCATACTTATTCTCCTTACACTGCGCCTTCAGGCGCTGAACGACCGGCAAGCACACTGTCCTCATCGGGGAACAGCGTCATGAAGTCGGCGAGGCGGGTGATGTTGAAAATCTCCACGTAGTGCTCGCTCAGGCCGCAGGCAAAGAGCTTGCGGCCGGCGGCGCGAGCGCGGGCCAGGAGGCCGACGATCAGGGCAATACCCGTGCTGTTGATGTAGCTCACATCGCCGAAGTTGAGCAGGACAGCGGCGGGGTGTGCCGCCTCTGCCTCGGCGTACGCCCCGTTGAGCGCGCTCTCAGCGAAGGAATTGATGTCCCCGTGCAGGTCGAGCACGACCAGGTCGGGCCCCTGTCGCACCTGAGCTTCAAACTGAGTCGCCATGCGAATCTCCTTTCAGGTGCACGATGAGCTCGATCGTATGACCGGACTCGTCGTTGATCACGTTCATCTCGTCCACCATGTTCTGGATGAGAAAGAGCCCCCATCCCCGCGGTGTCTGCAGCCCCGCGAGCTTGGACTCCAGATCGGGCGACTCCGGGTTCTCGGGAATATACGGCTCGCCCTGATCCGTGATGCGGATGACCAGATCGCCGTCTGCCTGCTGAACGCGGATGAGCACCGGCATGTCTTCCTGGAAGTGGTTACCGTGCTCCATGGCGTTCATGGTGGCCTCGGCCACCGCCGTCTTGAGTTGCTCCAGCCGTCGCTCGGGAATGGACAGCCCGGCTACCGCCTCGCTCACCCCGTCCATCGCCATGCGCTCATTGCCGGGGACGCTGGGGATCGAGAAGTCGCCGAGGTCCCTTTGATCGCTCACCCCATCCTCCTCCGGGGAGTGTAGCCAGGCGGATCGGTGCGATGCGGAGCAATGGATGGTCACGAGCGTAATATCATCCTCCTGCTCCCAGCCGGGGCCGGTGAAGTGGGAGAGCTGAGTGAGAAGGAAGTCGATCAGCTCGTCCGCCTTCTTGCTGAAGCTGCCGATCAGGTCGCGCGTCCGCGGGAACCCGAACATGTCGCCGGTCCGGCTGTGCGCCTCGACCAGCCCATCGCTGTAAAGGAGGAGCGTGTCACCCGGCTCCAGCACTGTTTCCTTCTCCTCATAGGCCATGCCTTCCATCAGTCCCAGCGGCATTCCGGTCGCACGCATTTCGGAGGCATCGTCACCGTGACGGTGGTAGGGCAGATCGTGCCCCGCATTGGCGTACCGAAGCTGACCGGTGGACGTATCCAGGACGGCGTAGAGACAGGTGACGAACATATTGGTGGGGATATCCGGGCAGAGCGCTTCGTTGACCTGCTCCAGCACCTCCCCAGGCGAGTCGATGCGCTGGGCCGCAGAACGCATCATGCTCCGGGTGGTTGCCATGACCAGCGCCGCTGGAACCCCCTTGTCCGTCACGTCGCCGACCACGATTCCGAGCTTGTTGTCCGGAAGCTCGATGAAGTCGTAGAAGTCGCCGCCGACCTCTCGTGCCGGCTGGTAATATGCCGCCAGCTGCCAGCCGGGCCGCTCGGGCAGCGTCTTCGGGAGCAGGGTGTGCTGGATAAGGCGCGCAACCTGAAGCTCGTGCTCGATCCGCTCTCGCTCCTGCGCCTCCGCCTCCTGCTGGCGCACCAGCTGCGCCACCCGAACGGCCGGAGTAGCCTGAGCGGCGAGGTTGTTGAGGAGCGAGCGGTCGTCGGCCGAATACTCCTGCTGGCTGAGGCGCGGCCCCAGGCAGAGGAGGCCGATCAGCTCACCCTGGCTCACCAGCGGGACCAGCATCTGGACCCCGTTCGCCTTCATGGTTCGCAGCGCCGGGGAATCGAGCTCCAGCTGGTCAACATCCACCGCCGCCGCTGCACTCTGCAGATACGCGACCAGCGGATCGTTGGGCGCGATGTCCGGAACCGGAATAACGGTGGGGCGCGAAATTCCTTCCGACTGAGTCGCGGCCTCTCCCGACACCCGTCGGCGCCGGACCACACCCAACAGGCTCTGTACGTTCACTGTCATGTTCTCTCCACTTCCACCCCACACTTTAGGGATGGCGCGTCTTCCAATCGTTACGGGGACCGTTACGAAGCATTCGGTTATGACCAATCCCGGGTTCCCAGTTGGAAGTCCGGGTTATGCAAACTTATTCGCATCGGTCAGCATATCGGTCCAGACGCTGAGAATGCCAGTCCCTCCCCGCGCATCGGCGGGCCATGCCGCGCCACGCAGGAGTGCCTGAGATATCGGTGCAATTTCCAATCGCCATGCTCAGGCCGACGTACAAATTGGGTTGGAGACACGGGGGTGATGTGCAATCGCCGTGCTGCGGCCGATATACAAATTGGAGGTGTAGGGACGATGTGCACTCGGCTGAGATGTGGTGCGGGTTGTCAATCGGCTGGGATGTGGTACCGATTGTCAATGGGCTGAGATGTACGGGCGATGTGCGATCGGCTGAAATGTAGGGGCGATTTGCAATCGCCCGCCGGTCCACAGAGCGGCTTTGGTGCATGCATCTCCAGAGTATGCCTTGGCGTCACAGGTGTGGTCGGGGCCGATCCTCCGGTTCCACTCGCTGCGGCGGGGACCCGGAAAGGCCCGCTT
>JAICWV010000144.1 GCA_025966365.1 Chloroflexota bacterium | reverse complement strand
CTGTGCCGCGCTATCGGTGTTCGCCTTCCAGCGGCCCCTCTCGCTGGCGGCGCCATCACCGCCGCCCCCCGCCAGGGAGACCCCTGTCTCGCACGCTGCCCGTTACCCGATCAAGCACATCGTCATCATCGATAAAGAGAATCGGTCGTTCGACAACTACTTCGGCCGGTTTCCCGGCGCTGACGGCGCACGCTATGCGCACACCTCTGATGGGCGCGTCATCAAGATGGGCCGCACCCCCGACCATACCCTGCTCGACATCGGTCATGCCGGGGACTCAGCCGCGTTTGCCATCGACGGGGGACGCATGGACCGGTTCGACCTGCTCCCGGGGGCGATTCAGAGCGGGCGCGATATTGCGGACACGGAGATGAGTCGCGCCGATATTCCCAATTACTGGCGCTATGCCGGGCACTTCACCCTCGACGACCACTTCTTCTCCACCATCTCCGGTCCCAGCTTCCCCAACCATCTGGTCACGATCGCCAGCAACTCGGCCAACACCGTGGATAACCCCCGCGGGCAGACCCACCACGCCTGGGGCTGCGATTCCGGACCGTACGCTCTCGTCAACGTGATCAATGCCGCGACCGGCAAGGCCTCACTTACCAGGCCCTGCTTCAACATCCCCACCCTGGCCGATACCTTCCAGCGCTATCACGTCTCCTGGCGCTATTACGCTCCCGGACAGTATCAGCCCGGATACATCTGGGACTCCTTCGATGCCATCCGGAGCGTCCGCTACTCCCGGCTCTGGAAGACCAAGGCCAATATCTCCGACAAGCGCTTCATCCACGACGCGCGCGCCGGGAAGCTGCCCTCCGTCTCCTGGCTCGTCACCCGCGCCGCCCTCAGTGAGCACGCGCCATTCAGCGTCTGCCTGGGTGAGAACTGGACGGTGAAGCAGATCAACGCCATCATGCAGGGGCCGGACTGGAAGTCCACGCTGATCGTGCTGACCTGGGACGACTTCGGCGGCTTCTACGACCACGTGGCACCACCCAGGCGGAATTTCATCAGCCTGGGCCCCCGTGTCCCCACCCTCATCATCTCGCCCTACGCGCGCTCGCACACGGTCGATCATTCCACGCTCGACTTCAACTCCATCCTCAAGTTCATCGAGCAGGATTTCCGGCTTCCGGCGCTGACCCATTGGGATCGCGAAGCGCCCTCGCTGACGTCGTCCCTGGATTTCCATCAGCATCCGCTCGCACCCTACCTCCTGAAGACGCGCACGTGCCCAAAGGGCTCCGGCAATACCGTCAGCCGCCTTTCCGGCACCTACATCAGCCTGGTGAGTCACAAGTACGGTCAGGAGATGGCACTGCGGCTGAACGCCGGGACAGTGGTGACGCTTCTCATCGGCCCCTCGACGCCGGTGACGACCACTGATAAGGTGCATGTGTCGATCCGCGCCTATCGGGTGGGCGACCGGATCATCGCGCAGGGACGTCCCGACCAGCAACGGGCACTGGTGTACGGCGCCGGGTCGCTGCGCGATCTGGATCTCCACTCGTTTACGGCGCGGCATGGGGTCATCACCGAGGTGGGGCAGTTCAACACCACCCTCACAGCTCGCTTCGGGAGCCAGTCGGTTCTGCTCACCGTGGGCAAGTCGACGCGCATCGTTATGCCCGATGGACGTCGGGGGACCTTTGCCGATCTCAACTCCGGCGACACCATCACCGTGATCGGGGCGAAAAATATCCGGCTGGGGGATATCACCTCCACCAAGCAGATTACGATCACCGCGCTGCCGCGGCAGAAACCGTCGTAGTCCCGGAGGCGGTTCGGCCATGTCTTCGTCCGTTCCCCTGCTTATTGCCGCGGCTGCGATGGTTGGCTTTCTTCATTCCATCCTGCCCGATCACTGGGTTCCGCTGGCGGTTATCGCCCGCACGCAGCGCTGGACTCTCGGCCACGTCGCCCGCATCAGTTTTCTGGCGTCTATCGGTCACGTGCTGACGTCGCTCGTCATCGCGGGCATCATTGCCGCCGTCGGCCTCCAGTTTCGCGCTCGGTTCGAGGCGCAGCAGGGTCATATCGTCGGCGTAATCCTCGTCCTCACCGGTCTGGGCTTTGTCGTCTGGACGCTGACCGGCCACGGTCACCATCACCACCCCGATGACCACGATCACGACCATCCCCACGATCATGCTCAGGGATCACTCGTCCATCGCTTTGCCGCCATCGCCGGACCGTTCGGCGCGGCCGCATCTCCCGACCTGACCATCCTCCCCGTGGCCCTCGCAGCCAGCGCTGTCGGCATCGGAGCGGTACTGGGAACGCTGCTGTCTTTTACCCTGGCGACCGTGGCCACCTTTGTGGTCCTGACCGTGGCCGCGACGGCAGCCGGGTACCAGGTGAAGGGTGAGTGGCTGGAAGAGCACGGCATGCTCATTACCGGAGTCGTGCTGGCCGGGATCGGCGTCGCCGTGTATATCGGCATCTAGAACACCGGCCAGGTAGTCATGAGAACGGTTGACGGGAGTGGTGCGATCTGGTCTGCTGAGGGACCATCTCCTCAGAGAAAGGCAGACCGGTCATGCGTCCTCCCCTGTGGCAGCCACCGATGGATCCATCAGCAGCCGAGCAGACGATCCTGCGGCTGATCAAGCGTGCGAAGCTCTTCGTCTTCCTCCGGCAGCATCGACACGACCTCTTCGACGAGGCCTTCCAGACGGAGCTTGGCACCCTCTACAAGGACAGCACGCGCGGTCACCCACCGGTCCCACCAGCACAACTGGCACTCGCCACGATCCTGCAAGCGTATACCGGCGCCAGTGATGATGAGGTCATCGAGGCGACGGTGATGGATCGGCGCTGGCAGTTGGTTCTCGACTGTCTGGATGTCGAGCACGCCCCGTTTAGCAAAGGAGCACTTTTCACCTTCCGGCAGCGGCTGATCGAGCACGACATGGATCGCCGGCTGATCGAGCGGACCGTCGAGCTGGCAGCCGAGACCAGGGCGGTGGGGAGCCGGCAGCTCCGTGCCGCGCTGGACAGTAGTCCGCTCTGGGGCGCTGGCCGGGTGGAAGATACGTATAACCTCCTGGGCCACGCCCTCCGGAAAGCGCTGGGCGTGATCGCGCGTCAGCAGGGGCGGGGGCTGACGGAGGTGGCAGTCGAGGCGCAGGTGCCGCTGCTGAGCGGCGAGCAGAGTCTCAAGGCTGCACTGGACTGCAACTGGGACGATCCGGCAGAGCGGACGGCCGCACTGAGCCAGGTGCTGGTGGCTCTGGGAGCCGTGGAGACCCTGCTGGAGCAGCAGGCGGCGGTGCCGGAGGAGGCCCGCTCCGCTGTTGGGATCGCTGCCACCGTGCGGGACCAAGATGTCGAAGTCCTGCCGGACAACGTTCTCCAGTTGCGCCGCGGCGTGGCGAAGGATCGCCGGATCAGTGTGGAGGAGAGCGAGATGCGACATGGGCGGAAGAGTAAAAGCCACCTCTTCGATGGCTACAAACGCCACGTCCTGCGCGATCTCGACTCAGGCTTGGTCCGAGCGGTGGGCATCACGGCGGCGAATGCCCCAGAGGCGAGCGTGACTGATACACTCCTGGTCGACCTGGGCCGACAGGATGTCCAGTTGCGGGAGATCCACCTCGATCGCGGCTACCTGGCCAGTGATCTGGTCCGCGCCCGCCCGGAAGACCTGACCATCTATTGCAAAGCATGGCCCGTGCGCAATGGTGACCGCTATGCCAAGACCTCCTTCGTACTCAATTGGGAGGCCAGCACCATCCGGTGTCCCAACCATGTGGTCATCCCGTTCCACCCCGGTCAGACGGTGCACTTCCCCGAGGATAATTGTCAGGTCTGTCCCCTGCGTGAGCGCTGCACCACCAGTGCCACCGGACGCAGCGTCCACATCCATCCAGACGAACGACTGCTGCAGGAGTTACGTGCGCGACAACTGACCGCACACGGGAGAGCGAAGTTGCGGGAACGGGTGCCGGTTGAGCATGCCTTGGCCCACATGGGGCACTGGCAGGGACATCGGGCACGCTACCGTGGGACTCGCAAGAACCTCTTCGATCTCCGTCGCTGCGCCGTTGTCCACAATCTCCACGCCATACAGCATCTGCCCGCCGCGCAGGCGGCCTGACTTCATGACCGGTGTTCTAGCTACAGGTGCGCGAAGCCGACGCCGACGATGTAGGTGATCACACCTTCCACTGCACCCACGATCGTCATCTCCAGGCCGCTCGACCACCAGCTACGAATGGTGACGAGCGTCTTGGCGGCCCCCACCGCGAAGTGAGCGATCAGGGAGACGATGGCCGCGACGATGATCGCGGTGAAGCCGGTCAAAAAGAAAAAGGGGATGACGGGGATGATGGCGCCAATGGCGGTAGAGATACTGCCGGAGATGGCGGCGGATATCGGGTTGCCCGGCGGCTCCGGAGACATGCCGAGCTCCATTTGCGCCAGCGTCTCCAGGAAGAGATCCTGATTCTGGGAGACGCGATCGACCAGCAGCCGGGCCTCTTCGGGACTGAAACCGCGCAGGCGGTAGATGAGCTCCAGCTCATGCTTCTCTTCCTCCGGGTCCTCCTCGATCTCGCGCCGCTCCCGGGAGAGTTGCGCCTCGTGCATCTCGTTCTCGGATTTGGTGGCGAGGTAGGCACCCGAGCCCATGGAGAGGGCCGATGCCAGCATTCCGGCCAGCCCGGCGATCACCACGTAATGCTGGGCTCCCGCGGTGGCGCCGGAAACGCCGGAGACGATGCCGAAGATGGCGCCGAGCCCGTCGTTGACCCCATAGATCGCATCGCCGATCCATCCACCCCCCGCCCGATGCCAGCTCTCGCGGCGAAGGATGTTATCGACGGCTGTCTGCGGCGATAGCGGCTGCTCGGACAGGATGGTGTCCAGCCGCTTGCGGTGCTGCTGCTCGTCAGTCAGCGCTTCCCGGACGATCGCCTGTGAGGCAGGATCGTCGAGCTCTGAGAGGTGACGCCGGTAGCGCTCGATGTCGCGATCCTCGTCCGCCTCCATCTGCTTGATGACGGCCATGGTGCCGCCGCCTTTGATGACGCGGTCGCGCGCTTTCTGCGCCAGCGTGCTCGAGGGGGTGGGCGGGAAGGCGCCGAGCTCTTGCAGTCTTTGGGCCCACCTGGCGGCATGACGCTCCTCGGCTTCCGCCATCTCGATGAGGATCTCCCGGCGGGTCGGGTCCCGCTCTCCCTCGGCCAGGGCGCGGTAGGTATGCGCGCCCTCGGTCTCTGCCATCCAGTTTTCCTGGAGTGCCGCGATCAGGCGCCTGTTGTCACGCGCGTGGGCGCGCTCTAGATTCTGTTCCACGTCAAACCCGGTTGCTCATCCGGCTCAGGCGGCCGACGAGACGGTTCGCCAGATGCTGGTGGCGATGACGGCGATCACGACGGCGAAGAGGACGAACCCCGCAGCGCGCGGATTGGCGCGGGAGACTCCCAGCGCAACCAGCAGGGCAACGGCAGTGCCGATGACCAGCACGATATCTTCCGCCAGGAAGTCGTAGATCCACAGGATGGCGTTTCTCAGCCAGGTCATGACGCCATACGTGTCTGCGTCCTGGTCTTGAGCCAGCCGATGAAGAGGAGCGCCACCACCACATAGCCCACCACCAGGACGGGAATGAAGAAGTCGTTGTTCCACCATTTCACGCCCAGCCCCTCGCCCATCCAGAGGGTGCCGAAGGAGGTGAGCATGATGCCGACGATGAACTTCAGCGTATTCTCCGGAACCGACTTGAGAGGCCGGTGCAGGGCAAAACCGGCGGTGATGACGATAATCCCCGCCACCACCGCGCCCAGCGTGGCCGGCAGCAGCGCCCTTCCCGCCGCTCCCATGCCAATGACGATGAAGACGACCTCCAGCCCTTCGAGGAAGACGCCGTTGAAGGCGGTGGACACGGCAAACCAGTCGCGTCCGCGCTCGCTCCCACGGATCCTGAGCGCTTCGACCTCCTCGCGGAAGGTCGCCTCCTCGTCGTGGAGCGCCTTGAAGCCGCTGTAGCGGAGAATCGCTTTCTTGAGCCATTTGAGGCCGAAGAGGAGCAGTAGGGTGCCGATCACGGTGCGCAGGGCGTCCAGCGGCACCAATTGCAGAAGGCCCAGCCCCAGAACGGCCACGATCACCGCAAGCGCAACGGCCGCCGCGATGGCCCCCTCGAAGGCATCTCTCCAGCGGCGGGTAAACCCGACGGCCAGAACGATGGTAAGTGCCTCCACGAACTCCACGCCGGAGGCCAGCGCCGCCGATCCGGCGACGAACCACGCGCTCCCGCTCACCCGTTTCCCTCCGGCCAGCCGGCGGCCAGAAAGAGGGCGCGGCGCCAGGAATCGGATTCATCGCCCATCTCTACCTCGGCGTTGTGGTAGTCGTACTTGCGGGCCAGCGCCTGCAGCTCGCCGGTCAGACGCGCCAGGGCGGCGCGCTCCACCTCCAGGACCCGACGCCAGGCGGCGGGGTCGCGGGCGCGGAGGAAGGCGACGCGAAAGTGCGGGAGGCAGAGGCCGGCGGAGAGCCCGAAGGCGGCGGCGAATTCGTCATGCCGCATCCCTTCGAGGAGCGCGTCAATGGCGATCTCCGACTGGCCGCGCTCCTCGCGGCAGGCGGGGCAGGCCGCGCGGCCCGGCATGGAGCCGTCCAGGATCCGGGCCACCGCGCCCACCGTGTTGGGCGGACGGTCGAATTGCCCATCGTCCAGCGCCGTCAGCTCGTTTTTCAGCACATCGCCGTAGATAAGGGACGTGCCCAGGGCGTCTGCCTGCTCGGCCACCAGCAGTGAGTGCGGCTTGCAGAAGCCCGCCGACTTGCGGATTGCCTCCCGCGTGGGAATGTCGTTGACCATCTCATAAAAAAGCGAGTCGATGTGCCGACGGATGGCGATGGCCACGAAGCTGCAGATCGGGCAGCGGTCAGGCTGGGATTGAATCAGCCGGTGCAGCTCATCGGAGGAGCGGCTGATGTAGCGCGGAACGGGCTGTGTCATGGGGAAAGAAGCCTCATTCCAATGTACTCTGTTGGGTAGTATGCTGGACTGCGGGCTGGAGCCCTCCGCTACATGGTTCCGCCGTTATGGCGACCACGCCGTAGCCGACGGCTTCAGCCCGCAATCCGTTGCAAAATCTGGCTCCTCGCCATCGTCACCCCGATGATCACGAATCGGAGACCGAGGGGGAAGGGCCTCCCGGCGCTACGCGGTACTTGGCTCGGCGATGCGGTCGCCGGAGCGGACCATCGCCACCAGCCCGCGGACCAGCAGCCGCTTGGCCTCGGCCACCACCATCAGCAGATGGGCGTCGCTGTGCTGCGCCAGCATGCCCTCGAACTGATCCAGCAGATCCACCGTCTTGTTGAGGACGCTGACGATGTCGCCCTCACCCAGCGCGACCCGGGAGGCAATCTCCTCCACCGAGGCGCCGGTACACCAGGCATAGGCCACGCCGTGGAACCAGCGGCTAGGGCCCTGGGCCAGATTGATGCCCTCATCCTCTTCTGCCCGGGAAACGCGAGAGAACACCTCTTCGGCATCCTGGTGGATGGCATACAGCCGGCGGTCGAGGCGGAAGCGGTTGAAGCGGCGGCGATCCTGATCGTTGGCGAACCAGGAGATAGCCTCTGCCATCTCCGCCGCATCCAGGTCATCGAAGGCTCCGCGGGTATACATCTCCGAGAGGACGATCCCGGCGGGGGCCACGATCTCGCGGAGGCCCAGGGCCTTCCGGGTGAGGCCGCGTTTGGAGACGTAGCCGAGCCGGGTGAGGACGGTGCGGACAGCAGCGGCGGTTTCAACCGCCTCCTGGTCGCACTCCAGCCGGTCGCGCTCGATCTGGACCGACAGCCGGTTGACGGCGCGAAGGAGCGCCACGCGCTCGGGGTCCTCGCGCTCCAGCGCCTGCGTCCGACCGTGAGCGGGGTGCTCCTTGAGGAGGGCCGAGAGACGGGTTCGCTCCTCCCTGGCACGGTCATAGCGCCGGCCAGCGGCGCCGCGCGCGTTGCTCTTGCTGCGAGCACGCCTGGCCCGCTTCTGCTCCTTCTCCATATCGGAGAGATTGGCCTGAAGCAGGAGATAGTCCCGAATCTCATCCTCGTCAACGTTGCGATCGCCGCCAAGCTCTACACGCAGGGTCTCGATCTCGTCCTGGGCGCGCCGGGCGCTGGCCCGCATCTGGAACTGACGCAGGCTGGCGCGGACCACGTTGGCGAGCCGCTCGTCCCCGCCTTCCATGGCAGAGAGGAGGGTGCTGTAACGCAGGGCAAAGGTGCTCATGATGGGAGTGAGTGGCGAGCAGACCTTGCGGTACTCCTCCTCAAAGGCATAGTGCCTGGAGGGGAGCATGACCACGGCGCCGCGCTTGTCGATGCCGCGGCGACCGGAGCGACCGGTGAGTTGGCTGAAGTCGTTGGGCGTCAGCGTGCCGCCGAAGGGGCGATCCATGCTGCTGATAACGACGGTGCGGGCGGGCATATTGATGCCCACAGCCAGCGTATCGGTGGCACAGATGACGGAGAGCAAGTTCTGGCTGAAGAGGCGCTCCGCCAGTTCCTTGAGGGGCGGAAGCAGGCCGGCGTGATGGAAGCCGACGCCACGCCGCAGGAGACTCACCAGCATGGAGAGCTGGGGAAGGCCCCGGTCTTCCTCGGGAAGGATGTCGAGCGTCCAGGCGATGGCGGACTCGATGGCCGCGCGCTGCTCCCCGTGCGGCTTCGGCGCGGAGAGGGCGCAGAGCTGCGCCGCCTCCTCGACGTTGCGGCGGCTAAAGGCAAACCAGATGGCGGGAAGAAGCTCGGCCTGCCGCAGCTCGCGGATCACATCAGCAGGATGGGGCGATTCGGTCGGGCCTTCCCTGGGAAACATGGCCCGCCGCCGGCCGGCAGCGTCGCGCACCAGGTGCAGCTTGCCCTGGGTGACGTAATAGTGCTCCAGCGGAATAGGCCGCTCCGGATGCTCGACCAGCGCGATCTCACGGTGTGTCTCCGTG
>JAICWV010000230.1 GCA_025966365.1 Chloroflexota bacterium | reverse complement strand
CGCCTTACGGCTCCCTCTGGATGAAGTCAACGGGCGCCGAAGCCCTACTTGTTCTCGACCTCCTCTGCACCGGCCTGGTACTCATGAATGCGGTAGATGCGTACAGGCGGGGTCGGCACACTGCCTAGAATTGGCAGGTGATCGCGTGATGGGCTCAGAACAAGCGCTCTGTCCGCGGATTGACTAACCATGCCGTCTCTTCCAGTTGGTCCACTCCTTCCCCCGCCCGGAACTTACTCGTTTGCTGCGGTCACGCCCCCGATCGCCGCTCCGGACGGCGATCGTCTCGCGCAGTTGGCTCACATACCGTATTCGCTCAGTGACTTCGTGGGAGCGGCCTTTCCGCCGTTCGGGCAGCCGAGGCGGATTCCCTCGAACCTTCCTCCGCCCGACGAGCGTATCGCTTACTCCATAGTGGGCCTGGTGCAGTACCGAGGAGACGAAGGGGAGATCGTCATGGAGACGATCGTGCCGTCTCCCGCCGCTCTACGGCGGGAGCTGGTTCTCGGGAATCCCGCTGGAGCACTACTCGACGGCACCCCGCTGGCCACCGTATGGTCGAACCATTTGCGCTGGCGCAGGGACGACGTAATCATCGACATGTACGCCGAGAGTCGAGGGATCAGCCAGCTGCGGCTCAAGACGCTGGCCGAACGTGTGGTCCTGCTCTAAGCCTGGCCGGGTGGTCATGCCGTCCAGGCGACGCGAACATAGAGGAAGTACCTCGTCGCGTCGTTGACCTGCTGGAGGGCGAGAAAGAGTCCCTGACTTGGCCCATGCTCGGGGTGTTCCACCTCCCAGGTGCTCCAGGACAGAAGGTTCCCCTGACCGCGATCGCGCTCGCGGCACCAGGCCTTTCGCATCTGCCCGGCGTAATGGGTGGCAACCGCGCTGAGATCAAGTGAGGTAATCAGCCCGGCCTGGGCTGATGTCCCCACCGGACTGGCTTCGCCGCCCATCGGCTGTAATGTCGCTCCGGCGGGCGGCGCCAACTCAGGCAGCGTTGGAATGGGATGGACGCCGGCGGATCGCCGAGCGACCTCGTCCGCGCCCGACTGGTCACCACCGAAATCGAGGTCCAGCCGAACCTCGGTCGGCACGTCCGGATAGGCGAGGGTGTTGATGTGTAGTGTAGGACCGAGGTCTGATCGGAAGACGCTATGCCCGTGACTGGCTTGCTCAAAACCGCCACGCGATCGCCCCGACTCCAGGGCTGTCCATCCAGACCGTGATAGCTCGTCCGAATAGAACGCGATAACCTGCTGCGGGGTGCGATTGGTGTCCAGCACGATCTTTAGGTAGTCGCCGTCGATAACAGACCCGATTACCTGAGCTTCGGGAGGAACGGGAAGCGGAACGGGCAGGTCGTCAGGAACCTGCCCGGCGAGGATCTGCCGGCTCGAACCGCCGCCTTGGCTGGCCCGGCTGGGGATCAGCCGCACGGCCAGGGAGTAGAGCAGCGATTCTTCGTCAGACACACCAACCTCTCGCACATAGTACAGCGGTAGTCGCAAGTGCTGAGACGAACAGGCGCAGACCGAGATGACGCGCTACTCCGCTTGTTCGCCGTCCCGGCCTGCATCTCGGCAGGTATGCCGGTCCCCGAGTGTAGAACGTTAGCTCCGAGTATGATCGCCCGGATGGGGAGCTGGGCTCCTCGCGCTACCGAGTGAGTCAGCGTACGTGCTTCAGAAACTCGTCCTCGTCCATGTCGGTGAGTGCGATGACTCCCTTTAGCGTCCCACGTGGAATCTCCTTCTTGCTTAGAACCACCACCGTCACAAACGTTGGATCAGGGGTCCACTTCTTCCAGGTCTGATGGCTCCCTGATGCCTTGGTGGGCTCGTAGCCGGCTCGACGTAACGCTGCACACACCTGCTCGCTTGAAAGAAGTGGCAGCCGTGCCACGAGCTAAGCGATTGCTCGCTCAAGTGGAAGAGGCTGGCGAGTCACGACATCGCACGGACGGACCAGAATAGTGGCCGCGCCGTCCGTGTCGCTTGTCGCGATCTGGATGCCACGCTCTGCGAAGACCCGCTGGCGCTCGCCCTCTTCTTCGATGGCTGCGAGATAGAGCGACGTTGCGTCGATGGCGGCATTCAGCGCAACTCCGGCTGTCTCGCCACAGCTCGTCACCCCCAACTCGACGCACTCCCCCACATACTCGCCGTCTTCAGGGAATGCGCGAAACGTCAACGTAACGTACTGTTGCTCTACCAATTTTGCTGCTCCCAGCAATGTGCCGCGGATCTGCGTGGTTCTGCTACCCGCATTCAATCGAGACAGCCGATTATACCGGCGCTCCCGATCAGCTCCCAGACGCGGGCAGCACGCGAAATCGGAGCGTCTTCGACATGGTGGTGCCGTTGAAGCTCACCCGCGCCCGGGCGGTGAACGAGGTTGGCCGCTGGACCGTGAGGCGCGTTGCCGGCCGGTACGTCTGCAGCCCGGCGACCTTCAGCGTGAGAACCCGAACCGTCTTTCCCGCGCGGCGGATCGTGATCCTTCCCGCGAGCCCTGCCTCGACCGGACCGGGTACGATTTCGGGATGAACGGAGAAGGTGACCTTCTGGCCCGAGTGGATGGATCTTCGCGGCGAGGCGAGCTTGAAGGTCACGGCGGTGAAAGCAGGAGCGTCCGTGTCAACATAGACGTCGCCCACCACGGCGCCGCGAACGGCGTGGAGGTCCCAGCACCCGGAGGTTGGGAAAACCCAGAATGAGCCCCATTCGTCGCCGGGAACGATTCCATCCCACGACGATCCGGCAGTATGCGCCACCAGATCTTTCGGGGTGATTGATTGTCCATCCGGTCCGATGGCGGTCAGGT
>JAICWV010000141.1 GCA_025966365.1 Chloroflexota bacterium | reverse complement strand
GGAAGACATAGAGGAGCATCTACTGGGTGACGGAAACGACCACGTCATCGCCGAATCGATCGAGCGCAGTCCGGTTGTCTACCCGGATGAGACCCTGGAGCAGGCGCTCGATCGATTCGGCGTGCGAGATCAGCGCCGCATCCCGGTGGTGGCCCGCGAGAACCCCCACCATCTGGTGGGGGTTCTCCATGCCTGGGATGTCGTCAATGCCTATCGCGCCGAACTCATCCGGTCAGCAGAGCGATCGCCGGACGTCTCGTAGTCGTTCGTCCCCCAGCACCTCACCCTGGCGTACAACAGACCGAGTATTGCGGCACGGGCTCGTCAGTGTGCTCGCGGGTTTGGCGAGTCTTCAGTGGGTGGTGCCTCTGGCGCAGGGGTAGCAGAGGCAGGTGTAGCGGTACCGCGCAAGACTCCAAGTCTCTCCGCCAGGGGCTCAATCGTGATGCCCTGGACGAGGATCGTGAAGAGCACGACTCCAAAGGTCATGGTGACGATCAGGGAGTGGTGCGGAATAGTCGCTGGCAAGCTGAGAGCGACGGCAAGAGCCACGCCGCCCCGCAGGCTGCCCCAGAACAGCAAGTGTCCGTAGATCAGGCTGATGCGATGCAACGCCAGGGTGAGCGGGTACACGATGAGAGCCCTGACGACAAGCACGATGGCAACGGCAGCCAGGTCCCAAAGGAGATCCTGCCGGAGAGCAGAGAGGCTTACTGCTAGGCCGATGAAGGTGAAAAGCGCGGCATTGGCCAGGAAGGCGACATAGTCCCAGACAGTGTCGAGTGCCTGGCGGGACTGCGAGGAAACGTGGGTGGCCCGGCCATGATTGCCGTAGATTATCCCGGCGAGAACGACCGCAATCGCAGGGGAGGCATGAATCTCGTCGGCCAGCACGTAGCTCCCAAAGGCCAGCGCTGCGGAGAGGGTGATCTCGATCGCAGGATCGTCCACAAGTCCAGTGGCCTCCGACACCACATACCCCAGGATGACGCCGACGCCCGCTCCGGCAAGCACGGACCAGACAAAGGAGACGATGCCCGCGCGGACATCAAAGTGCCCTGTCGCGGCTGTCGTTAAGAGTAGACTGGAGAGTACGAGCGCCGTGCCGTCATTGAAAAGGCTCTCGCCCTCAACGATGCTTGTGAGCGCAGGCGGCGCGCCCAGACGGCGGAAAACGGAGACAACTGCGACGGGATCAGTCGCCGAGATGAAGGCACCGAAGAGCAGGGCCGGCCACAGAGACACGGGCGTGAAGCGGGCGAGGGGGAGACCGATAAGGACGGCCGAGACGGCGACGCCCGGTATGGCGAGGAGGAGGATAACAGGTAGGGCGTGGCCTATGCCTCGTATGTCCAGCTCCAAAGCTGCCTGGAAGAGGAGTGGCGGCAGGAAGACGAGCAGGATGAGCTCCGACGTAATCCGGACGTCGTGAAGCAGGCCGAATGCGCTCACCAGGAGCCCGACGAGCACTAGAGCCACCGTGTAGGGGATCCGAATTCGACGCACCGCGGCAGCAGTTATCGACGCGAGAATCAAGACCCAGACGAACTCGACAAGCTGTGTCTTCATGAGTCATTCTCTCGTCTTTTGTCCATCTGCCGGTCTGACTGTACCGGGAAACCCGGGTCGCTCCTTGAGCGATGACAGCATTGGCGTTGAGAGACTCTGGGACCTGCGGAGCAGCGACGCGGAGATTCAGGCGCCCATGTGGGTGCGAGCAGAAACTCGATCGACCAAAAGGATCGCGTAGGCAAGACACTGCGCTCGGGCACGTCCCCGGGATGCGGAACACCCCGTATGGTGCGCCGTCAATGGAGGCTTATCGCTCCGTCCATGCCGACAAAACGGGCACCGGCATTGGCCGGACACCTGTGTTTACCGACAGTGCCCGACGATCATCGTGCTCGGCATGCTGCTGCGCTGGGGGTGTGGGGAACGATGGATGAGAAGTAGGCGCGAGATGAACCGGTCGTGGGCGGCGAAACGTAATCCTTCGCACGCATCGCTGGAGTAGTTGGCCAACTCTCGCTTCGTTCCCTCTCTCAGTTCGTCGGCACGAGGCGGGATTGCCAGGGCGCCGAGGAAGACGGGGCACGCCTCGTCGGCCAGATCGTAGACCATTATCACGGCGTCGATGTGGTGGTCGAGAAAGCGGTCGAACGTCTTGCACTCCGGTACAGCGATATCGAATCCGATCTCCGCCGTCGCTCGAATAACAAGAAGACGGACATGGGTCGCCTCAGTCCCCGCGGAGTGGACCTCGAAGCGATCGCCCGCCAGATGGCGCAGTAAGCCCTCGGCTATCCGGCTGCGGGCCGAATTGTGGGTGCAGAGGAAGAGGACGGGCTGCCGTTTCATGCCACTCTCCATCGCTCAACAGTGCCATTCTCGTAGATGGGAGGGCTGCTCGCTGCGACAACCAGTCCTCGGCACTGGTTGCCGAGTGCTCGGCGTTGTCTAGCCACTTGGTCGAACTGTGACGATCTTCGCGGCGATGCAAAAACGGCGACTGGAGGCGCGTGCGGGTGGCGTCAGAACTGATCTTCGAGCGAGAGCAGGGAGCGATCGCCGTCTTCTGACGAGCAGTCTCCTGCCGTAATTCTGGTCAAATTGTGATCAAAGCGCCCGGATAGCTTGGCAAAAGACATTGAGCAGGCGTCGCTTTGTCACTGGCGGGAGCGCAACGGCGGACCAGAGTTGCAAGTAACTGACACCCAGTTCGGGTGACTGCGTGTCGATTGACGCTTTTTCCGGTCGTGTTTGGATACGAGCAAACAGTGGCGCACCTGGAGGGATTCGAACCCCCGACACCCAGTTCCGAAGACTGGTGCTCTATCCGCTGAGCTACAGGTGCATGCCGCCAATTGTATCCGACACGTTTCGGTGCCGCGCCCAGGTCAGCAGGGCAATCGACAGGATGCATCCGAGCAGCATCTCCCCGATCCAGAGGGCCGGGTACTGGATAACCATGCCGGTATCGGCGGGGTCGATGCCCTGCCCGGAAAGCCAGGCGAATACCGCCAGCGGCTCGCCGACCAGCGTGAGTCCGACGACTGCCGCGGTAACAATAGACCGATATCGCCCTGCCGCACCGCCGATAGCGCCGAAGAGCGGTCCGGCCACGATCCCGGCGATGAAGTAGTAGCGCCCGGCACCAAGGGTCAGCGCGATGTTGGTGAAAACCGGGTGACCTCCGAGATCGAGGATGAACGCCTGAGCAATGTAGAACCCGGCCAGAGATGCCAGACACGTGGCCAGACCCATAGCGGCGCCGCGCAGACGACCTCTGGTGGCGGCTCCGGCAAAGTACGGCAACAGCAGCCAGGGGGCGCTCACGTTTCCCAGTGAGTCGCGCACACCGGTCGAACCGCCTTTGAGAGCCGCGACCGCGACGCCAAAGAGAACTGCGGCCAGGATAATGGCGCCCGCGCATGTGAGCGCTCGACGGGGTGTTGCCATTGGTTACGTCTCCGAGGCCGCCTGCTCTGCTTCGCTTCCGGCATCGATCTCACGGCCCGGGAAGCTGCCGAATGGTGGTCCTGCAACGTCGTCACGCTGCGCCGTGATGTCCGCCGGGACACCGGTGGAGGCGCCGCTGGTGATGGCGCGAATCACGTCCGGATCGAGCTTGGGCGTTCGATCGGCGGTGAGCAGGCCATTGGTCTCCTGCATGGTATCGGTCAGCTGGGTGTAGCAGAAACCAGCGAGAGGCGTGCAGGCGAGGACCGCGCTTACCAGCTCCCGGTATTTGCGCGTGAAGGCGCCAGCATCCGCCACCGTGGTGTAGCCGAACCAGCTCTGGCCGTCCCGAGGCTGGTAGCTGATGCCGCCAAACTCGGTGAGCATGAACGGGATATTCGCCTCATGCTCCCTGGCCAGGGTGACAAAACGCTGCCCCGGCTGCACCTCCCACAGCGTCTGCTCCAGCGCCTCGCGGCTACCGTAGCGCTCTTGAAGCGTTTTCCCGTCGACAGCGTAATCGTGAATGCCGAAGATGTCACCGGTGATGTATTCCCAGCCGTCATTGGCGACGACCGGCCGAGTCGGATCGATCGCTTTGGTGAGGTGATAGATGGATTGCACGAAATGCTGCTGGGCGCGGTCATGCAGCAGGTTGGGGACGCCCCAGCTCTCGTTGAGCGGCACCCAGGTGACGATGCAGGGGTGGCTGGCGTCGCGCTCCAGCACCTCCATCCATTCACGCGTGAGCCGCCCTACGCTCTCGTCCGAGAAGACATAGGCGTTTGCCATCTCTCCCCAGGCGAGGAGGCCGAGACGGTCGCACCAGTACAGATAGCGTGGATCCGCGACCTTCTGGTGAATTCGGACGCCGTTGAAGCCCAGGCTCTTGGTCAGCTCGACCTCCCGCCGGAGCGCCTCGGGGCTGGGCGCGGCGAGATGGGTATCCGGCCAGAAGCCCTGCTCCAGCACCAGGCGCAGGTAATAGGGCATCCCGTTGAGCAGGAAGCGCCCGCCCTGGACACCGACACTCCGCAGCCCGGTGTAGCTGGACACCTGGTCGGAAATCTCGCCATCGACCAGTACCGTGATCTCGGCGTCAACGAGATTGGGATGCCCCGGAGACCAGAGTACGTCCTGACGCTCCATGGCGACTCCGGACAGGTCAAGCGCCAACTCACGACCCAACTCCGCACCGAAGACGGCGCAGGTGTCGTCGACGATTGGAGTGCCGTGAAGCGAGAGGCGTACCCGGACTTCCACCGGCCGGTCTGTCTGGCGGGCCAATCTGAGCCGCATACCGAGTGTGGTGCGGTCCAGGTCGGGCGTCCATCGCAGTGCGGAAATACTGGCGGCTCCCACCGTCTCGATCCAGACAGGCTGCCAGATCCCGGTGGTCCGGTCGTACCAGATGTCGTGTGCGTGCTCGCGCCACTCCTGCTTGCCGCGCGGATGCGCCAGGTCATGTGGGTCATCTTCGGCGCGAACCACGATCACCTGCACGCCGTCGGGGTTGAGGGCGTCGGTGATGTCGGCGTGGAAAGGCGTCATCCCGCCCTCGTGGGTGGCGACGAGATCGCCGTTGACCCAGACGCGCGCGCGGTAATCGACTGCTCCACAGTGCAGATGCAGGCGCTTTCCGTCCGGGGGAGGATCTAGCTGAACGGTCCGTCGATACCAGATGTACGGATGGTAGGAGGTATCGCCGATGCCACTGGCGGAGGACTCCGGCGGAAAAGGGACGGTGATGGTTCGGGTAAAGACATCGGCGCGGTCCTGCCAGTGCTGGCCGAGGCCGGCGTTGCCGTCGTCATAGGCGAAGGACCAGGGACCGCAAAGATCGATCCAGCCGGACCGGGCCAGCTGTGGTGTCGGGTGCAGAGGTTCGGCAAGGTCGGACATAAAAAACCTATGTGGTGAGGAATTCAGGCGATAGTGCCGCGAGCATTATCCCCGGTTTCGGCGTGCCGCAGAAGCACGCGCGCTGCTCCCTTATGCCCCGTTCGCCGGCTGCTAGGCGGCGTGCAGGGGAAACAGAGTAAACGGGAGCTGCTCGTAGCGAGCCAGGCCGGCCAGCGCCCGAACCGCCTGGTTCACGGTGGCCGAGGAGACGGCGCGCCCATAGCTGCTGCGGGCATCGTCACCACGACCGACTTTTCGCAGCACGCGCTCCACCTCGTACATCCGGCGTACCTGGGGCAGATCGCGGAAGCCGACCAGGAAGCCGGGAATCCCCATAGCGCCGGGGACGGGTTTGGCCGGAAAGTACACGCGTATGCCCAGGAGGCCGTGGCGCAGCATGACGTGGGTATAGGCGACCGACGGCGAACCGGGGTCTCCCACCAGGTGCACCATGCGGCCGAAGCTCAAACTGGACTCCGCGACTTCGAGAACATCGGTCAGGCCGTCCGGAAGCATGGGACGCCAGTCAACATTATCCGGGCCCGCGGGGAGCCCGTCGACGGAAAGATTGTTGAGTGCTTCCCAGAAGATGTCGGGAATATCGTCTGATGCCATATGCAGTGGGAGGCGGGACTTTCATCTGTATAGCACGCCGGAAACTCGATTTCCAGCCTGGTTACCGGGGATGCGTGCTATAGGTGTCCATGAATACGTCCGAAACCGGGCCATTGGTCCCGTCCGAGATTACCCGCCACTTCACCGCTACCACCTATGTGGTGCGTGCCGATAGGGTTCTTCTCCACCGGCACCGGCGTCAGGGAATCTGGCTCCCGCCCGGCGGACACATCGAGCGCGACGAGCTTCCGTCCGATGCTGCCCGGCGAGAGATCGAGGAGGAAACGGGACTGCAATTGCGGCTCCACAGCGAGGTCGAGGCGGCGGGTCTGTCCCGAGAAATGGGCGCGGAGGTGGTGCCGCAGCCCGCGTTCATCCTGGTCGAGGACATCAATGCCTACCACCAGCACATCGACTTCACCTACTTCGCCCTGGCACCGAATGGGTCCGAGCCGTCTCACGATAGCGGCTTCTCCTGGTTCACTCTCAACGAGCTCGATGGTTCGGGTGTGCCGGAAAACGTGCGGGCCGGCGCTCGGAGGGCGGTGAAGTGGGCGGGTACAATGGAGCGGTGAGTCTTTCCAGCTACCGGTGGCGCTCCGTCTATGCCACCGACGACGGTGCCTTGCACGAAGACCGCGACCTTCTCGCAATGGGAGCAAGCGGTCTTTTTCCTGTGCATCCGGGCCGGATGGTGCCCCTTCCCGACGGCACCACCGTCTCCATGCTTCCTGGGTGCCGTCCTGTGGTGGCGACATCCGGGGGCAAGATCATCCGCCACCCCAATCCAGAGGCGAGACCGGTAGCGGCCATGCTGCCGACCGGCTACACGCGCCTGCTAACCCCGGCCTATGACAAGGAGCCGGGTGCCGGCCATGTGCCGCTGTTCGGGTATACGGGGCTGGCCACCATCCACGGGAAACTGTTCGCCGCGGCGCTTCCGCTTGATCCTGGCGGCTCCTGGGATCCGGCGATTCACAACACGCCGGATCTCCCGAACCTGGTTGCCGCTCGGATGGAGCGTTTGCCCGGGAATCGCCTGGCCGCCCATCACGCGCACTGCGCGCTGGAGTACGGCTGCTACACCGCTCAGAACCTCTTCTACGGCCGTGACGAGATGGCGATTGCGGTCTCGGTGGCCTGCAACGCTCAGTGTGTGGGCTGCATCTCCGAGCAGCTAGAGGACATCACCGCCCCGCACGACCGCATCAGCTTCACCCCGTCCGTCGAGGAGATCGTGGAGCTGGCCCTTCCGCATCTCGAGACGGCGCCGGACCCGATCGTCAGCTTCGGCCAGGGTTGCGAGGGCGAGCCCATTCTCCGTGCCCGCCTTATCGGCCGCGCCATCGCCGAAATCAGACGCCACACATCACGCGGCCAGCTCCATATCAATACCAACGGCAGCAATCCCCGGGCGGTCCGGCACCTGGTGGACACGGGGCTGGACAGCATTCGCGTGTCGATGTTTTCGGCCGTCGAGCGCAACCATATCGCCTACTATGGGCCTCGGAACTACGGGCTTGTGGATATGGAGGAGTCGCTCCGGATCGCCCGCAGCGGGGGCTTGCACACCTCGGTGAATTTGCTCACCTACCCGGGATTTACCGATACGCCCGCCGAGATGGCGGCGTTGCTCGACTTTCTGCAGCGCGGGCAGGTGCAGATGGTCCAGGTGCGGACGCTGAACATGGACCGAGAGTTGCTGGAAGAGAAAGTCGGCTTCCCGGCCGAGCCTGGAGCTGGCATCGAGGTTCTGCTCGATCGCCTGCGCTCTTCGGGCTGCGAATTGGGCAGTCGAACTCCCTATAGAGGACCGGTACGTGAACTCGTTTCTTGACGAAGCAACTATCTACGTGCAGGCGGGCGACGGGGGCAGCGGCTCGATGCACTTTCACCGGGAGAAGTTCGTTCCCTTCGGCGGCCCCGACGGTGGGGACGGTGGTACCGGCGGGGACGTGATCCTCCGCGCCGACCGCGAGCTCAACACGCTCTTCACCTTCAAGCGGCGGCGCCGTTTCGTGGCCGAGGCCGGCCAGGGCGGTGGCCAGAACAAGATGCGGGGCCGCGCCGGAGCCGATCTGGTCGTTCCCGTGCCGGTGGGGACGGTGGTTCAAGATGCCGAGACCAGCGAAGTGCTGGCCGATCTGGCCCGGCAAGACCAGATGGTGGTGGTTGCGCGGGGCGGTAAAGGTGGGCTGGGCAATGTTCACTTCAAGACCTCAACCAACCAGGCGCCGCACTTTGCCGAAAAGGGAGAGCCGGGCCAGAGCCGAACGCTGGAACTGGAGTTGAAGGTCATCGCCGACGTGGGCATCGTGGGATTGCCCAATGCCGGAAAGTCAACTCTGCTGTCCGTCATCAGCGCCGCCCGCCCCAAGATTGCCGACTACCCTTTCACCACGCTGACCCCGAACCTCGGGGTGGTCGAGGTGGATGAAACGGCGCAGCCGTTCGTGGTGGCCGATATCCCGGGACTGATCGAAGGCGCGCACGAAGGAGTTGGCCTCGGCCACGAGTTTCTGCGCCACATCGAGCGGACGCTGGTTCTCATCCATCTCATCGACGGCAGCGCGGAGGACCCGCTGGAGGCGTTCCGGCAGATCAACCGAGAGTTGGGCCAGTACGCGGTGGACCTGTCTCACAAGCCGCAAATCGTGGTAGTGAACAAGCTGGATATCCCCGAAGTGCGGGAACGCTGGCCGGAGCTACAGACGGAGCTGAAGCGCCTGGGGTACGAGTCGCTGTCTATCTCGGCGGTGACTCGCGAAGGGGTGGACACCCTGATGTATCGAACGGCACAGGTGCTGTCGGAGCAGGTGCGCGAGATCGAAGAGGAACCGCACGACATCGAGGTGATCACGGTCAAGCCGCCGCCCGACCATTTCGAGGTCGAGCGCAAGCGGGCGACGTTCTACGTGCACGGAGAGATCGTTGAGCGTCTGGCGGTCATGACCGACACGGAGAACGACGAAGCGGTTCACCGGTTGCAGACTCGTCTGAAGCGCATGGGGGTGTTCACGGCGCTGGAGCGGGCGGGCGCGCGCGACGGCAGCAAGGTGCGGATCGGCGAGATAGAGTTCACCTGGGACACGACCTACCAGCCCGAGGTGAAGCCCGCCAACCGCAAGGGGCCCGCGAAACCAAAGAGCAAGGCGTGACTG
>JAICWV010000174.1 GCA_025966365.1 Chloroflexota bacterium | reverse complement strand
CTGCCCTCCCTCCACGAGACCATCGGGCTGCCCATGCTCGAGGCCATGAGCGCGGGCACGCCGGTGCTCGCCGCCGACCGGCCCTACGCCCACGACGTCTGCGGCGCCGCCGCGGAGTTCTTTGATCCGCTCAGCACCGATGACTGCGCAGCAGCTATCCTCCGCGTCCTCGAGGATGCCGATCTGCGGAAGCGGCTCGTCCGCGAGGGCTATGCCGTCACCGAACGCCTCCAGGAAGCCCATCCCTATCGCACCATGCTGTCCCAGACTCTGGCCCTCGCGGCGCCGGTGTAGCGGGATGCGGGTTTTGCTCCTGACCAACTACTTCCCGCCCGAGATTGGCGCTGCCTCGTATCTCTATTTCGACCTGGCCGAGACCCTGGCTGATCTCGGGCACGACGTCATCGTCGTCACTGGCTTTCCCCGGTACAGGGCGCAGTCTCGGCGTGGGCTGCTCCGCAGGGAGCGGGTGGGACGATCGGCGGTGATTCGAGTCGCCAGCTCGCCGTTCGACAAGGGCGGCGCCATTCGCCGCGGCCTCGATCACCTCTACCTCGCGCCCTCACTCGCCCTGGGCGGGCTCCTGGCCGGCAAGCCCGACGTGATCCTCGCCTACTCTCCGCCACTGACGCTCGGCGCCTCTGCCTGGGCGCTCTCACGCCGCTGGAACGCCCCCTTCATCGTGAACGTCCAGGATCTGTTTCCGCAGTACGCCATCGACATCGGCCTGCTGACCAGCCGTCCCATGATCCGTGCCTTCGAGAGCCTCGAGTGCTTCGTCTATCGCACGGCAGATGCCATCATCGTCAATTCGCCCAATAGCAAACAGCATGTGCTTGCCCGCGGTGGCTCTCCGGACCGGGTCGTCGCTATATCCAACTGGATCGACGTGGATGTGATCTGTCCGGGCCCTTCCGACAACGAATTTCGCCGGGTCAACGGGCTTTCCGGGACGTTCCTGGTCCAGTACGCCGGGACCATGGGCTATCAGCAGGATCTCGACACGCTCCTCGATGCGGCCCGGATTCTCCTCCCCGATGCCCGGGTTCGCATTCAGCTCATTGGCGATGGAGTCGAGCGAGGCAGGCTGCAGGCTCGGGCGCGCGAAGAGGGGCTGGACAACGTCCTGTTCACCCCGTTCCAGCCGCGAGAGGAGTATCCCCAGGTGATCCAGTCCGCGGATGTTGCGCTGGTCATGCTGCGCCGCGAGGTGAAAACGCCGGCCATTCCCTCCAAGTTACTGGGCATCATGGCCGCGGGGACGTCGGTCATCGTCAGCGCCGACCCCTCAGGTGATGCTCCGGCGCTGGTGGAAGCGGTGGGATGCGGGCTCACCGTGGAGCCCGGTTGCCCGTCCGCCCTGGCAGACGCCATTTTGCGATTGAAGAACGACCCGGAAATGGCGAGTCGCATGGGCCGGCTGGGCCGAGCGCATGCCGAAGCCAATTTCACCCGACACGCGCGCGTCAAGGACTATGCGGAGACAATGCAGCGGGTCATCGATCGCCGCGCCTGACTATAAAGACGCCTTGAGTGGAGACCAGCCGTCGAATGAGTCCAGTACGTCCGCGACCGCTTCCAGTTCGTCGACCTGCTCTTGCGCCTCGTAGTGGTCATACAGCGAGAGAAGAGCCTGGTAGGCCTCCTCTCGCGACACTCGCCCGCTTTCGAGGTCGTTTCTCACGGCAGCAAGGAGCCGTTGTGCCATCTGCACAGATCGCACGGGTGCGTCATGAAGCACTCTGTCATAGGCTTCTAGAACAGCTGCCATAATTCAACCTGCCATATTTCGTTGCCAGCCGCAACTGGGCGTCATGGTATCACAATTTCCCACCGATCTCGCGTCGATTCTATTGCTTGCCTGTACTGTTCCAATGGCATGACCTGAGCGGGAGAGATAAAGCCGTGGGTATCGGGATTCCGGGAATCGGGGTGGTAAGCAAGATCACTGTCGAGCGCGTCGATTCGAATGCACCACACCGGTGGACAAGAGCGCTTACCGCCCCATTCCGGCGGTCGACGGTAAGGCTGCAACCGAGTTGGGTCATCGGGCGTTACCGATAAGCCCTGCTCGCCCGGGTGAACGTTTCCCTCGTCATCTGTGACGATATCCGACTGGTCGCCCGCATTGGTGCGCAGACCGAGCTGCCGCGTCGTCGGACCAAGGGAAGGGCGGTCGCCGTCTACTTTCATGCTGCGAAAGAGGAAGCGCGTATCCTCGAGCTCGGAGAAGTGCCTCACCACGAGGCGATTCTACCGCCGGCCGCGGCGCTCCTGGGCCGGGCCTCCCGCGGGCATCGGGCGAGAGGGCCGGCACGAAGTGCCTTGCGGGGAGATCGCGTGAACTCGCAGTGAAATCCGCCTTTCGCAGTATGATTCTGGTCACTCGGCTGCCGTATCATCCCAGTGACCGCTCCTGGCGGCCGCGAGGAGATTGCTGATTTGGCGACAGAGGCAGACAGTGCACACTCGCTCCCGAGTACCCCGGATGGGAGCAGGCGTCGCCGTCTCTGGATGGTCGGCGTTTTTCTCCTGTGCTTCGTCTACTTCCTCCCGCGCGGCGGCGACTGGAACGAGGATTCGCGGCTCGACCTGATCCTGGCGCTGGGAAACCAGGGGCATGCCTGGGTCGATCAATATCGATGGAACGCGCTCGGCGACACCATCGGCCAGGGGAAGCACTACTACGCCAGTAAAGCCGCCGGTCAGAGCCTGACCGGCCTGCCGCTGTTCATGCTCTATAAGGGCGCGATGACACTGGCCGGGCAGGGCGATGATGTGCAGCAAATCGGAGTCGGCTCGTCCTGGCACCGGCTCTATATGCAGTTCTATCTGCTCCAGTTTCTCGAAACCGTCTGGACGGTCGAGATTCCCGGCGCGCTCTTTCTGCTGTTCTTTTTCTGGTTCCTGGGCTATTTTTCCTCGTCGACGAGAAACCGGCTCCTCCTGACCTTTGCGCTGGGGTTGGCGACCAGTTTCTTCCCTTTCGCCCAGGGCTTCTATCCGCATGTGCCGACCGCCGCCATGATCTTCACCGGCTTCGCTCTGGTCTATATGGCCGGCCGCGGCACGCGAGGGCTCCAGCCGCGCTCTCCGCGCCTGGAAGGACGTCCTGCCGTCACCGCGCTCCTGGCCGGGATCTGCCTGGGCGGAGCCGGCTGGTTCGACCCCACTGCCGCCATCCCGGACGGCTTCATCGTCCTCTATGCGCTGGTCTGGCTGCCGAGGCGCCTGTGGCTCTATCTCGTGGCCGGGGGACTGCCGTTTCTCCTGGGTACCCTGGCCTACGACAAGCTTGCCTTCGAGGACGCCGGCGTGTCTGCCTATAACACCGCGGCAACAGGCCTGAAGGCTCGCGGCGTGGCCGGGGCACCGGCGGGGCATACCATCTATCCAGAAGCGCTGTGGGGGCTCACCTTCAGTCCCTTCCGCGGCCTCTTCTTCGCCTCCCCGTTCCTTCTGCTGGCCTTCCCCGGGTTCCTCCTCTGGAAACGGCGCGGCGGGTGGGAGTGGCTGGTCTGCTTGCTGGGGCCGGTGGCGCTCTATCTGTTCGTCAGTACCATTGCCTACTGGCAGGGCGGCATTTCCGTCGGTCCGCGCTATCTGGTCGAGATCATCCCGCTCCTGGCGCTGCCGGTTATCTTCGTCCTCGACCGAGTTCGGGATGTCCGGCTGCGCATCGGTATGGGCGCCCTCTTCGTGGCATCGTTTGTTAGCGTCTGGGTTCAGTCCATTTCGGGGCCGAATTTCCCCGAAGCGAACGTGATGAACCCGCTCTTCGACTCCGCGCTGCCCGCCTTTGAGCGAGGTGATCTGGCGCTGAGCCTGGGCAGCATCTTCATGGCGCCGTTTGTGGGCGTCCACTCCCTGTGGTCGCTGCTTCCGCTCCCGATCCTGATCGGGCTGTGGACGCTGTATTGCTTCCGGCCGCGACGTTCCTCCCGGCTGGTCCGTTCTCCCGCTGTTCCGCGGCGGACGCCGGACCTGAGCGAGACGCACTGATCCCACCGGTAGAATCCCGACCCGACGTTCGGGACGCGTGGCCTCCGCGGTTTCTCGATCTCCTCCGCTCCACCGCGGTGCGGTGGTCGTTGCTGATCGCGGTGGTATGGCGCCTGGTGGTGGCGGTGGACGGCATCTTGTCCTATTACCTCCTGCATATCTGCTCCTGTCAGCAAGGGGCGATTCTGGAGGGGGCCCACTGGTCTGAAAACCCCCTGTCCGTCGCCGTTGATGCCATGTTTCGCGGCGACGCGGCGTTTTACGTCGCCATCGCCAAAGACGGCTATCACTACAGCACCGTGCACACGTCGACCATGGGGTTCTTCCCCATGTTCTCGCTCGTGATCAAGGGCGTTTCGCTGATCACAGGGAATGTGTATGTAGCCGCGGCCATCGTCCCCACTGTCTGCCTCTTTGCGGCGGTGGCTCTACTGGTCGTCTGGCTGGAGGAGCGGGGCCTGGGCCGGCGGGCGCCGGTCATCGTGGCACTGATGTTCTGCTTCCCTTTCTCGGTCTCCTATGCCGCAATCTACTCGGAGCCACTCTTCCTGCTCCTCGCGCTGGCTGCCTTCTTGAGCTTCGAGCGGCGGCATTGGTACGTTTGCGCGCTGTTCGTCGGGCTCCTGGCGCTCACGCGGCCGATCGGGGCGGTGATCATGGTGCCGGCCCTTGCTGTGATGGCACTGAGGTCATCGAGCCTGGATTGGAGGGCGTTCCTGCCGGTCCCGTCTGCCGCTCTCAGCCTGGGACTGTTCGTGGCGTACCAGTGGAGCACGTTCGGAACTCCGCTCGCGTATGTCCGCGCCAAGGCCGTACCCGGCTGGGAGGTAAGCCCTCATCGCCTGTTGGCGGACTTCCTGCTCCAGGGCGAGCCCGGAAGGTCGACTCCCTTGCTGGCCCTGATGATGGTGCTGGGATTACTGTTTCTCGCAAGTGTGCCGTTCGTGTACCGGCGGTTTGGGCCCGGCTACGCGCTGTATTGCCTGCTGTGCGTGATTGGCTCGTTGTCTGCCGGATTGCCCGGTCTGGATCGGTACGTGATCGTCGCCTTTCCATCGTTCGCCGTCCTAGGGGCGCTCGGTAAGCCCCGGCTACTCTTCGGGCTCGCTCTCACGGGACTCTATGGGCTGCTCGTCACCGTTGCGCTGTTCGAGCAAGGCCTGGCCGTAACCTAGCCGCGCCCGGGCAGGGCGGCCCGGTGCGGGACCGCTCCCTGGCTGGCCGGGCCCGCTCGGCGATTGACCAGCATCTCAATCGACGGCGGGAACGGGTTCCTTTCTCAGAAGCCGCCGGGCAGAGCTGATTCTTGCTGCCGCTTTAGGGGAGCGACCGGTGCGCGAGCGTTCGCCAGATGACGGTGTTCGAGTTTGCATAGGTGCGCTCCCACCCGCTTTGGGCCTGAATTCGGCGCTCCAGCAGGGGAAGGCGTCCACGATCGGCAAGGATGACATAACCAGGAATCAGATGTTTGCCCCCTAACAGGACCCTGACACACGCGAATGACTGGAGTTGTGAGCAGCGCACCTCTCTGCTGATCATGTCGCTCTGGAGCCCATAGCCGCCGGTCCGCTCGGCTCCCCAGTGGCCGATCACGGGCGTACGATGCGCGAAATACGGGAACCATTCCGCTGGTCCTGCACGCCGGACAGCGCCAGGAACGTGCTGTTTCTCGGCGAGTGGGCTCGGAGCCACTCGCCTGCGTTCACTGTCTGCACCGACAACAACTGACGCTGTGCGAATTCCCAACCAAGCATGTGGGTCGCCCCAAACAGCCCTATCAGGAGCAATGCGACGAGCGCGAGCCGGCGCCGCCGGGCTGTGGGCCGGAGGTGGACGGCGGTGAGGATTCCGCTCGGAATCTCCTGGAGTGGAACGGCGGCGCCCGCGGCTACTCCGAGCGCCACAAACCGTTGGCCCTCGGGAATGAACACGCAGCAAGCAAGGGTCCAGAGTGGCAGCACCCAGGCACCGTCACGTCCGCGGCGAGCCAGACCCAGGAGCCCCAGAGCGTAAATCGGTAGCGACACCAAATCGGTTGGCAAGAACTGCGCGACGATCGCGGCGACCCGCCACTGCAGGCTTGCCGACCCGGAGAATGAACCTTCCCCGGGACCCCGTGGCCAGGGCGCGCCAGGCGTGCACAAGTGCAAGCATCGCCCAAAAGAAAGCGAAGCTCCGCACGCTTCCGTCGGCCCACAGGTTGAGGGCCAGCCAGGCCGGCGCGCCGGCGAACAGTACCGTGGCG
>JAICWV010000055.1 GCA_025966365.1 Chloroflexota bacterium | reverse complement strand
TCCACGGCATGCGACCAGGGCAGGAACGGCGCATTGTTCTTGCCGAAGGCGTACATCGAAGGCGCCTGCGGGCGGGAGACGCTCGGCTCGGTTTGATCGTGTGTCATAAACCCCTCCTTAGCCCGCATGTCTCATCAGGTCGCAGTGAAAATGTAGAGGCGATGTGCAATCGCTGGATTGGATGTCGGGACGATGTGCAATTGCGGGCCTGAGATGTCGGGGCGATGTGCAATCGCGTGCCCGAAATGTAGGGGCGATGTGCAATCGCCCGCTGTGCCACAGCACAGCTTCCGGTGCCCGCCACCCAGGGATATGGTTCTCGGGAACAGGCGAGTCTTTCCGGGTCCCCGCCGCAGTGAGTGGAACCGGGGGATCGGCCCCGACCACACCTGTGACGCCAAGGCATGCTCTGGAGATGCATGCACCAAAGCCGCTCTGTGGAGCGGCGGGCGATTGCACATCGCCCCAACATTGCTAACCGCCGCAGAAGTATTAGAAATGGTGATCGCACCAGGGGGCGACGTCGGAGGCGAACATGGCGTCGGCCAGGCGAAGCGCTCCGGAGCTCAGTTCCTCCACCCGGCCGGCGGTTGCGAGAGTGCTGAACGGCGTCCCGCCCAGGTAGGCGGCACCGAGGTCGGCGACGTCGAGTGCCAGATCGGCATCGCCTTCCACGCGACTACACGTCGCTCCCTCCGGCCCACCCTCCAGCTGGTAGGTACCGTCATTGTCCGGGCAGAAGGGATCGGAGATACGAAGGCGGAGGCATCCGTCCACCATATAGCGCCGCCCTTCCAGGGCCCTGGGAATATCCACCACCCGCAGCCAGATAGCATCGCCCACATCCTCGAAACGCAGGCGGCGCGGATCGGCCAGCATCCAGCGCAGCGGTTCATCCAGCGGACGTCCGTGGATCGAGATCGTGTCCACCAGGTCGAGGTCGAGCAGATATCGACAGAGTGCGGTGTAGGCGTCCGATCCCGTGGTCACGAGATCGGCTACCTGAGCGGTCGCACCAGGGATTCCTCCCAACCACTCGGACTTAACCCGGTAGGCGGCGTACCCCTCATCCTCGCCGTCCTGATACACGACGTAGTAGCGTTTGCTGCCTCCACGCCGATGCTGGGGACTATCGCGAAAGAATTCGTCCCACCAACTCGGTACCCGGTCTATCTGCCCCGGCACCTGACGGCGAAATCGGTCGTAGATGTCGGGAAGCGTCGTGGCCGCCTCATCCTGCTCCAGCAGCCGGACCGCCCGGGCAGCGGACGGAGCGCGGTCGAACGCGGTGTGTGGACGCCTGATCTTCAGATCGGCCTGGGTAGTGGCAAGGCCATAGCCAAAGCGGCCGTAGATGATGCTTTCCGACGCCCAGAGAATACCCGTGGCCTCGCCTTGCTCCCGCATGTCCTCGATCTGGTGCCGCATAAATGAGCGAAGAATGCCACGCCTGCGGTGAGTCGGCAGCACCGATATGGCGGTGACGCCGCCGGTCGGAGCCTGTGTCCCCCCGGGAAGGGTGAGCTGGAAGGGGATGATCCCGGCGGTGGCCACGATCCGGCCGTCGTCAAAGGCAGCCAGGCTTCGGCCCAGGCTCTGGACCCACTCCCAGAACTTCATGTCCTCTTCGTCGTCGGCATCCCAGCCGAAGGAAACGCCGAAAGTCCGGGCAAAGGCCGGGACTTCATCTTTGTTTATCCGGCGCAGCTCGATATCGCTCATGATTCCGCTTTCTGTGACACCATCCAGATCCTCGCCGCCCAGAGAATGCCGGCCGCGAGGACAATTCCGATGGAGAGAAATTTAACGGCAGGGTAACCGTCAAGCTGGCCAAGGAGGGCCAGGATTGCGCTCCCGCCGAACCATCCTACCGCGAGCAGAATCGCGGCCCACAGTGCCGCCGCGGGGACCAGCCCCAGGAGAAACGTCCGTGGCGAGAGGCTGGCAGCGGCAACAGCAACCACGGTGGCGTTACGGAAGCCGGGGATCAGACGCGCCAGACCGACGCCGATGGCCCCGTGGCGCCGGATGAGGGTGCGGACGCGGTCGGGCATGGCGCGTTGGGAGGCGGGCGAGCGTCGCACCACCGAAAACAGCACCCAGGACCCCACAATCATCCCCACCGTTGCCACCGCCCAGGATACGAGCACGTACGACTTCTGCTGCGAGGCATAGACCCCGGCGGCGATGATCGAGATGTCGCCCGGAAGCAGAAAGATGCCCGCTTCCTCTGCCGTCAGCAGGGCACCCAGTCCCAGATAGAAAAGCAGCTGTGGAGCAGCCGGCACCCTAGCCCTTGGCTCCCTGCGCCCCCCTGGTCACCCGGTAGACGTGGACGATGCGCTGGGCCACCGTGTAGTAGGTGGAGACGCAGAGAACGCCCAGGATGACGGTCAGTGCCACCTCTCGCGTGGCCTGGGCCAGGATCAGCCCGAAAGCCAGGATGATGATGCGCTCCGGCCGCGGCATGATCCCGACCTCACAGTCGAGGTCGAGCACCTCGGCACGCGCCCGCGCGTAGGAGATCATCACCGATCCCAGCACCACGGCGTAGATGAGGCCGATCTGAAGGTCGTCCTGGCGGGCCATGGCGTGCCAGAGCAACCCCAGGCCGACCGATGCCTCGGCCAGCCGGTCCAGTGTGGCATCCAGGAAGTCTCCAAACTGCGACGTTGCGTCCTTAACGCGCGCCAGGGCCCCATCAGCCATATCGAAGATGCCGGCAACCAGCAGGAGGACGCCGGAGGCAAACAGGTAGCCGCCGCCGATCACGGCCGCGGTGAGCACGTTCAAGAGCAGACCGACCACGGTCAGCATGTTGGGCGAGATCCGGCTCCGTGCGACAGGGCGCATGAGGCGCATGGACATCCGCCTCACGCGAGCCTCCAGGCCAGGTCCGAACATTTCTCCGACTCTCCTCGCTACTCCACGGGCCAGATTATGCCTTATCCACGCCGTCCCGTCGATAGCTCGATAGGGGGACTTCCTGCCTCACACGCCGTCCGGGGCGTCGCGCCAGGGGAGTTTACCCCGCACGCCGTCCACGCCAACGGCAACGGCAGCGGCGGCCAGTACCACGAAAACCGCCGCGGCGGCATCGAGGAAGAAGTGATTGCCGGTAACCACGATGGCCATCAGCATCAACCCTGGATAGATCGCTCCCAGCAGGCGCAGAGGGACAGGGCGGGCTAGCAGGAGGAGGGCTGCTCCCACCACCAGGGCCCAGGCCATGTGGATGCTCGGCATGGCCGAAAACTCGTTATAGGCCAGGGTCGTGCTGGTGCTGACGTAGTGGCCTCCGGCCGTCAGGACGCCGTACACCGTGTCCTGAAAGGTAAAAGCGTGGTGCGCAAAGGGCAGCGGCGGCATCATGCGCGGCGGCGCCACCGGAAAGCTCTCGTAGATGAGCAGGGCAATGACGTTGGTGGCGATGACGATGTTTCGCAGCAGCGGGAAATAGCGCCGCCGATAGAAGTACACCCAGGCGGCAACCGCCAGAGTCACAAAGACGTGACCGAAGACGTAGATGCCATCCATGATCCGTGACGATTCAGGCCAGGTCAGCGTCAGGAGAAGAAAGTGATGGGTACGCTCAAAGAACTGCTGCCAGGCAGGCTCGAGCCAGAGCCCGTGCGCCGCCTCGAAGCTCACAATCTGGCGGGCGTTGTCCATGCCCTGAATGGTGCCGTGCTGGGCGAACAGTCCCCGGCCCAGGTCATCTCCAACCTCGACTGAGGCGGCGATGACGCATTGACCGAGAAAGGCCAGCCATTCGGAAAGCGCGGGGCTACGCCGTACCACCTCCGTCGCTGTCGCCATGGTCATCTCCTGGGATCGCCGGAAAGACCGGAGGAAAGGGTGCTCCGTCTGTGCTCGCCGACCGGTACGCTGCCCGGATGGTGCCGATTACAGCCCCAGCTTCAGCAAAATTGCGATCCGCCTCGCACGTCGATTTTACCAGGACTGTATGCCGGAATACAGCAGCGAACCATTCGGGGTGGTAGGAGGATCGGGACACGCGATCGCCGAAGGGAACCGCTCTCTGTCCCCCATCGCCGTCGATCTCGATGCGATCGTCAAAGGTCGTGATGGTACCGCGCGTCCCCCGGATTACACCATCGTTCTCGCGCCCGCCGGCCGTCCAGGACAGCTCCATGTGGCCGCTGGCGGCCGGGAACCGCATGTCGATGATGGCCTCGTCCTCGACCGGCAGGTGGCGCGCGTCAACGGTTCGGGTGGTGGCGCTGACCATCTGCACCGGCTCGCCGATCCAGCCCATGAGCAAGTAGAGCTGGTGCCATCCATGGTCGAGGATGATGCCGCCCCCTGCGTGCTGAACGTCGGTCCGCCAGCGCGGATTCCAGCCCGCGTTTCCCAGGGCAATATCCGTCCGTCCCACGCGCAGCGTGACCTCCCGCACCCTGCCGATGGCTCCGGCGGCAAGCGTCCTCCTGACCATCCGGTTCAGGCCGGAGTGGGCCCAATTGTTGACGCTGATAACCCGGCTGCCGCTCACCCGCCTTGCACGCGCGACGGCGAGATACTCCTCCTCCGAGAGCACCAACGGCTTCTCACAGACGATGTCCGCTATGCCCCGCTTGCACGCCGCGATGATGAGATTGACATGGGTGCCGGGTGGGGTGCAGATATCGACGCCGTCGACATCCGCCCGCTCGATCAAATCGGCGGGGGAGTCATAGACGGCCACGCCGGGGACGATGCGGCGAGCGTGCTCGAGCCGGGCGCCCGAGATATCCGCAACCGCGACAATGTCCACGTCCTCCAGGGAGCGCCAGGCGGGAAGATGTCCGTGCTCGGCAATGCTGCCGAAGCCGACCAATCCGATGCGCCGCACCGCTCAAGCCCGGCCGGCGAGGCGAACATCCGCTCCCACCAGGACCTCTTCCAGGATGTCGCATCCGGCGTCGGCCAGCTCGCGGGTGAGGGTCAGCGGGGGGTTGATGCGCAGCGAGGAGCCGGAGGGCATGACCAGCAGCCCCCTGTTGAGGAGCGCCAGGAAGATTTCGCGTAGCTCTTCGCGCGCCAGCGGCGACCCACCTTCTCCGGCCAGCTCGATGCCGATAAGCAGGCCCTTGCCGCGGACGTCGCTCACCAGCGGAGAGGTCTCGACCAGGCGGCGCAGCCGCCGCAGCATATGCGCCCCCACCTCGGCCGCGTTCTCACCCAGTCGCTGGTCCCGAAGGGTGCGGACGGTGGCGAGCGCGGCGGCGCAGGCCAGGGCATTGCCGCCGTAGCTGGAGGAGTTGCCGCTGGGCCTGGCCCAGGGCTCGGAGGACGCGATGGCGTCGGTGGTCGCGATGCCGCTGACCGGGAAGCCATTGCCGAAGCCCTTGCCCATAATCAGGATGTCGGGCACGATGTCTTCAGCCATAAAGGCAAAGGCGGGGCCGGTGCGGTAGAAGCCGGTGATCATTTCGTCAGAGATGAAGAGGGCGCCGATCTGTCTCGCCACCTCGTGCACGGCACGGAGGAAACCGGGCGGCGGGACGACATTGCCGCCGCGTCCTTGCACCGGCTCGACGATGATGGCGGCGATGTCGCGGTTGGTGCCGTGGACGATCATCTCGCGCAGAAAATGAACGGTTCGTTCCACGAGATCGGGGCCGGCAAAGGGAGAATGCTTGGGGTCGGCGTACGGTGCCGAGATCACGCCGGGAGTGGGCAATCCGTACCCGACCTGCTCGCCTTCCGAGAGCGGTCGGGTGCCCTCGGTCTTACCGTGATATCCGCCCCAGAAGCCGATCACCATGGATCGACCGGTCGCGCATCGTGCCAGCCGCAGGGCCGCTTCCACCGCCTCGGCGCCGCCGCTGTAGAGCTGCATGCGGGAAAGCTCGGGCGGGAGGATGGAGCGCATGGTTTCCAGTAACTCCACGCGCGGAAGCGAGGTGAAGCCTCCAGCGGCCAGCTTGCCGGCCTGATCGGCGATGGCGGCGGCATGAACCGGGTTGGCATGACCGATGGAGCAGACGGCGATGCCAGCCATGAAGTCGAGATAGGTGTTGCCGTCGAGGTCGAACAGGTTGCAATCGTCGCCGTGGGTGAAGCAAACACGCGCCCACTGCGTCACGCTTTGCAGCCCGGGGGCGATGCTCCGGCGCTCGCGGTCGTAGATCTCGAGCGATCGCGGACCGGGACCGGCCGTGACGATGTGAGGAAAAGGCATTGGGGTACTCCGCGGTTCAGGTGAGGCCAGCATATCAGAGGCAGCAGCACCCAGGTATGCGGAAAATCACGTACACGCGAAAGGACGTACGCGCGAAATGACGTAGCCGAGGGCTTCAGGCCGCTGTTCGGGGACTGAAGCCCTCGGCTACGTGTTCGAGGCTACGTTACAGCGTCAGGCTGTCCACTTCAGGCCAGTGCCCTGGCGCCGCACTTCGGCCACGGCCCAGGCCAGGAAGATGACGGTGCCGACCAGGACGACCGCTCCGGCGATGGTCACCGCCCAGCGGCGCTTCCAGTGAATGATCACCTCGTCAGAGGGAACAAAGTTGGCAAGCTTGCCGGCCGCCTCCAGCCGGATGTCGCCGGCGGCCCGGGCCTGGAGGGCAGTGACGATCGGCGTCAGGGTGGTGTCGGACGCGTTCTGAGCGCTGACGTCGGCCGGGTCTGGGCTCTGGAAGGCGTCGGCGAGCACGATACCGTCGCGCGCGTCAGGGCTGATTCCCATGAAGCGCTCGATGGTCGGCGCAAGGTCGGTCAGCCGCGCCGGGTGATTCGAAGTTCCATCCTGAACGCCAGGGCCGGAGAGCAGGAGGGTGACATGCTGCGAGCCCCAATCAGCGCCGCCGTGACGGCCCGGCATCTCCGGCATCCCACTGTTGCGCGCATTTTCGCGTAGCAGGATGGCGATATCCTCGCCGGTGGGACCGGCGTCAGTGCTCATCAGGTAGTTGTAGGCGTTGACGAGCGCAGGCGAGCACGAGGTGCAGCCGGCCATCTTGTACTGGTAATGGCCGTCGGTGTTGGTGGCGTAATAGATGGCGGAGACGTTGTCGTACTTCTTGGCGAAGATCGCCCTGGCCATCCGCTCGTTGTTGGCCGGATCTTTGAGCCAGATCGAGGTCATGGTCGGACCGGCAGACCCACCGCCGTTGGTCAGGATGATGCTTTTGTGACCCAGCGTGCTTTTGATCTGATTGACGACAGCCTCGCGATCCAGGACCCGGTTCTTGGACTGGATCATCCCGTGGTCGGCGGTGATGACGAACAATGTCTGGTTATAGATGCCGGCCTTCTTGTAGGCCGCGATCAACTGACCCAGGTTTTGATCGAAGGCTTTGTACAACCGGCCTTCCTCTTGCTTCCACTTCATGGACCAGTGGCCGACGGTATCAACCTCCGCCAGGTTCAGGAGCATGGCCCGCGGGCGGTACTTCTGGAGCGACCTGGTGGCGAACTTCATCACCAGGCTGTCCTGGTGGCCGAGGACCAGCGGGTCGTAGGTGAAGGGGACGGTGCTGTCGTTGCTGCTCGGCATCTTCTCTCGAAGGGAGGGGTCGTTGAGCAGCGACTTGGGGACGGGACGTCCGGGCGAAATGGTGAACGGGGCCCAGTAGCCGTTGGATCGCTGGTAGGCGAAGATCCAGTTGGCATCCGGCCCGCCCATGGGGCCGGCGGCGTGGAAGTGCGCGCCGCTGCCGGCCATGACGATGCCCTTCGGATACTTCTTATGAATCATGCCGGCCAGCGTGGGCGTGCCAGAGCTCTTGATCAGCTTATAGGCATAGTTGTCGGTATATGACTCGATGGCCTGGAACGTCGGGGATATTTTGCCGGTGCTGTGCAGACCCCAGTCCCAGTTCACCACTCCACCATCATTTTTCGGAAACGAGCCTGTCCCGATCACCAGGTGATCCGGCGGCGTGATGCTCATGAGGCTGCCGACAAAAGCGTTGTTGTACCAGCGGCCGTGCTGCATCAGCTTCTTGACGTTCGGCAGCTGATTGAGCCGGCTGGTGATGTACTCCGGCTTGCCCCCGTCGAGCACGATCAGGCACACATACTTTGCCGTCGAGCTGCCGGCAGCACTCGCGGTGGCGGGACGGGCCCCAAGGGTCAGGCTCCCCAGAACCAGGGTCAAAAGTAATTTCTTCATGGTCTCCTTCAGCACACCTTTATCCGCGGGTAGCCTCCCCCAAAGCAAACGAATCTTACCACGGACTGAACCCATTACACGGTCAGCAGGAGGACACGCTGGGTCGGTATGTCCACGATCGCCACCATGTCTCCCGCCACGGTCACTCCCTCGTCCGGGGGAAGGGTATTGAACACGCCGTGGAGCACCACGAGCGCCACCTGGCGCCGCGAGCCGTAGCGATGCTCCAGATCGGAGACGTTGACGTCGGCGGCAACTCTGGGAGAGACGGAGGCGCGAAGTGCTGCTTGCAGGCTGGATAGCGGGACGATGCGAACCCTCCGCACCGTTGGCCCGCTATTCCACAGGGTGGTCCTCGCCGCATAGCTTCGCGCCGTGGCGCCTGCTCGCTGCGCCGCGGAGGGCGCGGCGGTGACGTTCTCGACCCAGACCGCGGCGGCGGCCAGCACAATCACGCCCAGCAGGGCGAGGGCGAGCAGGCGAAGTCGGTCGGGGTTCATGAGATGGCTAGCGCGTGGTCTTGCCGCCGAAGTAGGCGCGGATCCCCTGCGCGTATCCGCGCGCCAGGGCAGGAATGGTCGCGGGCCGGCGTAGCGCCGTGACATCTCGGGGACTGCTGAGATAGAGGGACTCGATGAGGGCACCCGGCATGGCGGTTCCGGTGATCCGCTTCTTCCAGGACGGGCCCAGGACAAAGAACCAGGGATAGTCGGCGAAGCGCTGCGGCACCCTATCGGCCACATCCGTGCCGATGCCGTTATTGGGTGAGGCATAGCCGGAGGCGGTCAGACTCTTTGACACGGAAGCCGTGAGGATGGATGCCAGCCGCTTGCTCTTTTTCCAGAAGGGCCGGTTGGGGCAGTAGTAGCCGTGGGTACCGTGCATGGAGGGATCTCCAGCCGCGCCGTCGAAGTGGATGGAGACGAACACGTCGGCATGGTGCCGGTTGGCGAAGAGCGTGCGCGCGTCGTAATCGTCCAGCTGGTCGATCGTTCCGTCCCGGTTGAGATCACGCAGCGGGTAATTGGCCTGAAGATTCACGGACTTGCGCGTCAGGAACACGGTGTATCCCATGCTCCGCAGATCCTTCGCGGCCCTCGTGGCCACCAGAAAGGTCAGATGCGCCTCGACCAGCGTCCCGCTGGCATCGACCGCGCCGACGTACTTCTCATTCGGGTCGCCGCCGCCGTGGCCGGGATCGAGGACCACAATCAAGTGCCGAACGTGATGGGCACGAGCCTGAGCGTGGGCGGGAAGGAGAACGCCGAGGAGCAGCAGGAGGGGGAGCAGGCGCGGATATCGCATGGGAACTGCGTATGGTACCACTGTCCCATTAGTCGCCCGGGACCACCCTCAGCATTTCAGTATCCTGGCATGAGCACCGACGCTTTGATCTCCGTTCATTTGCGACTAGAGTGGATCGAAAATGATATGCGGGGCGATCTTGTCCCCATTGCCTGCCCCGATCCGGGCACAGTGCCGCAACTGTACGTTGCCCACCACACCCACGATGACAGCTTCAGTCGCCTCACGACGCATGACGTGCCGGAGTAGGTCCGGCGGGCACTGCTGGAGCTATCATCATAATCGTTGTCCTTCGCGTCCTCTACAGACCTGCCGTCTGCAGGGTCGCCTGGAGCGACTGCAGGTAGGCTTCGCTGGTGGCGGTGGCGCCGGAGATCAGATTGACGCTGGCACTCTGCGCACGCAGCGTTTCAGATCGCAGCAGTGGCACGGCGTACTGGTTGATGCTGGCAGAGTGGGGATCGTCTTCCGGCGCACTGATAGAGACGTTGGTAATCTTCTTCCCACGCACCGCGACCGTCGCCTGCACCGCACCGTAGGGATCGTCGATAGCCGGCCCGGCGATGGTGCGTATAGTCGCCCTCGTCGGTCTGGGCCCGGCCGTCGGCAGCGATGTGGCCCGGGGGAAGGGCTTGGGTGTGGCAGTCGCAATGGCCGCGACGGCGCTGGTTCCGGACGACGGTACCGGTACTCCGCTTTCGGCGCCGGCTCCGGGGATCATGGCGTGCAGCATCACCAGGGCGGCAGTGGCGGAGGGGATGGCGACGCTGACTGCGGTGAGCGAAGCCGGGATTACCCGGGCCGGACGTGAACGATGCATGGTTGTTCCTTTGGTGTCCTAGAAACTGAACTCGTCGGTATGGATAGATGCCCTGGCCACGCCCAGCCGGCGGAGTGTGCGCTTGAGGGAGCGCATCATGGCGCCGGGTCCGCAGAGATAGACGTCGCGGTCCGTGATGTCAGGAACCAAATGGCGCAGGTGCGGAGCCGAAAGGAGATGGCGGTACTCCGGAAGGCGGTGATCGCCGACCACGTAGTGGACCGTGATCCCCCGGTGCCCCGCGAGTAGATCCAGCTCGGTCCGGAAGATCAGGTCGCCGCCGCTCACGGCACGGTAGATCAGGGTCAGATCGCCGCCCATTTCTTCGAGCAACGCCCTGATCGGCGTGATGCCGATGCCGGCTGCGATCAAGACCGCGCGATCATGCTGCCGCACTTCCTCGGTAAAGGAGCCAAACGGACCTTCAGCCATCACGCGCGTGCCTGGCTTGATCTGGGCCAGACGGGAGCTGAAGTCTCCCAGCGCCTTGACGGTAATGCGGAGGGAGCCGCCCCGGGGCGCCGCCGAGAGTGAGAAGGGGTGAGACTCCCGCCACACGCCAGGAGCCAGGAAGCGCCAGAGAAAGAACTGGCCGGCCCGGACGTCCATCCAGTCCAGCCGGCGCCCGGTGATGCGGAGCGAGACGACGCCCGGCCCTTCCGGAATCACCTCCGCAACGCGCATCCCATGCCAGGCCCCGCGCAACAGTGGCTGGACCACACGAAATAGCACCACCAGCTGCAGCGTCACGAGGTAGAGGGCGGTCCAGTAGGCAGCAGCGACAGGGTTCAGCACGAATTCATTGCCGGTCGGGATCTGATGGAACCAGGCCAGGAAGATGCCGAGGTACGCCATCAGATGCACGGCGTACCAGGCTTCGTACCGCAGGCGGCGCCGGACGATGACGGCCGAGGTCACGCCCACCAGGATCAAGAGGAACGTCCCGATGAACGCCTGCACCATACCGGAATAGTTGGTGAGCAGACTGATTGCCTCACTGCCTGCGCTGAGCCGGTCTGCCAGAGCATACCCGGCGATGATGAACCCAACGTGCGCCAGGATCAGCAGAACAGTGAGCCGACCGTTCCAGCGATGCCAGACAGCCAGGCGATCAAAGCCGGCCAGCGACTTCAGAAAGGGCAGCCGGGCCAGCAGCAGCACCTGAATGAGCAGGAAATAGGCGGCGAGGAGACCGGCGAGCCGCCCCAGGCTGGTCAGGACGGCGGATTCGGTGTGAGCGTCGGTGACGTTCCCGCCGCTAGCCCAGAGGCCGAGGATGATCAGGATGTTGGCAACAAAGACGGTCTGGATGAGTCGGCCGATCCAGGTCTGAAGGCGCGTCTGCTGCCGAGCCGGCAGCGACGGAACGAGGCTGAGCGTCGGCGCGCGCTCCTGGTGCTCCGGGGCGAGCATGCGTTCTTGCATCTGCGGGTCCTTACGAGTGAAACGAGAGTCGGTGCCGGTAGTTGGGGAACCATCGGCTCTACGTTCAATCTACGGACCTGATATGAGGGATCGGTGCCAGAAAGGTGATGGTTTGATGACGTCACTGTAGCCGTGCCTGGGTGTTTCCGCCGGCCCGGCCGGGACGTCTCTAAAATGAGCCATGTTGGTGATTCCGGCTATTGATCTGCGGGGCGGGCATGCCGTGCGGCTGCTGCAGGGGGACTTCGAACGCGAGACCGTCTACGGGGAAGATCCGGTGGCAGTGGCACAGCGCTGGAGAGACGAGGGCGCCGAGATTGTTCACGTGGTCGATCTGGATGGCGCTCGGGCCGGCGAGCCACGGCAGCTCGATCTGGTCCGGGCCATCGCCGAGGTGGTCCCGGTTGAGGCCGGCGGAGGCCTGCGCACGGAAGCAGATGTGGCACGAGCGATAGACGCTGGAGCTCGCCGGGTGGTGCTGGGGACGGCGGCGCTCGATCTCGACCTCGTCACAACACTGACCGTCGAGTACGGGGAGTGGCTGGTGGTCGCTCTCGACACGCGCAGCGGCGTGGTGGCAACTGAAGGGTGGACCCAGGAAACGGAACGTACCCTTATCGAACTGGCGGATAATCTGATCCAGATCGGCATTCAGCGCTTCCTGCATACCGATGTCGAGCGCGACGGAACCCTGACCGCGCCCAACCTCGACTCCCTCCGTGAGCTCATAGCGCTGGGCACGCCGGTGATCGCCTCCGGCGGCGTCTCCTCGCTGGACGATCTATCGCGGCTGAGAGACCTGGGCGCTGAGGCTGTCGTCGTCGGCCGCGCTCTCTACGAGGGCGCGTTCACGCTGCCGGAGGCCATCGCCCGTGCTCGCTAAGCGCATCATCCCCTGCCTGGACGTGAAAGACGGCCGCGTGGTCAAAGGAACGAGGTTCGTCAGCCTTCGCGATGCCGGCGACCCGGTGGAGCGGGCCGCGCTCTACGAGCAGCAGGGGGCGGACGAGGTGGTTTTTCTGGACATCACCGCCTCCATTGAGGGCCGTGACACGCTCCTCGATCTGGTCCGCCGCACCTCGGTATCGGTGTTCATCCCCTTTACCGTTGGCGGAGGCATCCGCAGTGTGGAGGATGCCGGGCGTGTCCTACGGGCTGGAGCGGATAAAGTCTCCGTCAACACGGCGGCGCTGGAACGGCCCCAGCTTCTGAGCGAGGGAGCCGGCGCCTATGGGAGCCAGTGCATGGTGATCGCGATCGACGCCAGGCGGCGACCCAGCGGCGGCTGGCAAGTGTACTCCCATGGTGGCCGCGTTTCGACGGGGCGAGACGCGCTGGAGTGGGCACAGGAGGCGGAGTCCTTGGGAGCCGGCGAGGTCCTGATCACGAGTATCGACAGCGACGGCACGCAGGCCGGCTACGATGTCGAACTGCTGGCGGCTCTTGCCCAGCGCCTCGGCATTCCCATCATCGCCTCGGGGGGCGCGGGTGCCCTTGACGACTTTCGCTCCGCCCTGCAGGACGGGAGGGCTGACGCCGCGCTTGCCGCCTCCGTCTTTCACGACGGCACCTATTCGGTGACCGAGGTCAAGCGCTATCTGGATGGATGCGGCGTCAATGTGAGGATATAGCGGCTCGATTCCTGTCTCAGACGATAAAGCTCCCAGCCCCCATCCGGCACCTATAGACGAGGGACACGGATGTCGCAGGTAGATACAGCGGTTGAGGCGGCCATGGCGGGAGATCGAGCGGAGTTTGGCGACCTTATCCACCGCTATCAGGACATGGCCTTCGGCTACGCGCTGTCGATTCTGGGGAATTACCACTCGGCCGAGGACGCGGCGCAAGAAGCGTTCGTGAGCGCCTACTTTGGACTTCCCGCGCTGCGCGACCCGGCTGCCTTTCCCAACTGGCTCCGCGGCATCGTGCGTAACACATGTCGGCGCCAGACGCGCGGCCGCCGCACCATCCTGGTTCCGCTTGACGACGCTCTCGATCTCTCCGACGGCGCGGTCGGTCCCGACGAGCAAGCCGAGCGCGCCGAGGTGCGGGAGCAGGTGCTGAGTGCGGTGATGGCACTTCCGGACAGGTATCGCGAAGTTGTGACCCTCTTCTACATGGGCGACCTTTCGCAACGCGAAATCGCCGAATTTCTGGAGCTGCCCGTGACGACGGTGAACAATCGTCTCCACGCGGCGCGGCAACGGCTCAAAGGAGGGCTGCTACCAATGGTCAAGGACGACTTCCGAAAACATTCACTCCCCGACGACTTCGCTGAAAGGGTTGGGAAGATTATCGCGGTGCGTGGACCGGTCATTGAGGCCCAGTTTGCCGCGGACGGCGAACCCGAACTGCTCGACGCCGTCACGCTGGAGGAGACCCTCAGCCTGGCGGTGATGCAGCGCCTGCCCGGTGGACGGGTACGCTGCGTCGCACTCACGGAACTACCCGACCTGGGAGCGGGTATGGACGTGACAAGCTCCGGCGAGATCGTGCAGAGTCCTATCTCGCCCCAGGTGCTCCGGGAGGCGGTAGCCATCCTGGTCCGTCCGAACGCTCAGGCAGACGCCATGGTCGAAACAGGCATCAAGGCGCTTGACGTCCTCTGTCCGCTCCCTGCCGGTGGCACCCTCGCGCTGTACGGTCCGGCGGGCGCGGGGAAGCTGGTCGTCCTGGGGGAAATCCTCCAGCGGCTGCGTCGCGGACCCGAGATCACCCTGCTGAACTTCATCCAGACGGGACCTCCGGACAAGATGCGCCCTCCTGGAGACGACGAGCTGCCCAACGCCTCCGGTCGCATCGAGACGTTCTACTTGCCGGCAGATGACTCAGCTCAGCCTAGCTCCGCGGCTGTTGAGTCCATCCGAGATGCGGTGGGAGGTGCCGTCTACATGTCACGCTCCATGGCTCTCGCCGGGCTGTACCCTTCCATTGATCCATTGCTTTCCTGGTCGCGGGTTCTGACGAAGGAGGCGGTGGGCGAAGAGCATGTCGCGGTCGCGCAACAGGTGCGGGAAACACTGCACCGCGCGGAGACCGTTCGAGAACGAGGCAAGGCCGCCCTCTCCCCGGAAGACCAAGGGGTACTCGCCACCGCCGACCGGCTCCGGTCGTATCTTACGCAGCCGTTATTCATCGCCGAGCCCTACACCAAGATTCCCGGGGAGTTCGTGCCCGTTAGCCAATCCATGAGCGATTGCCGCACAATTCTGTCCGGACGCTACAACGATGTGCCCATCGAGGCCTTTCGCTTCGCCGGAAGCCTGAAACTGATTCTGGCCCGCTCGTCATAGCCGGAGCTGCCGTCGCCATGTGCACGTCGCATCACTCTGTGGCTCCCGGAGGGCCAACATCAGAGAAAGGAAAGCGGGACCCATGTATCCTGCAGGTATGTCCGCCCCACCTACGCTAAGCCAGCTACGCGCCAAACGAGATGAGATCCTTCGAACTGCCGCCACCTACGGTGCGACGAACATCCGTGTCTTCGGCTCGGTCGCACGTGGCGACGCGCGAGAGGACAGCGACGTAGATTTCCTTGTGGATGTCTCCCCGGAACATCGGGGGTTCGACTTCTTCGGCGTGCTGGATGAGATCCGCCAGGATTTGGAGGAGATTGTTGGACGTCGCGTAGACGTCATTAGCATCCGGGGCCCCTCCTCGCCGGACGGGACAGAGATGACTGCGACGATCGAGCGGGAGATGCGCAGCTTGTGAGCGAGGATCCGAGTAGGCGTCGCCTCGCCTACATCCTCGACACAATCCGTCTGATCCAGGACCAGGCACGCTCTGGCCGCGAGGCGGTGCTCGACAACCCAACGGAGCGGGATGCGCTGCTCTGGCGCCTCTACACCGTTGCGGACGCAGCACACCAGTTACCGGACGACCTGAAGGCACGGCACAGGGAGATCCGCTGGGACCGCGTGCGGGGTTTTCGGAATATCGCAGCGCATGGCTAACTCCGGCTGGCGATGGGTGCAGCTTGGGAGATCGTCGAGGTCCACCTGGCCGCCCTCGAGGCAGCCGTGGAGCAGGAGCTGGGGCCCGACAGCCAGAGTGGGCCCGAGGGCGGCGCCGCACGGTGAGGTCCGAATCGGCTTCTTCCGAACTGGTTGAGAGTAAGGTGCGAACGCTCCGGCTACGCTATCGGAGGACGCTGCCGGATCTGGGCGGCTCGTTCAAACGCGTGAGCGATGCGGATCAGCGAGGGCTCGGAGAAGGCGCGTCCGACCAGGATCATACCGAGCGGGAGGCCACCGGCATAGCCGGCCGGGACCGTGATCGCCGGATACCCCGCCATGGCAGCGGGCGTGGAGAGGCTGGCGCCGCCACCGTGCGGGTCGCCATCTTCCAGGTCGATGGGCCAGGGAAAGGCTCCGGGACCGATGAGCGCATCCAGCCGGTGCTCGTCCATTACCGCATCTATGCCCTCTGCACGGGAGAGACGCCTGCTTTCCGCCAGGGCCTCCAGATAGGCCGGATCCGTCAACGGCCCCTTTTCCTCGGCCATCAGGAACAGCTCCTGCCCGAAGTAGTGCATCTCCTCGGCGGCATGCTCCTCGTTGAACTGGATCAGATCCGCCAGGGTACGGAAGGGGCAGTTGGGCCTGGCCGCGAGATAACCGGCCAGATCTGCCTTGAACTCGTAGAGCAAAACCGTAAACCCTGCCTCCGATTGACGGACCCGTTCAGCGGAGGGAATCACAACCGGGTCAATAATCTCCGCCCCGCGCTCGCGCATGACCTCGATGGCTCGTTCCACGGCGGCGTCTGCCTCTGCATTGGCGCCAAAGAAGGTCTCGCGCGGCACGCCGATTCTGGCACCGCGCAAACCGTCCTGGTTCAGGAACTGCGCGTAGTCGCGGTACGAGTGACCGTCGCTGGCGTCTGTTGCCGGATCGCCGGCGTCGACGCCGGTGATGGCGCCCAGGAGGAACGCGGCATCGGCCACGGTGCGGCCAAAGGGCCCGACAGTGTCCTGCGTGTGGCTGATCGGGATCACGCCGCTCCGCGAGGTGAGCCCGACCGTCGGTTTGATGCCGACCACCGAGCAGGCTGATCCAGGACAAAGAATCGAGCCGTCGGTCTCGGTGCCGAGCGAGACAGGGACGAGGTCGGCTGCTACAGCGGCAGCCGAGCCCGAGCTGGAACCACAGGGGGTGCGATCGAGATCGTAGGGGTTCCGGCATTGCCCGCCGAGCGCGCTCCAGCCGCTGGAGGATCTGGTCGAGCGGAAGTTCGCCCACTCGCTGAGGTTGGCCTTGCCCAGGATCACCGCCCCTGCCTGGCGCAGGCCGGCGGTAACGAAGGCGTCCTCCACCGGACGCACCCCGGCCAGCGCCAGCGAGCCGGCCGTCGTCCCCTGCCGGTCACCAGTGTCGATGTTGTCTTTGAGCAGTACGGGAATGCCATGAAGCGATCCTCGCGCGCCGGTTTCCGTCCGCTCTCGATCGAGCCCCGTCGCGATATCAAGCACGTCGGGATTGACCTCGATGACGCAATTAAGCTGTGCGTTAAGGGCATTGATCCGGGCGATGTAGTGCTCGGCAATCTCCACCGCGGTGACGTCGCCGGAAACCATGAGCTCCCGGAGCTGTTGAACCCCGGCGTCCGTCGGAATAGGTGCCATTGCCTCTCCTCCCCCTGCGTCTACGCCATCCTATCCGAGCGGCGCGAGGCGTGGTTGCCGTCCCCCTAGAGATCGAACTCCACCGGCCAGATAACGCGTCCAGGAGAACGCCTGCCCTGTCCGACCTCCTCGAAATACTGGCGTAGCCTTCCGCGCCGCAGATCCACTGCCATGGCAGCGGCCATGGGCTGCACCACAACAGGTTCAAAAGCGTCAGCCCCGGCCGAGCGCGGGTGGATGGGAAGGGTGAGACTATCGGCTGCCGTGTGACGCGCCAGGGCACTGGCCACGGCCCAGACCGATCGGGCATCGCCGGCCAGAATCATGATCGGCGCCTCGGGTCGATCCTCGTGAAACCGCGCGTAGCCCATAATTTCCGGTCCCTGCCGGTAGACGCTGCTTCGCATCGCCGGGTCGGGGCTCACCCAGTCCAGGTAGGAGTTCCCCGGGTCGACGGCAAAATCCACCGCCCCGTCACTGATCCGCCAGAGGTCATGCAGGGCATCCACGTCGTCTGGTCCAACCGGAGTTTCCTCGAGGTCGTTTGCCTGAAGCGAGGACACAGAAACTGACACCAAGGCAGTACCGTAGGCATTGGTCTGATACCCGAAGCGCGGATAGTAAGTGCGGTGGCCGATGAGAAAGCTCAGCTCGTTGCCCTTTTTGACCGCCGCGCGATGCCCCTCTTCGATCAGAGCAGCGCCGACGCCTCGCCCCTGGTGCTGAGGCAGGACGGCGATCGGTCCCAGGTTGACAGCAGCGACATCGGCATCGAGCAGGCGAATAGTGCGCGGGGAGAAGAGCGCATGACCGGCGACCTGTCCGTCCACCTCGGCAATCAGCGAGAGCTCGGGATCGAACTCGCGGCGGTGCCGGTGCAGGGAAACGATCAGCGCCTCCCTTCCCTTACCGAAAGCGCGGACGTTGATCTGAGCGATAGCGGGATAGTCGGCGGCGGTTTCCGGGCGGATAATCATAGCCCGAGCATATCTCTCACCTGCACAATGCTGAAGCGCGCGAGGAGAGGGGGAGCTTATGAACTTCATCACGGCGCTGGATCCCGAGTTGGCTCCGGCGGTCCAGGCGTTAGCCGCAGAGAGCTCAATCAACTGGGATGATCTGCCCGCCGCCCGAACCGAGTGGGAGAGAGAATCTGCACAGGCAGCGGCTCGGCTTGGCGATGTGCCGGGCGTGACGAAGGAAGACGTATCAGTTCCCGGTCCGGTGGAAGGAGACCAGGTTTCGATCCGGATCTACCGGCCGCCCCGAGCCGACGGTCTTCTCCCGTGCCTGCTCTACATCCATGGCGGTGGCATGGTTTCGGGGAGCGTTGCGGAAGCCGATCTGGGAGTACAGGCCATTGTGGATGCAGTCGGCTGCGTGGCGGTGTCGGTAGAGTACCGTCTCGCCCCCGAGAATCCCTACCCCGCTCCGCTGGAAGACTGCTACGCCGCCGTGCGCTGGACCTGGCAGCAGGCACGCCGGATCGAGGTCATGGAGAACCGAATCGCGGTGGGTGGGTCGAGCGCAGGAGGTGGACTTGCCGCCGGCCTGGCTCTCCTGGCCCGCGATCGGGCGGAGATTCCCGTCGCCTTTCAGTGGCTGATCTACCCCATGTTGGACGACCGGAATAGTACCCCATCGAGCCATGCCATCACCGATCCGCGCGTCTGGAATCGGGACTCAAACCTGCACGGCTGGCGCTCGTATCTCGGCGCAGAGCCGGGAAACGCGGCCGTCTCTCCATACGCCGCACCGGCACGGGCGGACGATCTGACCGGCGTGCCTCCGGCCTACATCCAGGTCGGCGACCAGGATCTATTTCTCGACGAGGACGTGACCTATGCACAGCGCCTCGCTCGGGCCGGCGTGCCCGTCCAGCTTCAGGTCTACCCCGGCGTCTTTCATGGGGCCGAAGGAGCGGTTCCGTCGGCCGCTGTCTCCGTCCGCATGGTCGCCGACCGGTTCGGTGCACTGAAGCGGGCGCTCTTCCCCGAGCATCCAGACCGGGGAGCGGCTCCATAGCTCGTGAACGCCGGACGCGATCTCCGGCTCGCCGGACTGCTGAAAGACAGCGCACAGAGTCATAGTCTGACCGTCATTGACGTCGACGGTACCCGAACGCTGGATCAGACCGCGGCGGTGGTTGAGGGGCACTTCGGCCCCTACCTGCAGGACCTTGCCGGCAGAAAAGTATAGAGCCGGCCCCCGAGAGGACCGGCCCTGAAGTCAAAGACGAAGCGGAGTTAGCGGCTATAGTACTCGACGATGCGCTGCGGCTCGATGTAAGGCTCGAAGTCACCGGCCTGCGGCGTCCCGATGACACGGCCATGAGGGCCTTCCCGCTGCAGCCATGCAGGCGGCGCCGGGTTGCTGCTCATGGCATCCTGCACGTCCTGGATCTGCTGCGCCTTGTCGCGGAGCCCGACCACATCACCCGGCTTGACCTCGAAGGAGGCCACATTGACCTTGCGGCCATTGACCTGAACGTGACCGTGCGACACGATCTGACGAGCCATCGGACGGGTGGGTGCGAAACCCAGACGGTAGACGACGTTATCCAGCCGCCGCTCCAGCAGGCTGAGGAACTCCTCGCCGGTCCTCCCGGGCATGTGCAGCGCGCGCTCGAAGGTGCGCCGGAATTGCCGCTCGTTGGCGCCATAGGTCAGACGCGCCTTCTGCTTCTCGCGCAGCTGCAACGCATACTCGGACGGCTTGCGGGCGCGTCGCCGTCCGTGCTGTCCGGGCGGAACGTCGAGCCGCTTTGCCAGCCCAGGCGAGCGGGTTCCATAGAGATTGACGCCGAAGCGGCGCATTTGTTTCCACTTGGGAGCTTTCGCCATGCATGGTCCTCCTTGACCGCGCTTGCAGACGCACACACAGAAAGAGGCCGGCCCATTGCGGCCGGCCTGGCGCCCGCTCAGATTGTCTGTACGATTATCACCTATTTCCCGTCAATTCGGGAAGGGGTGCCGGTATCCACTGCGCGCTC
>JAICWV010000091.1 GCA_025966365.1 Chloroflexota bacterium | reverse complement strand
CGTCTCGGGCGACCCCGAGCCGCATCCCGCCTACCGCGGCGATCTGAGCGCCATCGACGAGACCATTCGCCACGATCGGGTGCACGCAGTGGTGGTGGCGCCGCGGCTGGAGCTGTCCGACCGGCTGGTGACGGTGCTGTGTGCCTGTGTGGAGCGGGGGGTGCAGGTGATGGACTTCAACACGGCCTATGAAGAGATCGCCGAGAAGGTCGCGGTCGAGCACGTGGACCGTCAGTGGCTGGCGGCGCTGCCGACGCGTCCGGCCAATTCCCCCCTGGAGGAAGCAGCCATCCGGGCGGTGGACGTGGTGGGCGCGGCGCTGGGGCTGGCGGCGACCGCGGTGCTGGGACCGTTCATCGCGCTTGCCATCGTGGTCGAGGGCGGGGGGCCGGTCTTCTACCGGCAAACGCGGCTGGGCCGCGGCGGAAAGCCCTTTACCATGACCAAGTTCCGGTCCATGCGCTGCGATGCCGAAGTAGCAGGCGCGCAGTGGGCGGCAACCGATGACGCGCGGGTGACGCGGGTCGGGAAGGTCATCCGGAAGACGCACCTGGACGAGCTGCCCCAGTTCTGGAACGTGCTGGTAGGCGAGATGAGCCTGGCCGGCCCGCGGCCCGAGCGCCCGTCCTTCACCGACGAGCTATCGCGTGCGATCCCCTTCTATCGCCTTCGGCTGGCGGTTCGGCCCGGTCTGACCGGCCTGAAGCAGATCCGGGTGGGCTACGCCTCGACGCCGGAAGAGCATCTGGACGTGCTGCGCCACGACCTGTACTACATCAAGCACCGCTCGCTGGCGTTGAATGCACTGATCGTGGCCAGGACGCTGGGTACAGTCTTCGGGATGCGCGGACGCTGACCATCCGTTGACAGCGTGTAAGCCCACTCCGTCCCGGGCGAGACACGAAGGCGCAACCCCCTGACCTGACGGTGCCCGGGCGCGGCAAGCCGGTGCCTTCGGAACATTGCTGTGCTACCATCTCCGCATGCCATCGTTCTGGGTGCGCAGCGTCGTGGTTGCCGTTGCGGTTGCTGGCCTTGCTGCGCTCTGGGGGAGTACCGCGCCTCCGGCCCACGCGTCCTGCCGGCTCCTGGGCTGCGGGAAGATCAAGCACGTGGTGTTCATCATCAAGGAAAACCGAACGTTTGATAGCATGTTCGGCAGATTTCCCGGAGCAAACGGGGCGACTACGTACCTGGGGAGAGACGACCGCCGACACAAGCTCGGTCACTTGCCGAATTTCGTGGCTGGCGACATTGATCACTTGATGGGAAGTCTCCGGCTCGGCATGGACAACGGGAAGATGGACGATTTTTCGGACGTCCCGGATGCGATCCAGATCAACACGGCGACGGGGCAGACCTACGACGCATCCGATTCGCAGTACCTTCGCTCCGACATCCCGAACTATTGGCGCTACGCGCGGCGGTTCACGCTGGCCGATCGCTTCTTTTCCACCGTCGCGTCCGACAGCTTCCCCAATCACCTCTACACCGTAACGGGCCACCTGTCCAACGTATACAGCCTCAACAATGTCGGCGCTATACCGAATTGGTCGTGGGGGTGCGATTCGGCGTCAAATGTTGTTGCCAGGTCCTGGTCAGCGAAGGAGGGGGTCATCTTCACCCGGCCCTGCTTTAACTACCTAACCCTCTCGGATCGACTCGACGGGGCCCATAAGTCGTGGGCCTACTTCGCGCCTTCGTACGGCCAACCCGGCTATCACTGGTCGACGCTTGACGACATCCGGCACATACGTTACTCTTCGGACTGGACAAGCAAGGTGCTGCCGGTGGGTCATTTTGTAGACACGGCATCGGCGGGCAAGCTTCCCGATGTCACATGGCTTGTCCCACCATTGGACGAGAGTGACCATCCGCAAACCCTGGGTATTTGCTCCGGCGAGAACTGGACGGTGCGCCAGATCAACGCCGTGATGTCAAACCGGGCCGCGTGGCGACATACCGCTATCATCCTGACCTGGGATGATTGGGGCGGGTTCTACGACCATGTCGTTCCGCCCATCGGCCCGCAGAAGGAGTTGATGTACGGACTACGCGTGCCCACCATCATCATCTCGCCCTACGCCAAGTCCGGCTACATCACTCACACATTTTACAGCTTCCCCTCCATGCTCACCTTCGCGGAGCGTGTCTTCGGGCTGCGTCCTACCGGGCTTATGGATAAGACGGCGAGTGATCTGTCGGACGCGTTCAACTTCGGTCAGTCGCCAACTGCTCCACTGATACTTCGTTCGCGCGCCTGCCCGGCAATCACCATCCCAGGTGCGTCCGGTCACCGCCGTCTTCTGTACCTGGGCCTCGGGAGTCTTCTCGCGCTCCTGTTGCTCCTTGACGGTCTCATGATCGGGGCAAGGGCATCGGGATCGGTCGGCGTCGTGGGCCGACTTGCCGGGGCTGCATTTTTCCGCGTGTTCCCGATCCTGGTTATATGTACGCTTGTGTACGCCGTGGCCCTCGGGATGTACGTGCAATCGACCGTGAGCCTTTCACCCTGATGCTCGCAACTCGGTCGGGCCACCGCAGGTATGGAGCGGTGACATGAGCTCTTAGGGCCGAGCGACGTAGTTCCAACGCTCGCCCTTTTCGTAGGCACGCTGGAAGGCTGCGAGGTCAAGCGGTTCCGATCCGTCCACCTGATAGATGGACATGCCGGCCCCGGCAAAACGCTCGAAAATATCCGCGTGAGCCACGCGTAGTAGCCACCTGCACTCTGTCCGAGCTCAAAGACCACGACCGGCTGATACTTGTGAAGGGTTTCACGGGCCCCGTCCAGCACCAGGATCTCAGCGCCCTCGACGTCGAACTCGATGAAGTCGGGCTCGTAGCCGTCGGGGAGGTCATCATCGAGCCGAACACTGGATACGACCAGACGCTCGGTCTCTGGCCCGCCGGGGTATGCACGGGCGCGCAGGCCGCTGTACTCGGGCATGGTCTTCACGTGAAGAAACTCAGTCTCCCCTGCAACATTCGATACAGCTTCCAGGCGCACAGTAACACTGGGGTGCCGCGTGCGGACGGTCTCTGCCAGGTGAGGGACATCCTCATAGGCGATGTGCCGGCCCTCCGGAGCGCGCGCGTCGAATTCAGCCGTGACGGCCCCGGTATGTGTTCCCACTTCGGTACAGTTGGAGTCCGGCCGCAGCGTTCGATCGAGCAAGCGTTGCAGCGCCGCCTCAAATTCTTCCTCGCCGCGGCGCTCCTTGCGGAGTTTCCAGTGACCCTCCGCCTCGCTCGCCTTCGTCAGCCGGTGTCGCAGAAACCGCGAGTTCTGACGGACACCAAACTCTTCAGCCAAGTTATTGAAGTCATAATCCCAGTTTCCCTCCCTTTCCTTGCCCTGTGGTGGCTCCGGCCCATAGCTGCGCTGGGGGTACAAGCCGCCCTCGGGCAAGAGCGACCAGCGGCACGAGAGTCCGTCCTGCTCGAGACTGGCGAGCCATCTGAACCCAGAAGGGCCGGCTGCCGATCAGCCATGGCTCCCGGGCCAGAGCCCGCGCAACTGCGAAGGAGCGTGAAGGTAATCCCCATGACTGTGCCGAGCGCAGCCTGGACAGAACACTCAGGCGTCGTTGCGCCTCCGTCGCCGTCTCTAGTCCCGCGATGCCACCTTGAACGAGCGGCGGGAGGACGTGATAGACGTCGGCCCTCTCGACTATGCCGGTCGATGACGCCATGTACCGGCTGCCGGCATACTCGTCGTGGCCGCCGATAACCTCCACCAACTCGTCCAGTGACGGCGGCGCCATGCTCGCCAGTCGAGCAAGCGATTGTGCCCGCTCGGCGTCCGTCGCGCCGCTTGCTTCACCCGCGAGGATGAGCAATCGAGGCAGAAGCGCAAACCGTACCAGATCGGGCTGTGATTGGGAGATGCCCGACTTTTCCAGGAATCGGTCCACGGCCGCGGTCTCCTCGCGGAGGGTATCGGCCATCGGACCGCTGCTCTTGGCGTCGGCGTGGAACCGGTCTGCAGCCGCCCAGAAGTCGGCGGGCCCGGGCCGGGTAACCCGGGAAGCGCGGAGCCAGTAGTCGTAGTCCATGCAGCGATGCAGCGACTCGTCGAACGGGCCGACCCGGTCCCAGAGCGACCGGCGCATGAACACCGTTGGCTGGCGGATGAAGCAGGACCGTAAGAGACGCGCGAGATCGAACTCCGGCGCAACACGCCGTTCGAAGACGCGTCCTGACGCGTCCACCCGATGCGCGTGGGCATAGATCATTTCTACGTCCGGGTGGTCCACGAAGTAGCGAGCTGCTGAGTACAGAGCGCCAGGCAGGTACAGGTCGTCGGAATTCAGGAAGGCGAGGATGTCGCCGCCTGCCATCGACATGCCCTTGTTCACGGCGTGCGCCTGGCCCCTATCGGGCTCGCTCACGGCGCGGGCGAGAAGGGATCGGTATTTGTCGATGATCCCAACACTTCCGTCCGAAGACCCTCCGTCGATGACGATGTACTCCAGGTTTGGGTACTCCTGGCAGAGGACCGAGCGGATGCTTTCTTCCAGGTAGCGAGCCTGGTTGTAGCTGGGGGTCACGACGCTGATGCGAGGTAGGGTCACTGCGCCTCACCAAACCTGGATTTTGCGCCTCCGGAATGGGCGCTGCCTCTGCGGGTTGGCCTGTCCCCGCCTGACTCTCGAAGCAGTGCCTGGTCGGCTGCGCCAAGGGGCACATTCGCCAGGTTCCTGTATAGCGCTCGATAGGTGCGCGCTGCGTTCTCCCAGGTCACTTCTTGAGCGATCGCCTTGCCCCGTCTGGAGAGCTCGTCTCGATATGCGTTATCCGAGCTCAGTCGAAGCAGGGCGTCCGCTATCGATCTGACCGAGTGAGGGTCGAAGAGATCGGCCGCGTCGCACACCTGTTCCTTTAGAACGGGAAGGTCCGAACACGTCAGCGGCGAGCCCTCCGTCAGTGCTTCCATGGCCGGAATGCCGCCGCCCTCGAAGAGGGTTGGAAAGACGGTGAAGGCAGCCAGACGGTACAGCGGCCGCACGTGGTGGCCCGGGATGTAACCGAGGGCGGTGACCTGAGCCTCGAGACCAAGTCTCCGGATTTCCGCCGAAATTTCGGGCCAGTGCTCGTTTTGCCGCCCGCTCAGCACCAGGTTCAGGGGGCGCCCGCTATCCCGCAGACTGGAAACCGCCTGGAGAAGCCGGAGGTGATTCTTGTGTGGCCAGGATTGCGCCGGATAATAGACGAATGACTCCGGAAGCCGGTATTGCTCTCTTACCTCGGTGAGTGTGGCGATGTTCGGTTCGGCCGCAAACTGCGTCGGCGACGGCCTGTGGACGACGTAGATCTTGGATCGTGGAACTCCGAGGCGTTCCGACAGGTCGTTCTTGACCTGTGCGGCGGCGACCTCGATAGCCGTGGCTCGCGAACACCAGGCGGGGTACAACGCCTGGCGCTCCCGGACGACGTCCGCGGGGAAAAACTCGGGAAAATGCAGATGCTGGAGATCGTGTGGTCCGAATAACGACGGCGCGGACGTGGGGTAGAACGTCTGGTATGGGAAGTGGACGACATCGGGCTGCAATGCCTCGACAAACGGATCGTGAGATTCGAGGAGCCCGGTGGGCCGGAGCCGCCGCCTGGCGGCGCGCAGCGCCAGGAACAGCGGCGGGACGTGGCGGATTGCCTCTTTCACCGCCCTTCGGCGTGCCTGCGGCTTACCGGGCCGGGAGACGGCGCGCGTATTGGGACCCAGCCGCTCGTCGAGCCAGTGAGGCGCGCGCGCGTCCGTCAGCACGACAAACTCCTCGTCCCCGTCTGTCAGCTTCCCCAGTGCGGAGACAAGCGCCTCGGTCGCCTGTTCGACTCCGCCTGCCTCGCCCGGGATGAGGCTGGCTTCGATGACGACGCGGAGCCTCCTGCCATCCGTCGCGGATTCCGGTGCGTGATACTCGGACGTCATTGCCGGCACGTGTCGTTCTTCGGTGGTGGGTGAACCCGGTCCGCCATCACGGCCTCCAGCAGGAGCGTGTCCGTGGGATGCGTCGGAGCACCAGCCAATTTCCGGTATAGTGCTCGGTAGGTCCGGGCGGCGTTCTCCCACGAGTAGGCGCTTGCAATGCGAGTACCTCTCGACCGTAGCGCACTCCGATAGGTGGGGTCCGAGTGGAGCCGGAGGAGAGAATCAGCAATTTGATTCACCGATCTCGGGTCGAAATACTCGGCGGCATCGCCCAGACGTTCAGCCAGCACCGGCAGGTTGGAGCACGCCAGCGGTGAACCCTCCGTGATTGCCTCCTGGGCCGGTAGGCCGTAGCCCTCGAACAGGGTGGGAAATACGGTGAACGCGGCCAGTCTATACAGCGGTCTGATGTCCGACTGGGGAACATAGCCAAGCGCGGTAATCTGATCGTCCAGACCCAGGCGGCCGATCTCGGCCTGGATCTCGGACCAGAACGGCGTTTGCGCGCCGGACAGGACGAGGTGAAGCACATGCCCGGAGCGCCGGAGCGCAGCCAGCGCCTGGACCAGAACGAGGTGGTTTTTGTGCGGCCAGGATTGGGCAGGGTAGTAGACGAACTCCGGCGGCAGGGCATAGGTGCCCGCAACCCGATCCAGATCCTCTTCAAGCGATTCGCTCAACACAGACGTGGGGGCCGGACGCATGACGACGTAGACCTTGGAGCGTGGAATCCCAAGCAAGCGCACGATATCTTCCCTGGATTGAGTGGACTGGACCTCGATTCCCGCAGCCCACCGACACGAGAGGCGGTACGCCGCCTCTCGGTCTGCTCGCGCTTCGTCGGAGAAGAACTCCGGATGGTGGAGGTGCTGAAGATCGTGCGGGCTGAACAGCGAGGGGGCGGATGTGTGCTGGAACCACTGGTAGGGAAAATGGACGACGTCTGGGGCGAGCCGCTCCACAAATAGGTCGTATCGCCGGTGCGCCGGCACGGTCAGTTGCCGATACGCCCCCACCGCTGCGCGGAGCGCCCTGCGCGGCCCCCGAGTAAACACATCGACCGGCCGAATCGGCCGGCGTCGCGGTCTCTCTCGGACCACCACGGTTGTGTTGGGGCCGAGGATCGGGTCGAGCCACTCCGGAGCGCTCTCGTCCGTGACGGCCAGATACTCCTCCTCGCCGTCCTCAAGCCGGCCAAGGGCGGCAATGAGCGATGAGGTAGACTGCTCGATACCGCCCGACTGGCCCGGTGTCAATGCAGCATTGATCAATACCCGGAGGCTTCCGTGTGTCTTGGGTTCAGCCGCGGAGCTGCGCTTAACCATGGGCTGCACCTGTCACCACGGCCCAGGGATTATTGAGTTGGGCGGCGTCCCAATTCAGGCTGACCGTCTCTCGCGCGGCCCGCCCCATGGTTCGGCGGAGGCATATGTCGCGCGCGAGCGTACCCACGTAATCGGCGAACTCCTCCGCGTTATCGGCGACAAATCCGTTCTCTCCATGGATGATCGGCGAAGCCTGGGCGCGCGATCGCAGTCCCACCACGGCGAGTCCGTTTGCCATCGCCTCCACGATCTTCACCTGCTGGCCGGTGCCGCCGATAATCGGGCACACAGCGAAGCCCGCATCCCGGTAGACGTCGTCAAGGTCCGGGACGAAGCCCCTGAGGATGGTTCCGGGCCCCTCGGAGATCGACATTCCCGGGGGCGGATTTCCGGTCACCTGAATTTCCGCGCCGGGAAGCTGCTGGCGCACTCGGGGCACGACGCGTTGCGTCAGGTAATGGTAGCCCTGGACGTTGAAGACGTTCGGCCCCATGGCGAACACCGGCGGCGCGGAGTACGTGTTCTGCAGGTCGTGGGGTGGCGGGGTGATGGGAATGAGGACTACCTTTGCCCGCGTGCAGCTGCCGCGGATCAGATTGGCCTCGTCCTGCGAAATCGCAACGACATAATCGAACTTGTCGTACTGCCGGAGCTCGGTCTTGTCCGGAACCAGGTGCAGATCGTCGAAAAAAGACTCATGCAGCACGGGATTGTTTTCGTCCGGCTGGTTGCCGCATGAGGCAAGGCTGTCCAGCACGGCCTGGCGCATGCGCATGTTGAGCGAAAAGAGATCGTGGGTCTCAAGAACCGTGGTTGAGCCGGTTGCGGCTTGCAGGCAAGCCAGGCTTTCCCAGACCACGTAGTTGATGAGTAAGATGTCCGGCTTGATTTCAGACAACTGCTGCGCGAACCAGCGCTTCATCCCCGGAGGTGTGAAAGCGGCTGAGTTCGCGGGAGGGATATCAGTGCGGAGCCGATGGTACCGTGTGACCAACTGGTTCCAGTATCGATCGGCGCGACCGTGCCGGTACACACGTACATCGTCGGCCACGTTATGAAAGCGGTCCGTTGAATCGGCCGGCCACTCAGTGTCCGAGAATAGGGTCGAGCTCAGAAATGTGACCTCTGCACCCAGGCTCCGCAACGCAGCGAGCGTGGAGAGCGCCCGTTGATGGCTCCCGCTCCTCGGCGGGAATGGGTTGTGCGGATAGAAGACCGCGATCTTTGTCGTCATCGCAGCATCACGGCTCTTCGTGTCCGGCGTTGGCGTCCGTCAGTCCCTGGCGGACGCAGACTTCGTCCAGCGATAGTCCGACGAGCGGATGGACGGCAGGCTGCCACGTTCTACGTGCGACACGCCGGGCAATGCGTCGTAACGGCCACGGGGCAGCTCGCTTCCCTGCCTCCAGCCACCAGGAAGCTCTGGACGCGATTTGTGGCTGGCGCAGCAGTGCCCGCGCGAGGGCCACTGTCTGCTGCCGTGCCGACCGGCTGTCTGTGGCCAGGGTAAGTGCGAGTCGAGCGGTTCGGTCATCAATGACACTCAGTTCGGCAAGGCCGGCGACGATCATATACGGATCCGGATCAGCCACGTGGGCGGCCAGGAGGCTGCTCGGGTCCAGGGGGCGGTACGGGGTACCGAGGTACATGCGGTTGTCTGTGACCTGGGTGGTGATTTCCTCGGCGGTTGGGGGAAATGCCAGGCGCTTGAGGCGCTCGGCCGCGTCAGCTCTCTCTTTCTCGGTGTAGCCGCTAAGCCGGGCGACCATAAACGCGAGGCGCGGAAGGTACGCCGCTCGCTCGAGATCGGGGCCGGTATAGGGAGGCTTGCCCCTGCTAAACAGCTCGTCGAAGAGGCGGATTTCGTCACGCGCGAACTCGTTGTAACCGGCGGTGCTCTTGGCTGTCGTGTGGTAGCGGGCGGCGGCGGTGAAGCGAGGAAGGTATCCGAACTGCGTCGTGGGTATCGCCCTGAGCCAGTACTCGTAGTCAAGGGAATGACCAAGATGCTCGGTCAGGCCGCCGAGCCGCTCGAAAACCGACCGGCGCAGGAAGACAGTTGGCTGTGTGATGAAGCAGGACTCGAGCATTCTCTCCACGGAAAACGGGGGCGGAACACTGACGTTGAAGACGCGGCCGTCCTCGGTTATGTGCACCGCATCGCCATACACGATTTCTGCGTCCGGGCACTGTAAGAAGAAGTCTACAGCCGCCCTGATCGCGCCCGGTAGATACACGTCATCGGAGTTCAGAAAGGCAAGTATTTCCCCGGTCGATCTCTCCCAACCCTTATTCACGGCGTGCGCGTGTCCCCGGTCGGGCTCGGAAATCCACCAGGACAGGGCAGACTCCCTTCTGCGAATGAGCTCGACGCTCCCGTCCGTGGAGCCGCCGTCCACAACCATGTATTCCAGGTTTGGATAATCCTGCGTCAGAACGGAACGTATGGTCACATCGAGGTAGGCTGCCTGCTGGAAACTTGGTGTTACGACCGTGACCCTGGGAAGCGACTCGTTCCCGGAGGCCTGCAAGTGGTCCCCGAGACCCATTACCAGCCTCGCCTTTCCAGGGCTTCTTCGGTTCGCTTGACGAAATCACTGTCCGTCTTGCCCTGCGTCCGGCGGAGCCACCACATGACGGCCTTTTCGGCTGGACTGCGGGGGTCGCTCAGCCGTTTCCCAGACGCCGAAAGATCCCAGATGTCGAGTCTCTTGAAATAGTCGGCGCCATATTCCTCGATCCACCGCACAACGTCTTCATCCCACCACCCGCGGTCCGGTGCCTGGATGCTGTCCACCCGGATCCCCCGCTGCTCATATGCGCCCAGCCACTCGCCCGGAACGGTGTCCACCGGCCCTCTGCGCGCGGCGTCCATATGGTGATACTGGCGGAAAATCTCGAGCGGGCGACGATCGGGGTGATGAATCCGCTCCCAGCACTGGTACCAGCGCTGCTTGCGCTTCATGCGCTCCCAGTCGATGTACTGCAGGTGGAGAACGCTGATTTCCTCGTGAAGAAGCTCGGGATCGTCCGGGCAGACGGGAACACGCGGTGTGTGGATGGCTCCCGGAAGACTCGGTCTCCCGTCATCGACAAGGGCTACAGGAAAGTGGGTGGCCATGTGCTCGTACCAGAAGGTCCGGCCGGCGTCAAGCAGGTTCGCCAACCGAAACTTGATTACGGTCCCGGGGCCAGCCGACAGCGCATCATCCCACCGAGACAGATCCGCCGCCTGCGCGGAGAGCAGCTCGTCGGCGTCGAGCGCGACAATCAGGCGCGGCCCGGGATATTTCCGAGCCGCCGTAAGCAGGATCTGTTGACGGGCCCCTTCGTCGAGGCCGTCGGTATCATTGGTCACCACCTCGACCTTCTCAAATGACCGCGCGATTTCCACCGATCTGTCGGTTGAATTCTGGTCAGCGACGACGATTCTGTCTGCCCAGGTCGAGGCTGCAGCGAGCGACAATTTGAGCACCCACTCCTCGTTCTTGACCGGCATGACGCAAATGATGCTGGGGCGCGACATCCTTGAAGACCGCTAGGACCGGACGAATAGAGCATTGCCGGCGTCAGTCCAGCGCCGGTCTTCTGCCTTGACCTGGAATCCCTGGGCCGCAAGCGTAGCTCTGAGCTGGGGATAGAGTCCCGCACCCTGATACAGCTCGCGGAAATTCACCTCGGAGTAGATCACCTGCGCCATACCGACCACCCGTGGGGACGAGGTGAGCACCTCGAGTTCAGCTCCTTGCAGGTCAAGCCACAACAGGTCGACCCGGGCAATGCCGTACCGCTCGCTCCAATCATCCAGATTGATAGTGGCAACTTCGGTGGCGGTTTCAAACACGACGCCAGGGTGTACCTCCAGATGCTCCTTGGGCTCCAGAAGCGAGCTGGAGCCGTCGGAGCTGCCTGCGCTCACGAAGATGCTCCTCGTTCCGCTTGAGCTCCACAGCGCATAAGGGTAGATTGACACGTTCGTGAACTCTGCTGTCCGCCTGGAGAGCTCGGAGCGGAGTGGCACTACCGGTTCAAAGGCATGGACGTGCCCGTCAGGGAACAACCTGGCCAGTTCCGCGGTGTCGCTTCCATTGTGCGCGCCCGCTTCCACCAGCACTGCGGACGGACCGATCAGGTCTCGCAATAACTGCTTTGAAATGCCGGCGGCAGAGTCCTCGCCGGACCTTTCTCGACGGCGCGGGGCCGGCAGTCGGAGAAGTCTCCTCATTCCACCGCACCGCTCGCGGCCGGCAGCGCAGCGCCGTCCGCCTCCCACGACCAGCGTGGGACAACCACGCCGCGGTCGGCTCGCGGCGCGAAGCCAGACTCATATACATCCGCCTCGCGAACCTCGAGGACCCCCGCTTCATCCGCGTTGAACAACGTTGTGGTCCAGGGCAGGGTAAGTCCTACGCCCACGAGGTACTCGCCGGCGGCCAGGGGAAATTGCTCGATGATGCAATCCACAAAGTGATGTCCAGGCTCCAGGTCGAGCGGGACCGTGTCGTCTGGCCTTGTCGATGCATGAATGAGAGGCGTGCCTCCCAGAGTCTTGATTCGAAACTCCACCGAGGCGTTCTTCACGGCCCGAATTGCGGTGTACCATATCCGGAATCGCACGGAGGACCAGGTCCGGAGGGCCTCGATTGGGTTCCCGCTCGGATCGAGCATCTCGACTTTCGTAATCTCGGGCGTGTCGAGTCCCTTTGGCTCATTGACGTACAGCAGCCCGGGGACGCTGGTGGACGTGGAAGGAATGCTGGACTCGTAGGCGGACACTGCACCCCCCACATCACCCGAGTACACCACTCGCCCGTGATCGAGTGTCATCGCTCGCCGGCACAGGACCGCCACGGCGGTCATGTTGTGGCTCACGAACAGGGTGGTCCGCCCCTGGTGCGACACGTCCTCCATCTTGCCGAGACATTTTTTCTGGAACTCGGTATCTCCAACTGCCAGCACCTCATCCACAATCAGGATGTCTGACTGGAGGTGCGCGGCCACCGAGAATGCCAGGCGCAAGTACATACCGCTGGAATAGCGCTTTACCGGCGTGTCGATAAACCGCTCCACTCCGGCAAACTCTACGATTTCGTCGAAACGAGAGAAGATCTCGCGTCGAGGCATACCCAGCACCGCCCCGTTGAGAAAGATATTCTCCCTCCCGGTGAGTTCCTGGTGGAACCCAGTCCCCACCTCTAGAAGGGCACCCACGGTTCCGCGCATACCGATCTGACCTGTTGTCGGACTGGTAATCCGGGTCAGAATCTTGAGAAGTGTGGACTTTCCTGCCCCGTTGCGCCCGATGATTCCCAGCACTTCGCCTTCCTGGACCTCAAAATCCACGTCTCGCAGGGCCCAGAACTCCCTGGATTCCGCCCGGCTGCGGCTCCACTCTTTTCCTCGGGCCATGTCGATATAGGTTCGGGCGAAGGCTGATGCAGCCTCCCGCGCGGACTCACGGTTCCGTTGTGACGCACCAAGCTGGTAGCGTTTGCCGACACCCTGGGCGAGGATCATTGTCGTCATAGGTCAGGCCAGGTCCGCAAAACTCGGCTCCGCATGAGAGAAGTAGAGCAGCCCGCTGACCAGCAGCGCCACCGATATGAGACCCGACGCGAACAGAAGCACCGGATCAGGTCTGGCAACGCCCAGCGTTGCCCACCGAAAACCTTCGACGACGCCCGCCATCGGGTTGAGCGCGACCAGAAGCTGTGCTTTGCCGCCAATAATTTGTGCCGGGTACACGACCGGAGTGGCAAACATCCAGAGCTGAACCAGGAAGGGGATGATGTGAGCCACGTCCCGGTATCGGACGCTCAGTGCCGAGAGCCAGAGTCCCACCCCGGTGGCTGCGACTGTGGCGAGCACGACGAGGAGCGGGACGGCGAGCAGACCGGCAGTGGGATGGATGTGATAGTAGGCCATCATGGCAACCAGCAGTATCAGGCCCACGGCGAAATCCACGAACGATGAAAGTATGGCGGAGAGCGGTATGGCGACCCTGGGAAAATAGACTTTCGAAACAATTTGAACGTTCGCAATCAGACTGAGCGAGGACTGAGTCAGGGCCTGGCTGAAAAATAACCACGGAAGGAGGCCGCAGTAACTGAAGATGGGATACGGGACACCTTCGGAGGGGATGTGCGCGAAATGACCAAATACCACCGAAAAGATCAGCATGGTCAGGAAGGGTTTCAACAGGGCCCAGAAGAGACCGAGGACGGTCTGCTTGTATCTGACCTTGACGTCGCGCCATGCAAGGAAGTACACCAGCTCTCTGTATTGCCAGAGAGCTCGCAGGTCTAACGCTCCCCACGGCTTCGCCGGGCGGATAACGACCGACCAGTGCTCATGTTCGGGAGTCGCAGCCTCGCGTACCGAGGAGCTCCAACTTTCTGCGGTCAAACTCGCCTTACCGTTCCCTCGATGTCCGGACGTCAGGTTCGAGCCTCCATAGGCGGCGCTTCTGGACTCTCGCCTCAAGGGGCACACTCACGTATTCCAAACTCGCTCCCTCCCCGCACGTACCTGTCGCCGACAGTAACTCTCGGTGCCAGAGCTACCTGTCTCACCGAGACATTACCCTGTTGTGAACTATGTTTTCCATTCATACAAGGGCTACTTACCATCGCCGCTAGATGCGGGGAAAGTACTACCGGTTCTACTCCTTCTGGTTACCGGCCGACAATCCAGGACCTGTGGTACGATTCGCCCGGTATTCGAACCGGACATCCAAGCGAATGCGGATCGATTGACCACTGTGGTCAGGCGGAGCCCTCGACTGAGCCGCACCGTTGCATTCTGACCGTTCCGGGGATGGGAAGTGCTGAGAATGCACCTAGCTATCGACGCCGTGGGCATGAAACAGGGCGGGGTGAAGACCATTCTGCTTGATGTGCTCCGTGAGGTGGAGGCCTGTGAGGACATCGATCGCGCCACCGTGTTCACCTCACCCGGCGAGTCGCG
>JAICWV010000253.1 GCA_025966365.1 Chloroflexota bacterium | reverse complement strand
GGCCGCTGGTTTCCTGGCATGCTATTTTCCCCTTCTCCCTTTCGAGTCCGGGTAAGCCATCAGGCCCAGGGACACACTCACCTCCAATCCCTCCCCGCTGCGCGGGGGATACAGCAGAGCGCCTCGTGGCGCAGCAAAGGCCGCAAGCAGTCCGTGCAGATCTCGGGTACCGACGCCCTCAAGATCCACCTAGGCGCAGAGCCGAACGACCTGCTCGCGGATCTCGCCGAGCTCAACCGCATCGCCACGACTGAGTCACCGGCCCCGGAGTTCGATGCGATCGCCAGAGTCCGTCCGCTGAAGACCACAGACGAACGTTGTCCCGAACTCGACCGGAAGCTCGAAATCTTGCTCGGGGATCCGTCCGTCGGACGCATCGCGGTGACCGTGCCTACGACCTTGCTGGATGAAGAGGATGGCGCGATGTCGTTCTGGGTCAAAGTGGGCCCACGACGCGAGTCCGTCCCGGACCTGGATCTGGAACACGTCCTGGTCAAGACCCGCCGCCTGCAAGAGGGGGCGCCTGTCGGCGTTGACCAAGGGCTACATCCAGATGTGTCGCGACGCCGACGGCGAGAGCGTGGCGAGCCCGAGGATTCCGGCCCACAAATGGCTGGCCGCAGAAGTCTCCCTCGGAACGAGCCGCTTCTTCCTTCACGAGGGACGCTGGTACGAGGTGGGTGATCAACATCTGGAGAGCATCCGGCAGCAGGTGGGCACACTGCTGCAGGCCTCCGCTGGACTGTCACTGATCGACTGGACCGCCGATCTCAAGGACGAAAAGGAATACAACTGGGAAGCCGCCAAGCACGGATACGTCTGCCTCGACCGGGCGCTCATCAAGACAGACCTGCACTCCCACGGCTTCGAAGCCTGCGACCTGTTCGGCCCGCGCAACGAACTTGTTCACGTGAAGCGAGCCAAGTCCACCGCACCGCTCAACCACCTCTTCGCACAGGGGCGCATCTCGGCCGACGCGCTGCATTGGGACAGCACCGCCCGCAGCAAGCTCCTCGCCGAGGTGAGGGAGCGGAACCCCCAGCATCCGGTGGGAGACGACTTCATGCCCAGGAAGGTGATCTACGACATCTCTCTGAAGAGCGGCAAGCCGCTGACCGTAAAGAACCTGTTCACGTTCGCGCAGGTCTCGCTCCTGCAGGCCGCCGTCGCTCTTAGGAACTCCGGTATCGAAGTGGCCGTGGTGAACATCCCCACTGTTCCAGCCTGAGCAAGATGACCGGGGTCCGGTGCGCGGTCGGGTCTGAGACCAGCAGCTACGAGGACGGAGCCTCGCCCTCATCGTCTGATTCGTCAAATAGAGTGATTGTAAGGACGCGCAGCGCTGGGTGGCGTCGAGGTCGGGACGGCCGGCTCCGGTTCGGTGTAGACGTATTTCCCGCCCCGCAACCAGGACGCGATCGCGGCAATCAGGCAGGCGGCGATGGCAAAGCCGAACGCGATGGTCAACCCGTCGGAGAATGGTTGGGAGATCAACGCGGGAAAGAAGCCACGGCCGGTCAGATAGGCAGCGTGCCCG
>JAICWV010000044.1 GCA_025966365.1 Chloroflexota bacterium | reverse complement strand
CTCAGCGACCGTGAGATGGAAGCCGTCGAGTCCCTTACCCAGCGTCTCATCGACAAGATGTTTCACCACCTGGTCACCCGGCTGCGGCTGGCGGCCCAGACCGACCCCAAACTGGTCGAGGCGGCAGAGTTCTTCTTCCTCCACGGTGAAGGCGGCCTCTTCGAACACGCCGCCGAGGAGCCGAAAGAGTCCCCGACGGAGCAGACATCGTAGTGCAGCGCCGATCGATCGTGGTCCTGCAGGGGGATGAGACGGGACAGGAGCTGCTGGAAGAGGCGCTCCGCGTCCTCCAGCCCGAGGTCATCGGGTTTCCCATACAGTTTCAGCCCTTCAATCTGAGCCTGGAGAACCGCAGACAGACCCATAACGAGGTGGTGCATCAGGCCGCGGCAGCCATGCGGGAGGTCGGCTTCGGCCTCAAGGCGGCAACCGTCACCCCCGAGACCAGGGGAGACATTGGCTCGCCCAACGCCATCCTGCGCGAAGAGATCAACGGCAAGGTCATCGTCCGCACCGGCCGGCGCATCCCCGGCGTCACACCCGTGGCCGGCATCTACAGTCCCATCTCCATCATCCGCATGGCCGTGGACGGCGCCTATGGCGCCAGAGAGTGGCGCGAGGGCGAGGGGCTGAACGAAGTCGCCTTTCGCGAGGAGAAGATCACTCGCGATACCTGCCGCGCCGTGGCCGAATACGCCTTCCGGCAGGCAGAGCGGATGGGCGCCAAGGTCTTTGGCGGCCCCAAGTACACCGTCAGCCGGGTCTACGAGGGCATGTTCAAGGAAGAGATGGATGCGGCCGCGGCGCGGCATCCCGACGTCCCCTACGAGCCGCAGCTCATCGACGCCACCTTCGCCCTCATGCTTCAGACGAGCGGCGAGCCGCTGGTGATCCCCGCCCTCAACCGCGACGGCGATATTCTGAGCGATCTCGTCCTCCAGCTCTTCGGCAGCATCGCGGGAGCCGAGTCGCTGCTCATAAGCTTCGACGATCAGTTCCGGGTAGACGTGGTCATGGCAGAGGCCCCGCACGGCACCGCCCCGCGCCTCTTCGGCCGGAACATCGCCAACCCCATGGCCATGATCCTGGCCGGCGGCTCCTTGCTGGAGTTTTTCCCTGACGACGAGCAGGCGCACCGCGCCGCCCGGGCCATCCACGACGCCACGTTCGAGACCGTCGCCGCCGGCATCCGCACGGTCGATCTCGGCGGCGACGCCGGTACCACCGAGTTCACCGACGCGATCATCGAGCGGGTAAAAGAGAAGCTGGGCCAGTAACCGGTGATTGCGCCGGGGGTTCGAACCCCGATGGGTTCCTCGAGCGCCTTGGGGTGCCCAGCACGCGTCGTCTGGCTGAACGCCGGACGACGCGTGCTGCCGAACTGCGGGCTAAAGCCCTCGGCTACGTGATTGTCCCGTTGCGAACGCGGCACGCATTCACCCCTTCTGCGCGATCAGGATCTCACGGTGCTCGTTGGTCTCGATACCCTCCGGGGCACTGTTCTCCTCGATGAAGCGCAGCATGCGCTCCCCGTGCCGCTCGATGTCGAAGTCCTCGGGCAGGGGCACCGCCTTCAGAAAGAAGATCAGCGACTCCACGTCGAGGAAGGTAGTGCGGATGTTGTAACTGCCCTGGGCCACGATCCGGCAGCCGGCTTCTGTCAGCTGCGTCTGCAATGACACAAGATCCTGGTGCGCGAAGCCGTGGCGGTCCCAGTAGTCACGCCAGTAATCGCCTCCGGAGTCCCAGCCGAAGAGGCGAATGATGTTCCGGGAGTTGAGGCCGCCCACCTGCTGACAGATGAAATACCCTCCGGGCCGGAGGGCGCGCAGAGCCGGATCGAGAAACACCGGCCCGTGACGGTTGAGCACCAGATCGAAGTCCCCCGGCTCGACCTTCAGGTTCTGGGCGTTCATCACCGCCCAGGAGACCTTCTCGGCCAGATCAGCCGGCGTGTTCTCGCGGGCAGTTGCGATCATCTGCGGGCCGAAATCGGTTCCCAGGCCCGAGCCCATAAAAGGCACCAGGCTGAGAAACACTTCCCCGCCGCCGGTAGCGATATCCAGCACGCGATCGGTCGGCCGCAGGTATCGACGCACGATCTCCTGGTAGGTCCAGGGCGCCGGCTCACTCCACATCTTCATGCGGGAGAAGTTCCAGCCCCGGATATCCTCCACCGTGGCCGCCCGCCGTTTCAGCTCTTCGATATCCATCGCGTTCATAATGCCCCATGACCGACATCCGGGTGCGTGCCACCGAGCCGGCCGACATGGAGGCGATCTCCGAGATCATGGCCTGCCCCGGCGTGATCGGAAACACGCTGCAGACGCCGTACCAGTCGGTGGAGTGGCGCCGCGAGCGCTACGCCAACCTGCAGCCCGGCACCCGCAGCCTCGTGGCTGAGATCGACGGCCGGGTGGTCGGAAACCTGGGCCTGACGCCGGAAGGGCCGGATCGCCGGAGGCACGTGGCATCCATCGGCATGGCCGTCCATGACGACGTTCAGGGGCAGGGGGTGGGAACGGCGCTGATGGAGGCCATGATCGATCTGGCCGAGCGCTGGATGGGCATCACCCGCATTGAGCTCACCGTCTACATCGACAATGCCCGCGCCATCGCGCTCTACAAGAAGTTCGGCTTCGAGATCGAGGGCACGGCGCCGCGCTATGCCTTCCGGGACGGTGAGTACGTGGACGCCTATTACATGGCCCGGGTGAAGCCGTAATCCGGTAGATCACCGGTGGTACGGCTGGCGCCTGGCCGCGCCTCGCCGGGGACCACCGAAAGCTGCCTGTCCGGAGGTATTCTCGGCGTCGCACCCCGCGCCGCACCGACACCCGACACTGGAGCGATAGAGGCAAGCAGCACCGCCAGAAGGGAGGCAATCGCCAGAGGCCCATAGCGCTTCACAGCAAGCCCTCCGGGCTCCTATCGATGCATCCATCGCATCCCCAAATATGCGACCGGTCAAGGCTCTTGTCACCTCGGTGTGCGGCATACGCTCGTGCATTGAGGCCAGAAAGTGTAGGGGCGATTTGCATCGCCCGGGTGTGCCGCAGCACACTTTTTGGGCTTGCTGCCACGGGTGTAGCGATCACGGACAGAACGTCGTAATTCACGGCTTATCCCACCCCGAAACGTGCATGATCCGAAGCCGCCCTGCGGGGCGGGCGATTGCAAATCACACCTACATGTCCTGCAGCCACCATTCCGCACGATCACGACGCCGGGCACATGAGCCAGCTGCACATCAACGCGGGCGTGTTGCGAGGATGTCCATACCGCCCACCGCATAGCAAGTATGAGCACCGGGGCAGGCGAGGCCGGAGACATCCGCCGGTATTGTCTGCTTCTGCCAGGTCGTCCCCCCGTCGGTGGTGGCGAAGTCACCGGCCGATGTGAGGCCGGTGGCCTGCACCAGGACGTGACATACCCTGGCCGCGCCACAGGTAATCCCCGTGGCATCCGGGGGCGCGCCGAGGACGGCGCTGTGCCAGGAGGCTCCGCTGTCGTGGGTCGCCAGAATCTGTAGCTGCGGGTGGGCCGACGGGGGCGGAGGAGCGGGCACGGTGGGCGACGGCGATGGTGTTCCCGACGTTGCCAGGGCATGCGTCTGTGGGAGCGATGCGGAGCCCGCCGGCACCGACGACAGCAGGTAGCACGAGGTGGCGGTGGGACAGGTGAGCGAGCCACATGAGGGACTCGCGAACTGCCCGATGGATGGCTGGCACTGCCCGGCCACGGTCCAGCTGTTTCCTCCGTCCCTCGTGGCCACGACCACCGTTCCTATGACCCAGCCCGAACCGGTCTCGGTCCAGGTAGGAACCGTCTCGAAGCAGGTCGTGGAGCTCGGACAGGACGGCGAGCCGAGGCTCCCCCAGTCTATGCCGCATCCGCCGCAACCAGGGTGTCCCGAGGAGTGACCCGGCACCCGGTCGACGGCCCGCCTCACGCTCCAGGTCGCGCCACCGTCACGGGTGACGAGGAGCGCGAATCCGCAGCAGATGGTGTTCGTGCCGGACGATGTCGTGACGGCGCCCATCTGGGCACCGACGTAGCAAGTCTCGACAGCGGGGCAGCTCGGACCGGTCAGCGAGACAGTCTGTGCCGGCAGCGTGAGCGGCTGCCAGTGTCTGGCGCCGTCCCGCGTCAGGTAGATCAGCCACTGCGCCGCGTGCGGCGTCGTGCCCGCGGCGTAGCAGACGGTGCTGCTGGGGCAGGCCAGACTGGCATACCCCAGCGGCAGGTTGGGACGGGTGGTCCAGGTGCGACCTCCGTTGGTGGTTACGGCCAGATGCGTCACAGAGTACGCCATCCCGTAGGCGTAGCATGTGTCGCGGGTGGGGCACCGCATGGCTCCGAGGGGAGGAGTCCCGATGGAGCTCGAAGCCGGGGTTTCGCTGGTATGGCCGAAGCCGTCGCCGGTCTTGACCACGGTGAAGAAGGCCGCTGCGTAGCAGGTGCGGGAAGCGGGACAGACCACGCGCCCGCGCAGACCCAGGGTCAGCGGGCGCGTCGCCCATGTCTTTCCCCCATCGGCGCTCTGCATCACCTTTCCCCCGAACACGAGGCAGGCCGTTCCGTCGAGGCAGGTCACGGAAGACAATCGGTGTGGCGCTCCGTGGTCGATGCGCGTCCATCCCTTTCCGTCTTTCTGGACCAGAAGCAGGGCGGCGTACGCGAAGACGTGCGGGAGGAGGCCGACAAGGCACCGGCCGCTGGGAGAACATGCCAGCTGCCCAATCCCCGCTCCGCTGTCCTGTCCGCTCTGCCACCACTGCGTCCAGGTCTTGCCCGCATCCTCGCTGCGATATACGACGTGTGTCCAGTCGTAGGGACCCGCAGCCGTCTGGGGCAAGACATCACTCCCGGCGTAGCAGACCCGGCTGGACGGGCAGCTGACGGGGACGGCATGCGTACCAACGGTACCGCCACCCTGGAACACATCGTCCCAGGCGCGCCCGCTGTCGGTGGTGCGAAACAGGTGCTCACCGTCACTCTTGTCCACGCTCACAAGACAGGTGGTGGCGTTGGGACAGGTGATGGCAGAGGCATCGGCAGGCACGCTGAGAGGAATCTCTTGCCAGGCGACTCCGCCGTCACTGCTCTTCAGGAGGTGAGCAGCGCAGCAGCTAGCTCCACTGGTGCTTGCTTCGCCGAGCGCGTAGCACACCGCCGGGGACGGACAGCTGACAGCATCCATCCAGAGGACTGCACCCACGGTTCCCACTGTCCAGTGCCGGCCCGCGTCGCTTGTCCGCAGGGTCGTCCCATCGCCCGCCACAGCCACACAGCGTGCGGCCGACGCGCAGGCGACGGCATTCACGGAATAGGGGTGCGGCAGCGGGTTCTGCCAGTACCAGGTGGAGGACGACTTCGCAACGCCCGCGGCTCCCGACGACCAGGACTGCCCGAATAGGAAGCCCAGCGCGCTCATGATGATGAATGCTGTGCGAAACTGTCTCATCTCAGCTCCTTGTGGCCGGATGCTGATGCCATGATGCTTGTCACGCTCGTTCTCCTGACTCCACGCCGCGCTGTTGGGCTACCCCTTCTGACCCACATCAGGACATGCATCGGCCGCCCAGCTGCTCGAAGACCGTTCCGCACGACGGAAGCTGATGGGAGGATGCTCGGGCCGCCGCGACCACCTCGCGGACTGCCTCGATCACGATGCCCGGCTGTGCGCTCTCGATGTAATGGCCGCTCCGCATCGCTTTGACATGCACATCGTTCCGAGAGGCAGACGCTAGCTGTGCCTGGAACGGGTCCCATGAGGAGGCGGGCGCGAAACAGTCGGGACAATTGGACATGTCGGCGTTCTCCGTGAGCGTCACCAGCGGAAGGTTGCCGAGCGTTCCCGCGAGGCCGTTGGGCGTGTCGTCTTTCAATGACTGCGCCGCCAGGGGTACCTGGGGGTCTGGAGGCGCATACCCCGGCGCGAACTGGAAGGCGTTGATCGAGTCGACTTCTACTATCCCGGCTACCTCGTCCGGATAGGTGTAGGCGTAGAGCTGGGCAAAGCCACCACCCCAGGAGTGTCCCGCGATTACGTACGGTCCCGGAATGTGCGCGGTCTGGAGGAGTGCGTGGGTCTCCTGCGTCACGGTCAGGCCTGTGACGTTCACCATTGCCGGCCTGGCATCGCTGAGGCCGAGGCCGGCTCGGTCGTAGGCGCACACCCGGGTCTGCGCTGCCAGCTGTGGCTGAACGTAGTTCCAGACCGTTGAGTCGTCACCGTAGCCCGCCTCGAGCAGGACGGCAGGGCTTCCCTGCCCGGTGCAGTGGAGATAGAGTCCGTAGCCGCCGAGATCGACCTTGGTGCCCGGCGGGGTCATCTTTACCCCCGCATGCCAGGTGGCGACCGTCTTCCCATTGGGGGACCTTTCGGCGACGATGCAGAGTGATGGATCGGAGTCGCCGCTGACACATTGAGACGTGTAGATCGACCCCTTTGGCGTTACGGCTACTCCAAGGACGGTGAACCCGAGCTGCGTGCTGAAGGAGCCCTTCAACAGCACTCCTGTGGGCGAGAACTTCAGGATTTCGTTGTCTCCCCCGTCCGCCACATAGACGTTTCCGCTCCCATCCGGAGCCACATCCACCCCGTAGGCGTTTGCCGGGATGCCGAACGTCCAACTGCGGAGGTGCTGTCCCGATGCCGAGAGCTTAACGAGCCGGTTGTACCCGCTGTATCCACCGTCCACGACCCAGACAATGCCTGACCGATCGACCGTAATCCCCGCTGGATTCCGAAAGTCATCGGGATTATTCCACACGGCCAGAACCGATCCATCCGGCGAGAGCTTCTGAATGCGGGCGTTGCCCAGATCGGCGACGTAGAGGTTGCCGTCGGAGTCGACTGCCAGTCCCTCGGGCTCGATGAACTGCCCGGGGGCAGTGCCGTAGCTGCCCCATCGGTCGAGCAGCGTGAGACTCGACGACAGTTTGACGATGCAATTGGCAGTGGTGTCAACCGCGTACACGTTCCCCTTCCTGTCCAGCGTGATGCCGCCGGCCTGGTCGGCCCGGTCGCCGTTGGCATTCAGACCGTCCCACTGCGCCAGGATCTTTCCTTTGGCGGAAAACTTGATGAGTGACGTAGTGCCTCCGTAGCTCGGGAAGTTTCCGAGATCCTTGACACTGTCCGAGTAGACGTTCCCTCTCGCATCCACAGCCAGAAATCCCGACGCCTGGGCTCCATGGAGGACAAAGCTCTTTGGCAGGTGGGAAGGAGCCGCGACGACGGAGCGTGCGTGGTACGCCATGGCCCCGCGAGCCGGCAAAGCCACCACGACGCTGGCGACGATGAGAGTTATCGCAAACGGTTTCATCTCGGCTCCTTGTAGCTGGTCGTTGTGATCCACAGTCTGCGCGCTACAGCGGGTCCGGGCCAGGAAATTTGCACGGAAATGCTCACGGACGGACTCACAATTTGCTGGAAATTTGGCATTCACAGGGACACGAGCCGGTGCTAGGATAGTGACACTGCGGTCGGACGGAATCGGTAGCGGCACGGAAAGACGGAAGAGTGGCTGTTCGGCAGACTGACGGGCTGGGCACGCTGGTCAAGCGCTATCGAACGGCGCTGGGCCTAACACAGGAAGAGCTGGCCGAGCGCGCGGGCGTCAGCGCACGGAGCATCAGTGATCTGGAGCGTGGCCTGGAGCGGGTGCCGCACTTGAGCACTATCCGGCGTCTGGCCGATGCGCTGGAGCTGCCCCCGGCGCAGCGGGCCGTCTTCATAGCAGCCGGCTCACGGGCACGCGGCGGGGACGACATCCCGGCGGTGCCGGAAGCGCGGTCGGGCCGGCTCCCGGCACTGCGCCGGATGCCGTGGCCCGTCATGGCGGCCGCATCGCTCGGCGTGGCAGTTCTGGCGTCTGTCATCGCGGTTGTGATCGCCCGGGGCCTGGGCCCGCATCCCACCCAACTGCACGTCTACAGCACGGCCCGAGCGCCGATAGTGATCGGCAGCTGGGGAACCACGGTGGGGAAAGCAATGTCATTCGCTCCAACACTCGGGGATATGGCTGTCGGACCGCCCGGGTACGACTACGCGGTGAGCTATGGCACACCCAGTGGCAGCATCGCCCTGCGATTCTCTCCCGATGGTCAGGCTCTCAGCGTCTTTCCGGTGGCAAACCAGACGACGACCGTCGGTGGCGCCGCTGTCGATGCCCGCGGCAATCTCTGGGTGGTGACGGGTGCCGGCATTCGGAAGTTCGCCCCCGACGGGCGCTTGCTCGCGCAGTGGAAAAGCAGCGGCTTCAACCCGGGCCAGTTTGACACGCCCGTCAGCGTCGGATTCGCCCGGAATGGCGATGTCCTGATCGGGGAAATCGGGAGTCATCGCGTTCAGGTGCTTACCCCGGCAATGAAGCCGCTCCGCCAGTGGAACGGTCCCGGCGGCGATGCACAGAAGTTCGCGCCTGTGGGCTTCGCGGTTAATGCGCAGGACGACGTGTACATCGTGGATACGGGCAATTGGCGGATCGAGAAGTACACGCTTGGAGGGAAGTTCCTTGGCGCCTGGCGGGCACGCGCGCTCGTGCCACAGCCTCAGAGTGGCAACTTCGGTTTCGACCTCTCGATCGGCGGCGACGGAAACATCTACCTCATGCAGTCGACGGACAGTCTGCTCTCCATCGAGAGGCTCTCACCCAGCGGCCAGGAGCTTGCCTGGTGGACTTCGGTTGGTCCGCACAGAGAAGTCTCGAAGAACGTCGATGGCCTGGAGTTTACCGAGCAGGGCTACGGCTTCATGGGCGTCATCGATGGCCGCATCCTCAAGGTCAACCAGAATATGCGCGTGCTGGCGAGCTGGAGCTTGCACCGATTGCAGCAGCCGCTCTTCCGTTCTCCGGTGGCGCTCGCGGCTGACAACCGCGGCCACCTTTCTGTGGCCGATGCACGGACGCACCAGATAGTGACGCTCTCGGCCGACTCCGGGTCCGTGACTCGCTGGAGCGCTCCCATCACGGCGCCTGTAAATAGTCAGATGGTGTCCTCAATCGCGGTAGATCCCCGCGGGAATGTGGTGCTGACCGAGGCGAATGGAACTCTGGTTGACACCTACGCAAGAGATGGAACGCGCATCCGGCGGACGGGACAAGAGCTCTCGGTCACCAGTCCCACGGTACTCAGCTACACCGCTGTCGGCATCGACAGCAAGGGCAACGCCAGCTTCTTGACCTATCCCCAACCCACCGTCAAGACATATTCTCCCTCCGGGCGGCTGCTCCATTCGTGGTGCGCCGTCTGCGACATTCCCACCCTGAACTCGCCGGTCCTGATGGCGGTGAGCCCGGCCGGCAACGTCTACATCGCTGTTCCGTCCGAGATCGTGGAATTCACCCCGGCGGATGTTCCGGTCCACTCCTGGAGCGGCCGGACCATATCGGGCTCCGGACCGCTGCTCGATGCCGCCGGAATCGCGGTCGACAATCACGGAAATCTGTATGTGAACGATCTGGACCGGAACGCGCTGGAAATCTTCTCGCCCTCCGGCCGGCGTCTGGCGTCCTGGAAGGGCCTGGGGGTTAAAAGCCGGTTCACCGACCTGGGCGCCGTTACCGTTAATGGCCAGGGCGACATCTATCTCATCAACGGGAAAAGCGTCCTGGAGCTGGCGCCGCTTCGGACTACGACTCAGGCTGCGGCGAAATCGGCAGCCGCACCGTAAAAACCGCGCCCTTGCCCTCGCGGTTTTCGACAGTGATAGTTCCTCCGTGGCGCTCCACGATGTCGCGCACCGCCGCCAGGCCGATGCCGGTACCCGGGATCTTGCCGGCAGCGTTCTCGCCCCGCATAAAGCGATCGAAGACACGCGGAAGATCGACTTCGGGGATGCCGATGCCCTCGTCCGTTACCGAGAGCACACCCCAATCCCCCTGGCCATCCACACAGACCTCAATGGCCCCGCCTTCCGGCGAGTACTTGATGGCGTTCGAGAGGAGGTTGGCCAGAACGCGCTCCAGCCTTGTTTGGTCCCAGGTCCCGATCACGATCGGGGTGCGGGCGTTGACTGTGACCTGATGCCGGTCCGAGACGTGCTGCTGTTCGGTAGCAACCTCGCGGGCCAGTGCCACCAGATCTACCGGCTTGCGCTCCAGCACCAGCGGCCGGCCGATCTGGATATTGGCGACGTCCAGCAGTTCGCTGATGAGCGAGGTCATGCGCCGCAGGCCTATGTCGATCCGGTCCAGCTCCGTGACCATGATCTCCAGGTCCAGATGCCCGCGCTCTGCGCGCCGGCGCAGCAGCTGCACCCGCCCCTTCATGCTGGTCAGTGGGGTGCGCAGATCGTGCGCCGCCGCCGAGAGAAAATCGTCCTTCTGCCGCTCCACGTTGTACTGCGAGGTGATGTCTCGCACCGCCAGCACCGCGCCCATGCGGGTGCCGTCCTCGGCGGTCACCGGCGTCGCGCTGACCTCCGCCACCACCTGCTGGCCATCAGCCCGGTGGACCAGCAGCTTCTGGTTGACCACGGTCTCCCCGCGTAGCACGGCGCGGGCGAGCGGCAGCTCCAGTGAGGGGAACGGCTCTCCCTGCAACGTATACACGTGATAGACGTCGCTATACCGGTCTGGTGTCACGCCCAGCTCGGCGATGCCGTAGATGCGGCGGGCTTCTTCGTTGACGAAGGTGATCCGTCCACTCGGGTCCGCCATGATCACGCCCTCGGCGATCTGGCTGAGAATCGCCTGCCGCTCAGCAGCCAGTTGCTCGGTGCTGATGCGAATTGCCCGCTCCAGCTCAAAGAGTCTGACGCGCTCTTCCTCCGCCTGCTTGCGGTCGGTAATGTCGACATACACCCCGTGCAGCCAGGTGTGCCCCTCGCTGTCATACGCGACGATCGCTTCGTCGCGCACCCAGTGCACCTGGCCCGCCTTGTCGATCACCCGGAACTCCTCCAGGAAGCGCTCACCTGTCTGCCGTACCTCGCGGTCGCGCCGCAGGATGCGCTCCCGATCCTCAGGGTGAATCACCTGCGGCCAGAAGTCCGGTGTGCCAGTCCAGTCCTCGCGTGAATAGCCGAGTAATCGCTCGATGGCCGGGCTGACATACGCCGTTGCCCCCGGCGTGTCCGGAGCGGTATAAGCCGCCACCGGCAGGAGCTCTACCAGCGTTCGGTACTTCTCCTCGGCGGCGAGAAGCGCCTCCTCCATCCGCCTGCTCTCGGTAACGTCCTCGGCCACCGAGATGGAGTAGAGCACCTCATCGTCGTCGTCCCGCACGGTACGGACGGTGATGCGAGAGAGGCGAACCGCGCCGTCCCGGCGCACAAAGCGCTTCTCCAGCTGGTAATGATCTCTGCGAAGCTCGCGCGCCTGCTCGTTTACCTGCCGGTCGTACTCGATGTCGGCAGGATGGGTGACATCAAGGTAATGCCGCCCGATCAATTCCTCTTCGGAGTACCCAAGCATCTCCTGCCGCGCCGGATTGACGGCGATATAGCGTCCTTCCGGATCCAGAAGCGAGATACCGATCGGCGCGCTATCCACGATGGCGTGAAAGCGCTCCTCACTGGCCTTCAGTCCCTCTTCAACGATCCTGCGCTCGCTGATGTCCTCGTGCATGAGCACAACCTGCCGGATCGTGCCCCCGGCATCCCGAACCGGATAGATGTGCGCGGCTACCCAACGGTGGGAAACATCGGTCACGCCAGCAACGGTTTCGTTGGGACTATAGCGGATAGCGGGAATATCCAGCGCTTCGCCCGCGAACCCGCGGAGAATGTAGGGCATGATGCCCTTCTCGATCAGCTGTGGATCCTGGAGGACGTTGTATTCGCCGACGCCCTCCAGCGTCGTGCCCCACAGCCGCTCCCAGGCGGGATTCACCGCCAGAGTTCGCCCGTCCGGCGCAAAGATCTGCGTGCTGATCGGAGACTGCTCGAAAATGATCCGATACAGCGCGACGGCATCGTCCACGGGACTTCCAGCCGTCTCGACGTCCGCGGTCATGTTGGTATTGTACGGAACGCCTAGCGACGTTCTTCTCTGCGAATCACAAACCGCATCCCGCTCAGCTCCTCGGACACCGAGCACACCTTGTTGTCGACCAGCCTTTCGCTCAGCCCGACGGGAATGAGGTCTTCGCCGCGGATGTAGCCCGGTCGGCCCCGTTTCGGCGTGACCAGCCAGATGCCTCCGGCCGGTTTCAGCCGCGCCCGATAGGTCCGGAGCAATAACGCGATATCGGCGGCCGCGTCCACGACGAGGATCGCCAGGTCCAGAGGTTCATCAGCACCCGGTCGGGCGGGGGCGCGGAAACGGATCTCGGCGACGAGCTTGGGATCGAGGAGATTCGCCGGGTCGTACAGATCCACGACCTGGCCGGGTTTCACGCCCAGCTTGTCCGGAACGGAGCGATGGCTGTACTCGCGCTCTGTCAGATGTCGCTACCCCACCGGGTTGTCGATCGCCCCCACGAAGAGAACAGCGCCGGTTCTCCGGTCCAGTATTCCGGCGACAAAGGGACGGTTGACGGTCATGGTGAACTGTGGCGTCTGGACGGCTGTGGGCTCAATCCCGACCGAGGTCGCGGCCGCGGCAATCGTTCCCTTTTCATCGACTTTCAGAAACGCCCTGTGGCGGACATCGGAGATCTTGCACGGCTGCACGCACATGTCGGAGAAGTCGGCGTTGTCACTGAAAGCGGTACCCATGCCCATCGCTGTCAAGGTCGGAACGAGGCCATAGTCGGTTCGCACAGAGATGCGTGGGAGGAAGAGCGTACCGGGCAGATACGTCAGGTGATCGACCCACCGGCTCCATCGTGATGCGGTGATGCCCGCAACAAAGGAACGAAGCGGAGTTTCCTTATTCGGAAGAAGGATCACCATCACATAGCGGGTATGGGTGTAGTACAGGCCAACGGTCTGGAATTTCGGCGTCTTGTGGTACCAGTACGAGCCGGACGCGGTCATCATCGGCACCTCGATCTTCCCGCCGGTTCCGGTGGTGAAGGGCTGGGTGCGGGTATTCGCGATGTTGAACGGACGTTGCCAGGCGCCACTGAAGTAGACGGCGTTGATGAGATAGAGCACGGTTTGCGGCGGGATTTTGCCGACGATGCTGGAGATCTTCCCCCTGGTGGCGCAGCTCACCCAGGAGTTAATGGCCGCGGGAGCCGACGGCGCGTGGAGATCGATATGGCGAACGGTAGCGCCATAGCCCGACCGGGCATGCTGGAGGAAGGCGCGACGGAAGCCCACCTCACGTTGGGCCCAGAGCGAGTTGGCGATGAAAGGGCCGGCGCCGTTGGCCGGCTGAAGCATCTCCAGCAATCCGGGCGCCCGGCTTCGGACCTGCGCGGGCGTCATCCCCGCCAGCCCCAGTGTCCGGGCCATGGCCGTCCTGGTGCTTCCCACGGCGCCGTCATAGGCCATCTCCAGCGCGGTTGCGACGCTGGTCGGTGAGAGGAAGGTATCGCCGGATGGGTTCTGAGCGGTCAGATGCCTGAGGAGGCGGAAGCCCATGCTGTTCTGCGCTTGCACCAGCCCGCCGTAGTCCTGGCTCCCGGACACCGCCGGTGCACCGCAGGCCGGACCGGCAGAGGACGATTTCGCCTGAGCGCCATGCATCGTCAGGGACCCGACCAGCAGAACCGCCCCCACCGGGATAAGGCGGAATATCCGGTCTCGCAAAGAAGTACCCTCCGTCTGATACAACGGGATAGGAGCCGTTCATGTGACCCCCTCCAGCCTACGCGCCGCTGCTATAGTCGATCACGATGAGTCTCGCCAACGGGATCCGGTACTTCGACGACTTTCGGCCGGGAGAGACCATCGACCTGGGAACGGTCCCCATCTCCGAAGAGGAGATCATCACCTTTGCCCGGCAGTTCGATCCGCAGCCGTTCCACGTCGATCCCGAGGCAGCGGCTCGCTCTCGCTTCGGCGGCCTCATTGCCAGCGGCTGGCAGACCACGGGTCTCTTCATGCGTCTCTACGCGCGGACCGTCCTCAACACCACCGTCAGCCTTGGATCCCCGGGGGTCGATCAGATCCGCTGGCCCAATCCGGTTCGTCCCGGCGATCGCCTCGCCGGCCGCTGGACGGTACTCGAGTGCCGCCCATCGCGCACCAGGCCGGATCGGGGCGTGATCCGGTCGCGCGGGGAGATGTTCAACCAGAATGGCGACCCGGTGCTGTCGCTGGAGGCCCTGAACATCATCGGCCGTGACCCGGCGTCGTACCCCGGCGCTTCTTCGATTGGCCCCTAAAACGCAGCGCCCCTTCACCCGTTGATGCCGGCCATCTCCACGCCCTCGGCCAGCTCTTCAAGGGCTGCTTCGGTGCAGGGATACATCTGGCAGAAGGCGAGCGAGGCGCCGAGGCCGGCATAGGCGTGAAGCGTTTCGGCCGCGCCCTCCTTTCCATTGATGTACGTCCCCTCGGTGAAGATGGGCGGCATCGGTCCCACGCGAGGAAACCCAACAAACATCCGCACCGTGAGCGTCAGCGTCGCCAGATCCCGACCGACCTCAGCGCAGGCTTCGTCCATGCCGGCCAGAAATTCCTCCCGGTTGGCCGGAATATCGGGATAGCCTGACGACCGGTTCCACAGATCGGCGTACCGCGCGGCCAGACGGAGCATGCGCGGCCGCTGGGCTGCGATGAGGATGGGAGGACCGTTGGGGCTGGGACCACGCGGCACGATCTCACAGTCTCGCGCGTCATAGTAATGGCCCGCGAAGTCCACGTGCCCCTCACGCAGCAAAGGAGTGATGATCTGCAGCGCCTCTTCCAGACGATCGACCCGATGATCGAAGTGCCCGCCGAAGGCATCAAAGGTTGGCCGGTTCCATCCCGCTCCGAGTCCCAGGATAAAGCGTCCGCCACTGACCTCATCCAGGGTCGCCGCCATCTTGGCCACGATGGCGGGATTGCGCAACGGTGTGGCCATGACCCACGGACCCAACCTGATGCGACATGTGGCCTCCGCCAGCGCCGTCAGGATGGTCCACGACTCCCAGGCACCCGTCGTGCCCTGGGCTGTCGGCATCACGTCAAACGCGCGAAAGAGGAGGTGGTCGCCGGTCCAGACGGAGTGGAATCCCAGCTCCTCCGCCTTCAGAGCCAGAGCGCGCACGCGTGCGTACGGCAGCACGGGGCCCAACTCCGACAGCTGCTCCTCGATAGGCAGGACAACACCAACATCCACACTCGCCTCCTGACCTTCCCACTGTGTCCTTTTGGTATACCATCACCTCAGCAACGCGTCGATTGCTACGCTGGACCATGCTCCCGTCCGACCACCTTTTTGCATTCGTCCTCACCGCCTTTGCCCTGATCGTCGTCCCCGGGCCAAGCGTCCTGTTTGTGGTCAGCCGGGCGGTGGCGCTGGGACGCAAGGCGGGCATGGCGACCGTCGTCGGGAATGCGGCGGGCGAGTCCACCCAGGTGATGGCAGTGGCTCTCGGCATCGGCTCTCTCGTGGAACAGTCGGTGGCCGCGTTCACGATCATCAAGCTGGCCGGCGCCGCCTACTTGATCTTCCTGGGGATACAGGCCGTGGGGCGCCGGACATCCCTGTCCAATGTCCTCGAGGTGTGGGAGGGGGCCAGGGCCACACGAGGCATTCTGCGCCAGGGATTCGCGGTGGGTGTCTCGAACCCGAAGTCTATCGTCTTCTTCGCCGCCGTGCTGCCGCAATTCGTGGACCGCTCGGCGGGTCACGTTCCGCTCCAGCTTTTGACGTTGGGAGCCGTCTTCGTCGCGATCGCCCTGATATCCGACGGTATGTGGGCCCTCGCCGCCGGCACCACGCGCGCCTGGCTCGTCCGGTCGCCCCATCGACTCTCGCTGCTGCGGGGAACCGGCGGTCTGGTGATGATCGGGCTGGGCGTGCGTCTGGCCTTTACCGGCCGCAACGATTGAGTGCCGGCACAGCCCTGTCTGGAATCAATGCCGGAGCGTGGGATCGAGAGCGTGAGGAAACCGCTCTAGGGGCGGGCCGGCGCCACGCTTCCCGAGGGAATATCGAGGATGGCGGTGACGCGGACCAGAAGATGCAGGGTTGTATCCAGGGTGCGCCGGAGCGCGTCGTCACAAACTCCCTCGCTCTTCCCGCTCAGCCGGCTCAGATGCCTGCCGATTGCGTCCAGAGCCATGCCGGAGGCGAGGGCGCGCCGGGTGTTGCCGTGCGCCGAGGTGTAATCATGCAGCCGCCCGCGCAGCCGGCCGCTGAGAAGCAGCAGTACGGTGGCAAGATTTACCAGGTCGTCGTGTGTGGTTGGGTGGTCGTATAAGCGCTGCGCGACCCGATTGCAGACCGCGTCAATGTCATTCATGGTCCCTGCCTTGAGCCGCTATTCTGCCACAGTGCCGGGCGCCTGGCAACCCCCTGCCGGGAGTACACTGGCGGCAATGGCAAACAGGCTATCGGTGTGCCGCCTGTCCGGGTGGAACTCCTGAAACGGGGAATTTTTCTCCTCCTCGTCGTGCTCGTTCTGCTCTGGATCGCCATTCCGGTGCTGCGTGTGGCCCGGCTGGTGTACATCCACGCCTCCGAGAGCTACCCGGCGCACCCTTCTGGATTGCCGGTACAGCCCATTCACTTTCACGCCGCCGACGGGGTGCCGCTCAGCGGCTGGTATGTTCCGGCCGGCGACCCGGCCGGCACGGTGATACTCGTTCCCGGCTTCGACGCCGACCGTGCCGGCATGATTCCATACGCGCGGCTGTTGCACTCGGCCGGATTCAACGCCCTGCTCTACGACAGCCGGGGCACGGGAGCCAGCGGCGGGAGGTTCAGCTTCGGTCCCAAAGAGGTAGAGGACGTGCGCGGTGCCGCGGCCTATCTCCGAAGCCGCTCCCGCCTCACCCATCACGGTACCGGCATCCTCGGCGTCTCGCTGGGCGCAGGCATCGCCATCGTGGCCGGATCAGAGATCCCCTCGGTTGGCGCCGTGGTCGCCGACAGTCCGTACGTCAATCAGAACCGGTTTTTCTGGGGGCTGGATCACCTTTCCATCCGCTGGATCTCGCTGCCGCTGGCCCCGATCGCCCAATGGACGGCGGAGCGGCTCACCGGCGCAAGCTTCGAAGAATTCAGTCCGCTGGAGGCGGCCAATCGATACGGCCCGCGGCCGCTCCTGCTGATCCACAGCCGCGACGATCGCAACCCAACCACCCCGTATGCCGATTCCCTGGCGCTCCTGCGCGCCGCCGGCCCCGGAGCGCGCCTCTGGGTGGCCCCGCGTGGCGGACATGCCGGCGCGCTGGCGGCGGAGCCAGCACCCTACCGCCGCCACGTTATCCCGTTTCTCCGCTCCAATCTTTAATGATCATCGCCATACTTCGGCGCCCATGAGGTCAAAGCGGTGATCATAGGTCCACACCGGTACGGCGAGGCGGGCACCAAGTTGTGCAAGCACAGCGTCCACTAAGGTCAGGGGTTGATCTTCAAATGAATGCACGATTCGAGTCGCCTGGATGTAGTCATCCGGACCTGCGGACTGAAGCACGCTTCCAGCCAGGACATCGTCGAGTCAGCTGAGAGCGATCGGGATTCCAAGGCGACGAAAAATCAGGGTATAGGCCTCGAGCAGAGCCGGATACAGGTAACCCCGCTGCGAGAGATACTCGGCCAGCGCGGCCTCAGCCACGGCTGTGAGAGACGGAGGCAACTCCTGGTCGTGACGGTAGGCTTCGATCGCGTCCGCCACCACGTCGGATATAGAGATTGAGGCGCGTTTCATATTCGCAGCCTAGCACCGGCTGCACCAGATGGTGCACACCACCCATGCGCGTACGAGGTCCCAGCATGACAAATGTCATCGCGGAATCGTGATCGCTATGACTACCTGAGATTCCGTCACAGGCGTAGCGTAGGACTCAGAACAGCATCATTCCACGTCATTCATCCGGAGGTAGCAATGACAACCCTCACTCGCTGGGTCCTCTCCCATAAGCGACTCGTGGCTCTCTTCTGGGTCGTCCTCACCGTTGCCGGGCTGGCGTCAGCGCAGTCCGCGACCAGAGCCCTGTCCACCCAGTTCACCGTGCCGGGTGGCGAGGGCATCACGACCAGCACCGCCATCGCCCGGCACTTCGGCAGCGGCGGAACGGACCCCATTGTGCCGGTCATCACCCTCCCGCGGGGTCTCACCGTCCACTCGCCAGGCGTCAAACCCCAGCTTTCCGCCGCCTTTCGGCGCGTCGCCGAGGTGATGCCCGGGGCGCGTATCGCCTCGTATGCCTCGACCGGCGATGAGGCTTTCGTCTCGCGAGATGGCCGCACCACCTTCGGCCTCGTCTATGCCCCGGTCTCCAGGTCCATGAATGCGTCCACCGTTTCGGTGCAGAAGGTCGAGGCGGCGCTGCGCCATATCTCGATTCACGGCGCCCGCTTCAAGGTGACCGGTATGGACGCGCTCTCCGCCGGAACCGGGAACAACGCTGGGGGCAACGGTGTGATAGCGATGACGATGATTGCCGGCCTGACGGCGCTGATCGTCCTGCTCTTCGTCTTCGGCTCGGCGCTGGCCATCCTCCCGCTCCTCATGGCTCTGGTCGCTATCCCCACCACATTTCTGATGATCTGGGGGCTGGCCTCGGCGACATACGTCTCGTTTATCATCGAGTTCCTGGTCGCCCTGATCGGCCTGGGCGTGGCGATCGATTACTCGCTGCTGGTGGTCATGCGCTGGCGCGAGGAGCGGGCGCATGGTCTTCCCAATGAGCTCGCCGTGGTGCGGGCGATGCAGACGGCCGGACGCTCCGTCATCTACAGCGGCGGCACCGTCGCCATCGGCCTCTTCGCGCTGGTCGTGCTCCCGCTGCCCTTCCTGCGCAGCATGGGCTACGGCGGCATCCTGATCCCGCTGGTGACGGTGGTCGTCGTCCTCACTCTCCTGCCGGTGGTGCTGGCCACGGTCGGCCCCTTCCTCGATTGGCCCCGCCATACTTCCAGCCCACCCAGCCGCATCTGGACTGCCTGGGCCACGCAAGTCGTCCGCCATCCCTGGATCGCTGCCACGGCGGGCCTCCTCATCCTGGGCGTGCTGCTGAACGCCGGCCGCACCATCTCCATGGGCACAGCGCGCGCGGATTCCCTGGCTAGGACCGGTCAGGCTCGCAGCGGCCTGGTCGAGCTGGAGCGCTCCGGCATCGGATCCGGTATCCTGATGCCCTTCGAGCTGCTGACCCACGGCGGCAACCCGGCGAGCGTGGCGCGGCGGATCGCCGATCTCCCCGGCCTGCGTGGCGCGACTGCTCCCACTACGTGGCAGCGTGGCAGCCTGGGTGTGATTGATGCTTTCCCGGCGATGGATGGCAGCTCTCCCCAGGCCGGCGAGGCCCTTGCTCGGGTCCGTGCAGTCGCCCATAGCCTCCCCGGCTCGGTGCGCGTGGGCGGCAGCATCGCCGGGAACGTCGACTTCACCAACGCCATCTACGGCAACTTCCCCGAGATGATCGCGCTGATCATGCTCCTCACCTTCGCCTTCCTCGTCCGCGCCTTCCGCTCGGTGCTCCTGCCCCTGAAGGCAGTTCTGCTGAACCTGGTCTCGGTCGTCAGCGCCTGGGGCATCATCGTGCTCGTCTTCCAGGACGGCTTCGGCTCGAAGCTGCTCTGGGGCATCTCCGCGACGGGCGAGGTTGACAGCTGGATCCCCATGATCGTCTTCTGCTTCCTCTTTGGCCTGTCGATGGATTACGAGGTGTTCCTGCTCAGCCGGATCCGCGAGGCCTATGATGACACCGGCTCGACCGAGGAGGCGGTCGTGACCGGCATCGGCCGCATCGGGCGGCTGATTACCGGCGCCGCGCTGATCCTCTTCCTCGCCTTCGTCACCATGACCTCCGGTCCCGAGACACAAATCAAGATGCTGGGCGCGGGCCTCGCCGCCGGCATCCTGCTCGACGCCACGGTCGTCCGCATGCTGCTGGCTCCCGCGCTGGTGACCCTCTTCGGCCGCTGGAACTGGTGGCTGCCTGCCCCGCTCGCCGCCGTCCTCGGCGTCTCAGCTCCGACCGCGTCTCCAGGTGACTCCGATATCCTCCTCCAGAAAACGGCATCGTAGGACCAATACGGGAGGCGAGGGGACATACAATGGCCGAAACGATGGACGAGCACAGGGCGAACGGTCTGGTAGCACCGATCGAGGGCGCGGTACGCGCAGCGCGCGCACGCCTCGTGCCGTCCGGATCGTCCGAGCCTGGCTGGAGCGCGCATGGCGCCGTTCTCAGCCGCACCATCTGGGTGCTGTGGGTCATCTGGCTTGCATTCCTCTTCTATCCGATTCAGGCACTCTTCCAGGCGCACCCCAGTCCGGTTCGCACCGTCATCGCACTGACCGCGGCGGCGCTGTTCGCCGCGCTCTACACCTGGAACGTCATCCGCGCTCTGAATCGGTTGCGGACCGGAGATGAGCGCTACTCACCGTGGCCGGCGCTCATTCTGATGGCTGCGCTCGCAGTCGGTCTCACGGTCGGGGACCGGGGTGATTGGGTGGAGCTGTTCATCTTTATGGCGGTCAGCATGGGGCCATCCCTCCCCACCAGACAGGCTCTCCTGGGGATCGGGATATTCGTACTCCTGACTCCGGTGCTCGGCGTTATCGTGGGTGCGAGCGTGGTCATGGTGGCGCAGATGATGTTCCAGATGGCGGTCTCCGGGATCGCGACCGTTCTCGTGACGCAGACCATCATCCTCAGTCGTCAGCTGCGGGAAGCGCGCGGAGAGATCGGCCGCCTGGCAGTGAACGAGGAGCGGCTGCGTTTCGCGCGCGACCTGCACGATCTGCTGGGTCACAGCCTCTCGCTAATCGCGCTCAAAAGTGAGCTGGCAGCCAGGCTGGCCACCACTGCGCCCGAGCGGGCCGCCGCCGAGATGCGGGACGTCGAGAGCGCCGCCCGGATATCGCTCCATGAAGTTCGGGAGGCGGTGGCCGGCTACCGTCAGCCGGCACTGGCAGGAGAGCTGAGGAATGCCGGCGAACTGTTGAGCGCGGCTGGAATCGCCTTTGACCTCCGGGGCGGCGTCGAGGGACTCCCGGTATCGCGAGAGGCCGCACTGGCCTGGGCGGTGCGTGAGGGAGTGACCAACATCATCAAGCACAGCCGGGCCCGACACTGCACGATCTCTCTCTCGTCCGCTGACGGCAGCACCGCCCTCGAGGTATGGGACGACGGTGTGAGTGCGAGCGAATCAGGCGCCGGCTCGGGTTTGGCGGGGCTCAAGGAGCGACTCACGAATCTGGGCGGCTGGTGCGAGGCCGGCCCACTGCCGGAGGGAGGGTTTCGCCTGGCGGTGGGCCTACCCCTGGAGGATGCACGATCGGCGTGATCCGGGTGCTCCTGGCGGAAGATCAGGCAATGGTCCGCGGTGCTCTGGGGGCACTGCTGACGCTGGAAGGGGACATCGAACTGGTGGCGGAGGTCTCCCGCGGAGATGAGGTAGTCGAGACGGCGCAGACGGCGATGCCGGACGTGGCGCTCCTCGACATCGAGATGCCGGGGATGGATGGTCTGGAAGCCGCGGCAAGGCTGCGAGACACACTGCCTTCCTGCCGCGTCCTGATCCTCACCACCTTCGGCCGCCCTGGCTACCTGAGGCGTGCCGTGGAAAGCGGAGTGGCCGGATTTCTCATTAAAGACGCGCCGGCCTCCGAGCTGGCCGACGCCATACGCCGGGTGGCTGCCGGCGAGCGCGTGATCGACCCAAACCTGGCGCTGGCTGCACTGGGCGAAGGAAGCAATCCGCTGACGGCACGAGAACGCGAGGTGCTCAACGCAGCTGCACGTGGCGCGGGCGTTGCCGAGATCGCGGCACAGCTCTTCCTCTCCGAGGGGACGGTTCGCAACTACCTCTCGGAGGCAATTCAGAAGCTGGGTGCACGCAACCGGGTGGAAGCGGCGCACCTTGCCCGGGACAAAGGCTGGCTGTGAGGGCCGTCCTAGCTGCAGAACCGGGTCACAACCTCGTACAACACCTTCGTGCCCCAGATATACCCCTCGATGGGCACGCGCTCATCGTGACCGTGGACCAGGCTGTCGGCAGGGAATCCGGGCTCGACGTGGAGCGGGCCGAAGCCGAGGCAGCGCGTACCCATCCGCGCCACGTGCTTGGCATCGGTGGCCCCCGCCAGCATGGTCGGCACCACCGGTGACCGCGGCGCCTGGCGGCCCATCACCCTCACGATGGTTTCGTACAGCGGACCGCCCGGTGGGTCTTCCAGTGGAGCGGTGACATCAAAAGGCTCGATCTCGAGGTCCTCGCCCACCACGCGGCGCACCTCCTCAAAGAACCCCTCCGGCGTCTGCCCCGGCAGGTAGCGCCCGTCCACCAGCGCCTCCGCCTCACCGGGAATCACGTTGATCTTCTTGCCGGCCCGGAGTCCCGTCGGCACCGCCGTGTCGTGCGTGATCGCGGCCAGGAAGTTGCGGAGATCCGGGGGTAGCCGGGCCGAGACCGTCTCCAGATTCCGTGGGTTCAGCACGCGCTCCTCCTCAGGCAACCCGAACACGCCGGTGATAGCTGCGAAGAAGGCTTCGGCTGTCGGCGTGGCACGAAACGGCAGTGGCTGGGCATAGAGCGCCTCCACCGCGTGCGCCAGCCGGCGCACCGATGTCTCGGGCCGCGGAATGGACGCGTGGCCCGGGGCGCCCCGCGCCCGCATGCGGAAGCGGCAGGTTCCCTTTTCGGCGGTACGCACATCGTAGAGCGGCTTGCCGGCGACATAGACCGTCGTGCCTCCGCCCTCGCTCAGTCCATACTCTGCCCTGATGAGATCCGGGTGCTGATCCACCAGGAAGCCGATCCCGGCGTCTCCACCCACCTCCTCGTCGGCGGTGGCGGCAAAGATCACGTCCCGGCGCAGGGAGACGCCGTTGCGCTTGAGCATCAGCATCACCATCAGCTCCTGCGCCACCATGCTCTTCATATCCAGCGCGCCACGTCCCCAGACGTGGCCGTCCACGCGATCTCCCGAAAACGGCGGATGGGTCCATTGCTCCGGCTCGGCCGTGACCACGTCGGTGTGGCCGTAGATCAGCACCGGCTCCGCTTCTCCCGTTCCCCGGTAGCGAGCGACGACATTGCCGCGGCCGGGAGCGGATTCCAGCACATCCGGCTGGTATCCGGCTTCGCCAAGCACGCCGGCAAGGTATTCCGCCGCCGCCGTCTCATTGCCGGGCGGATTGGT
>JAICWV010000188.1 GCA_025966365.1 Chloroflexota bacterium | reverse complement strand
TCCCGCCGGCCGGTATAAATCTGGCGCGGCCGCGTGATCTTCCGGTCCGGGTCGTTGATCATCTCGTTCCACTGCGACATCCAGCCGGACGTGCGTGCCACGGCGAAGATCACCGTAAACATCTCCGGCGGAATGCCCATGGCCTCATAGATCAGACCCGAGTAGAAGTCGACGTTGGGATACAGCTTGCGGCTGGTGAAGTACTCGTCGTCGAGCGCCCGCTTCTCGAGCTCGGTGGCCACATTGAGCAGCGGGTTGTACCGGGTGATGGACAGCACCTCATCCACATGCTGCTTGATGATCCGGGCGCGGGGGTCATAGTTCTTGTAGACCCGATGCCCGAAGCCCATCAGCTTCTCATCTTTCCGCTTCACACCTGCGAGGAAATCAGGGACGTTCTCGGTTGAGCCGATGCGGCGAAGCATGTTCAGCACCGCCTCGTTGGCGCCGCCATGCAGCGGTCCGTAGAGTGCCGCGATCCCGGCCGAAACCGCCGAATAGGGATCGACATCGGAGGACCCGACGCCACGAACCGCCGCCGTCGAACAGTTCTGCTCGTGGTCGGCGTGCAGGATGAAGAGCACATCGAGCGCCCGCTCCAGGCGCGGATCGGGCTCGTAGCTGTCGCCCACTTTGAAGAGCATGGACAGGAAATTGCCGGCATAACTCAAATTATTGTTGGGATAGACGTAGGGAAGGCCGCAGTTGTGCCGGTAGGCAAAGGCAGCTAGCGTCGGCATTTTGGCGATGAGCCGAACAGTCGCCATGCGACGCTCCTCGGGATCGCCGATGTTCTTCGCCGACGGGTAGAAGGTGGAGAGCGCTCCCACCGCCGCCTGCAGCATCCCCATCGGATGGGCATTGTACCGGAAGCCCTGCATAAACGTCTTCACCGTTTCATGCACGTAGGTGTGATGCGTGATCTCATGCACCCATCCGTTCAGCTCGTCCGCCGTCGGCAACCTTCCAAAATACAGGAGGTAGGCAACCTCCAGGTAGGTCGACTGCTCGCACAGCTGCTCAATGGGGATGCCCCGATACTGCAGGATCCCGGCATCGCCATCGATGTAGGTGATGGCGCTCTTGCACTCCGCCGTGTTCGTGAAGCCGGGATCGTAGGTCATCATGCCGAAGTCATCGCTGTTGACCTTGATCTGGCGCAATGCCATGGCACGGATCGTCTCGTCGGTGATCGGAATCTGATAGGATTCGCCGGTTCGATTGTCGGTCACCGTCAGCGACGGCTCGCCGCTCGCCGACCCCGTCTGCTGGCTATCCGTCGCTGGAGACACGGTTGACATGTGTTTTCCTCCGAATCAATTGCCCACGCCCAGATCTATTATCTACCTCTTTTCACGCGGGCCGGGCCACCGCGTATGCTGGTCCGGAGCTGCGATATGCATGAAAGAGTGAAAGTGGAAGGTCGAATGATGGCTGACGAGGCGGGAGGCGGAGACGTGCGGACGGTCCTCGCCTCGACGTTCGGCTATCAGTCGTTCCGGCCACACCAGGGGGAGATAATCGAGTCTGTCCTGTCCGGGCAGGATGTCTTTGCTCTCATGCCCACCGGCGGCGGAAAGTCGCTCTGCTACCAGCTGCCGGCGCTCCTGCTCGACGGCGTGACCATCGTGGTCTCTCCGCTGATCGCGCTCATGAAGGACCAGGTCGATGCCCTGCGCCAGCTGGGGGTACCGGCGACCTATATCAACAGCACCGTCGATGCACAGGAGATCAGCGTCAGGCAGAGGCTGGTAGCCGACGGCGGGATCAAGCTTCTCTACGTAGCGCCCGAGAGACTGATGCTCCCCGGTTTCCTTAGGTGGCTGGCATCGATTCGAGTCGCGCTGTTCGCGATCGACGAGGCGCACTGCATCTCCGAGTGGGGCCATGATTTCAGGCCGGAGTACCGCGAGCTCCGCCGCCTGCGGGAGCTATTCCCCGCCGTCCCCATGGCAGCGTTCACGGCCACCGCCACAGCCAGGGTGCAAACGGATATCACCAGGGAGCTGGCCCTCCGCGATTCCGCTCGCTTCCGCGGCAGTTTCAATCGCCCCAACCTCTTTTATGATGTCCGTGCCAAGCGCAACGCCTTCGACGACATCCTCAAATACCTGCATGCCCATCCCGGGGCATCCGGGATTATCTACTGCGGCAGCCGCAAGGAAACCGAGAGGCTCGCGGCCGATCTCAACACAGCCGGCATATCTGCGCTTCCCTACCACGCCGGGCTCCCGGAGCAGCAGCGGCACGGTAACCAGGAGGCCTTCAGCCGAGATCGGGTGCGCGTGATCGTGGCCACGATTGCCTTTGGAATGGGAATCGACAAGCCGGACGTCCGCTTCGTCATCCACTATGACCTGCCTCGAACCCTCGAAAACTACTATCAGGAAAGCGGCCGCGCCGGCCGGGACGGCGACCCCAGCGACTGCATCCTCTACTACAGCGGCGCCGATGCTATGCGGCTGCGCTACTTTGCCGGCGAGAAGGCGACACAGGAGGAGCAGCGCATCGCGCTGGGACAGGCGCAGCAGATGATCGACTGGGCGGAGAGCACCGTCTGCCGGAGGAAGCGATTACTCGCCTACTTTGACGAGCCATTCGAGGGTCAGGACGAGCCGTGCTGCGACATCTGCGCCTCGTCAACCGGCGAACAGGAAGATGTCACCGTGGCCGCGCAGAAGCTGCTCTCCTGCGTCATTCGCACCCGGGAACGCTTCGGCGTCACCCACGTTGTTGCGGTGCTCCGCGGCTCCAGGGAAAAGAAAGTGCTTGCCTTCGGCCATGATCGGCTGTCTACCCACGGCATCGGTTCTGGCCAACCGAAGGAGTTCTGGCTCGATCTGGCCAAACATTTGATCGGCATGGGGGCCCTGCGTCAGGACCAGGAGCGCTTCAATACACTGTCAGTTACCGACGCCGGCCGCCGGGTCCTCCTTGAGGGAGAGAGGGTCATGATGCCGGTGAAGCAGCGGGAAACGGCATCACAGGTGGCAATGGTAGCGGCATATCCCGACCTCTTCGAGCGGTTGCGGGCCCTTCGTCGCCGCCTTGCTGACGAACGCAACGTGGCGCCATTCATCATCTTCTACGACGCGGTTCTGCGGGAGATGTGCACCCGTCTCCCGACCCGAGTGGTCGAGCTCACGGCGATTCCAGGCGTCGGCGAGAGTCGAGCCGAGGGCTATGGTCAGCTGTTTCTCGACGAAATCGCGCGGTATCGTAGCGAAACCGGGGCCACTCCGTCCGAGACCATTTCTGAGCCCCTCGTGAAACGAAGGAAGCGTCCAAACGACTCCGTGTCGGAGACGGTCCGCCTCTTCAACGAAGGCAACACACCTGAGGAGATAGCGGGTCTGCGCGGCTTTGTTGCCCGCACCATCTATGACCACCTGGCAGAGGCTATTCAATCCGGAGAGATCAGCAATATCGACCGACTGGTCAGTCCTGAACGACAGGCGATCATCACCGACGCCATGAAGCAGGTCGGGGAGGCACTTCTAACTCCGGTCCGCGACTACCTGGGCGACGGCTACTCCTACGAGGAGCTCCGCGTCGTCCGCGCCAAACTGCGCACGTCTCCGCCAGGCGAGCGTGGCTCCGACAATTGAGCGATACGCGACTGTAGCCGAGGACTTCAGCCCGCCATCTCCCCAGATGACCCGCTCCCGTCCCATAGTGAGTGGCAGGGCCGAGGGACACGACGATGCCGGGAGAGACAAACAGATACGCGGACTGCGGGCTGAAGCCCTCGGCTACAGGTCACTCGGCCGGCGTTTCTGTGGAGATACTGTCTACTCCATTACGCGGCTGAATAGCTCGCCAATCTCATCGTTGGTCAGCTCACCGGCCGCGTCGCCGATCGTCACTTCGAAGACGGACATGTTCGGGACCGAGGTGGGAGACAGGTGACGGAAAAGGGTGACGCGCTCTGCTTCGGCGACGTCCAGTGATCGCTCCAGCAGCCGCTTCCGATCTCCTTCCAGAAAGATGTGCATCATGTTGGTCTGGGGTGGATTCGGCCTGATCCGGATGCCGGGCACCGCGTCCAGTACCCCCGCGATCTCCGCTGCCCGTTCCCGGTAGTCGGGAAAGCGAGGTAAGCGCTCACGCAGCTGCTTCCGCGCCGAGAGGACGTAGGGATAGAACTGGAAGAGGTTGCCGCCATGGCGCCGGACCCAGGGTCGGGCCTCCTGGATGAAGTCAGCCGGCCCCGTCAGCGCGGAGCCCGCCAGCGCGCCCAGACCCTTGTAGAAGGAGACATAGACGCTGTCGAACCCCGCGGCAATCTCCGCGTAGGTCCGGCCGTAGTAGGGACCGGATTCCCAGAGCCTGGCCCCGTCCATGTGAACGCGCGTCCCCCGCTGATGCGCCCATTCAATCTGCGCCTGGAGCTCGTCCCATGGCGGAAGCTCTCCTCCGAGGTCCCGCTGCGGCAACTCCAGGAGCAGCGTACCCAGCGGCTCGCGCACCGTCTCCAGATCCTTCAGGGCGAGGACCTCGTTGCGATCGCCGATCAGCTGAGGGCGCAACCCGTGCATCACCGCATACGCGTGCTGCTCGTGGACTTCCATATGGCACATGGGGTGAAAGCCGACCACCGGACGTCCCGTTCGCTCGCTCCACACCCGCAGCGCGATCTGCTGCGTCATGGTACCGGTGGGCAGGAACATCGCGGCTTCCTTGCCCAGAAGTTCGGCAACCTCGCGCTCAAAATCCTGAACCAGAGCCCCAATCCCGTAATGATCCGGACGCTCGTCCGCCCCGGCCTCCGCCGCCAGGCCTTCCAGCGTCTCCTTCACGCCCGCCATGCCGTGTCCGCCCAGGACGCGGGTACACGCCGTCCAGATCTCCTCGGGATTCCGTTCTTCCGTCATGGCCTCGCAGTCTCGCACATGATGAGCGTCGAAGCGTGGTGTAGGCTGCGGGGAGACTCGACTGGGAGACGACAGCTGTGAACGAGCCGTATCGCGATGCTTCTGTGCCCACCGTGGCCCGCGTTGAAGACCTGCTGGCGCGGATGACCCTGGATGAGAAGCTGGCCCAGCTTGGATGCGTCTGGATCACCGATCTGATCACCCACGGCCGTTTCGATCCGGAGGTGGCGGTGGAGAAGATGCCACACGGGATCGGCCAGGTGACCCGCATCGGCGCCTCGACCGGCCTGCGTCCGCAAGGAAGCGCGGCACTGATGAATGCGATCCAGCGGGTGGCTGTCGAGCAGAGCAGGCTGGGCATTCCCATCTTCGTCCACGAGGAAGCGGTTGGCGGCCTCTGCGCGCGCGATGCCACCGTGTTTCCGCAGGCACTGGGACTCGCCGCCACCTGGAACTCCGAACTCCTGGAGAAGATTGGAGC
>JAICWV010000161.1 GCA_025966365.1 Chloroflexota bacterium | reverse complement strand
GGGTGATCGCGGCGCCGCGGAGCCTGCCCGGTATGCTTTGCTCGGGCTCCTGCAGGAACGCCCGACGTACGGCTACGAGCTGACCCAGCGCTTTGAAGTGGGCACGGCGCTGGGAGAGATCGTCCGGCTGGCGGCCAGCCATCTCTACGCGCTGCTCGGGAAGATGGAGCGCGATGGGTTGATCGTGGGAAAGCAGCAGGACGCCGGGGCCAGACCTCAGCGCCGTGTCTACCGGCTGACCGAGCGAGGCCGCGAGATGCTGCTGAGCTGGCTCGACGCACCGGTGAGCCATCCACGCGACATGCGCATCGAGTTTCCTCTCAAGCTCTACATGGCGCAGTTGAATCAACCTCAACGTGTGCCCGCGCTCATCGAGCGGCAGAGAGCGACGCTTGCCGCGTACATCGAGCGTATCGAGCGTCTGCCTGCTCCCTCCGCGTCGGGGATCGACGGGAGCTACATTCTCCTGATGCGCGAGGGCAGAGTCGGCCGCGCCCGGGCTGCCCTGGACTGGCTGGAGGCAGGAGCGGCAGTCACACTGACTGCTCCGTAGCTGAAGTCGGGACTGCTGCCGCGCGATCCCGGCGGGTGGCCCGTTCCGCCCCGTGCAACGCCCAGGCGGCGTAGATGCCGCCCGCAGCGGCCACAAGACCGGAGCTAAGAAAGACACTGTCAACCGGTCCAAAACGCGTGCCCAGGGCGGTAGCGTGTAGTCCGCGAAGCGCCGTACCGACCAGCGCGCCGGCCACAAGCATGGAGATAATCCCTGCTCCCTGAGTGAGCGGATTGAGCACCGACGTGACGCGGCCAATCTTGTCTCGCGGCGTCTCTCGAAGAATGATCGGCATGACGGCAATGTTGGGACCGGTGGTCGCCACGCCCAGCAGAAAGATGACCGCCGTCGCCGGGAGAAAGGCCGTCATCCTCGAATAGGCCATCAACCCCACGCCGGCCAGAATCAGCCCGCCCCAGACAAGACGCAGGAGCCCGATCCTTTGGGCCACGCCGGACAGAACCACGGCTCCGAGCAGCGCCCCGGCCCCGAAAGAGCCGCTGAGAATGCCGTATTGTGTGGCGCCGACGTGCAGGTTGCGGAGGGCAAAGAACACGTCCAGAGCGTTGATCGCGCCGGCCCCGAGCATGATGACGACCAGAGAGATGAGCAGGGTCATGAGCACGCGATTGCCGGCGAAGAAGCGGAGACCCTCCGTGAAATCCCGGCGGAAAGTGCGATTAGAGGCTGATTCCACCGACACAACCGGCTCTGGCGACCGGACCAGGAGGATCAGCAGAAACGACATAAAGAAGGAGGCAGCGTCGAGCACCAGGACGGAGGTGAGGCCGAGGGCTACCAGGAGGATGCTGCCGAGTGGCGATCCGACGATCATGGACAGGCTCGAAGCGATCTGCGCGAGTCCGGAGGCGCGAGCGCGCTCGCTCTCGGGTACCAGATCGCCGATGAGGGCGGTCCGCGAGGGATTGAAAAATTGCGAGCCGCAGGTGGCGAGGAAGACCGCGACGTACAGCAGGCCCAGTCGCACTGGTATGGGGAGATCGAGGAGTGCAGCGGGGAGGGCGGAGAGGATGATGGCGGTACGGGCGGCATCGGTGATCAGCATGGTGCGGCGCTTGGGCCAGCGGTCGACAAAGACGCCGGCCGCAGCGCCGACCGCGATGCTGGGCAGCGCCGAGACGACCATGATTCCGCTCACGGCCAGCGGCGCCCACGTCTGGCTGCGTCCCAGATCGAGCGCGATCCAGAGGGCGAGGGAGATCATGAAGAGCTCATCGCCGATCACCGAGATGCTCTCCCCGGCAAAGAGGAGCGCGTAATTGCGGTTGATCAGGAAGCGGTGAATCATGCCTGGTCGTTTTCGTCCTTCGGCAGCGCCGGAGGAGGAGCAGCTTCACTGTCGCCCGGTTCCTCGAGCTCGGTTGGATGGATGAGGTAGGCAAGCGTCATCTCGTGTTCACCCGGAGTGCCACGCCTTTCCTGGAAGCGCTCCACCGTTTCTTGCTGGAGCCTGACGACCTCATCCAGCTCCTCACGAGTGATCCAGATGTGTTCGCGGCCCAGCGACAGAGGGAGATGGTCCGGCTGATCACGGGAGGCTCTGCCGAAGGCAGAGAGAAAGCGGCGGGAGACATCCTGCACGAAGTCGTTGGCGGCGTTGAAGAGTGCGGAGGGATCGGCGCTGCGGATGAGCGACATGGGAAACATGATGTGGCGTGCCACGGCGCGGTAGTACTTCTCCAGGATGCCGCCCTTCTCGCGCGTTTCCACCAGACGCACCAGACCGACGCGCTCCAGCTCGCGCACGTGGTAGTGAACCTTGGCGGGGGCGATGCCCAGGCGGCCGCCCACCTGGGTCACGGTGAGGGGCTGCTCGACGAGGGACTCGAAGATGCGCTGTCGGAGGTCATCGGCGATGACACGCATCTGCTCGACGCTCTCGGCGACGTAGATCTCGACTAGCTCTTCCATATCTTCTTGCTCGATCAACTTTTATTGAACAAGCAAATCATCTCAAAGGGACTCCGTCGTGTCAAGTACGGTAGCGGCCCGCTGGGCTGCTTGATCTGAGGGTCGAGTCGTCCCGGACCAGAGTTGACAGGCGCGTGCGAGACCCATATGGTGACGGAAGTACCGTGGGAAGGGACCGTAATGAGACGACTCCTGGTTTCGACGCTCGCCCTCGCCGGCATATTGCTCGCCACCGACGCCTGGGCCTCCGGGCCGCCCTCCTGGCCGGTCTACCTCCGGGACAATTCGCGCGACAACGCCGTTCAGGACGGAGGGAGTTTCGGCGGCGGAGCGCTGCAGCTGGCCCAGAGCTGGGCGGTGGGTCTTGGCGGGCCGGCCACGGCCAGCCTCGTGATCGGGGACTATGCTGCCTATGTGCCGGGCTCGGACGGAAACCTCTATGCCATCAACCTGGCGACTCACCAGGTCATCTGGAAGCGCTTCCTGGGGACGCGATCGACATCGAGCGGGACGGTCGGGATCTCGTCCACTCCGGTGTATGCCAGTGACCTCGGCTCGAAGGGAGCGGTGCTGGTGGGTGGGGGTGGCCAGGCTCAGGCCTCGGATACTCATCTGTACGTATATGCTCTCGAGTCCAAGACCGGCACCATACTCTGGCAGACGGCGGTGGGGAACGCGGCCAGGACCTCGATTTCGGACAGCCCTCTCTACATGGACGGTCATGTATATGTGGCAACGGCGGGCAGCGCGGGCGGATCCGTCTACGTGCTCGATGGGCAGACCGGAACGATCCTGCATAAGGTGTCGATGGCGGTGCCGCTGACAAAGGGGGGAGCGGTGTCGGGCTCGATGTCCGCCGATTCCGCCGGGTCGCGTGTTTTTGTTCCTACAGGATCGGGACAGAATCGCCGAAAGCAGAAGCTGACCTTCGCTCTGGTCGCGCTCAATCCACAGACGCTCACGGTATCGGGTCGGTGGCAGGCGCCGGCCGGCCAGGCAAAGGGAAAGAACGGCTTCGGTACCAGTGTCACCGTCTTCTCGTCCGGCAGCAGAAGGCTGATCGGCGCCGGCATGAAATCGGGCATGTACTACGCCCTGGATGCAGCACACCTGAAGAAAGGGCCGGTATGGAAGCGCAAACTGGGCAATACCGGTGGTTCAGCTCATCAGGTCAGTGATGTCGTATCAGCCGCCTACGCATCCGGTCCGGGGTACCCCGATGGAGGGGCGCTGTTCGTCGCCGCCCCCAATGTGAAAGGAGGCGAGGTGTCCGGCTCCGGCGCTCTGTTCGCGCTCAATCCCGCCAATGGCCATGTCATCTGGTCGGTCCCGGTGAGTGGCGAGCCCCAAGACGGAGCGGCGACGGTGTACGACGACCTCGTCATCCTCGCCGTCCGAAACGGCACCGGAGGCGGGGCGATCGAGGTGCGATCGGCCGGCAACGGCCATCTCCTTGGCTCGATGAGTACGACTTCAGTGCCGGCCTCGCCGGTTGTCGTTCTCTATGGGGACCTCTACTTTGCCACCTCCGACGGGGTATTCCACGTCGTCAATCTGAAGCGGTAGCCCGACCGCGCGGTTCGCCAGACCCTGGGCTCGGGTGGAAAACAGGTTGCCTGTGCAGAGACGCAGTTGTCGTTGACAGATTGGTTATGAAGCCATAAAGTAGCGGCAACACAATGCGGAGGGATGGCGATGAGACGGATCTGGATGCCTGTGATTGCCCTGGTGAGTTTGCTGACTGCCGGCACTGTATCGGCCGCTGGCCCTGCCTCGTGGCCCACCTATCTGTACGGCGACACCAGAGATAACGCCGTGCAGGATGGGGGAAGCGTCTCCGACTCCGCGCATGTGGCCGAAACCTGGTCGTTGAAGCTGGGCGGGCCGATCAACTCTAGCCCGATGATCGAGAACGGAATTGCGTACGTGGGAAGCTGGGATGGCAACGTATACGCTATCGATCTGGGGACCCACCAAATCCTCTGGAAGCGCTTTCTGGGAACTCAGACGACCTGGCTGGGCCCTGGTGGGGTCTCCTCGCCTCCAGCCTTTGCCCCCGACATCGGACCCAACGGCGCCGTATTGATTGGCGGCGGCGGGCAGGTACAGGCCGGCGATAAACACCTGTACTTCTTCGCACTCGACGCGACCACTGGAAGTGTTCTCTGGCAGACGTCGATCGGCGACGCCGAGCTGGATTCGGTTTTCGACGGTCCACTCTACCTGAACGGCCATGTGTTCATCGGCACTGCCGGGAGTGGGAACGGGGTCACCAGCAATGCACCGCCTCGAAAGGGGAAAGTGGTCGAGCTGGATGGGAAGACGGGAGTAAAGCTGCATAGTCTCTCGATAGCGGGATCTCATGACACCGGTGGGGCCGTGTGGGGATCCCTCTCTGCCAACTCGAAAGGTACAAGGGTGTTCGTCGCAACCGGCGACGGAGACAATCCGTTCACTCAGCCGCTCACCTACGCAGTGGTGGGGTTGAGCCCCGACACGCTCAAATCTGTCGACCACTGGCAGGCACCACCGAACATTAGCGCCGGCGACAACGACTTCGGTACCACTCCAACTGTCATCACGATAGGAAGCAGAACTCTGGTGGGAGCAGGGATCAAGTCGGGCCTCTACTACATGCTGGATGCGTCCCACCTGAAGAAAGGTCCCATGTGGAGCCGGCAACTGGGAAACGGCGACTTGAAGTCAACGTCCAACGCCTATGACGATATCTGCTCCAGCGCCTACGCCTCGGGTTCCGCATACCCGGGCGGTCGAACGCTGTTCGTTGCCGCCCCCAATGCAAGAGGCGGCTCCAAAGGAAAGGGCGGGCTGTTCGCGCTCAATCCCACGAACGGGCACACCGTGTGGTCAGTCTCTCTCAATGGCGAGCCACAGGAAGGCGCGGTCACGGTATACGACAACACCGTGATCGTCCCCATCCAGAAGGATTTCTTCAACGGTGTGGAAGGCGGTGAGGTGGATGTTCGTTCAGTCTCCGACGGCCACCTTATCGGCTCCGTGACGACTGCTGGAACGCCGTTCTCGGCGCCGGTCGTCGTGGATGGGACGATTTACTTCGGCACGGACGATGGTACCTTCCATGCCGTCAGCGTCTCGTCCTAGAGCAAGTTCCAGAGGCAGAGAGTGTGTCGCAACCTGTGCCGCCCTGCCCCTCGTAAGTTTGATCCGGCTTAATCTGTAAGAGACGCATTCTAGATCACCCGCTCGTTGCCGCCGTCGACTGGGATCTGGGCGCCGGTGGTCCTGGCAAAGAGCGGCGTGCAGAGGGCGACGGCCAGCGCCGCCACGTGGCTGCTCGTGACTTCCACGCCCAGCACATTGTTTTGTTTGTACTCATCGACCGTCAGGCCATAGTGCCGGGCGCGCTCAGCCAGCACTTCGTCCGACCAGATGCCGGTGTCGAAGACGGCGTTGGGGTGGAGAACATTGACGCGGATACCGTCCTTCCCCCACTCGAGCGCGGCCACCCGCGCCAGCTGGGTTAGCGCCGCCTTGGAGGCAGAATACGCGGCGGCGCCGGGACCGGGCGCGGGGACGTTTTTGGAGCCGATTACCACCACGCGCCCGCGGCGTGGGGAGAGCTGGAGCAGCGGATGGGCGGCGCGCATCAGGGCCAGGTTCGCGTCGAGGTTCACGCGCATCACCCGAGCCCACTCCTCGGAGGCAAGATCCGCGATCTGTGTACCGCCAGAGAAGACCCCGGCATTGAGCACCAGGATGTCCAGCCCGCCGAAAGTGAGGACGGTTTCCCGGAGCGCGGTATCCATGGCGGCGACGTCGGTCACGTCGGCCCGCAGCGCCAGGATTTCGGGGCCGGCAACGATCTCCTTGCCCCCGGGGTCAATGTCGATTGCCGCCACGACTGCACCCGCCTCGGTCAGAGCATCGACCGTTGCCTTGCCGATGCCGGAGGCCGCTCCCGTGACCAGCGCAATCTCTCCCTGCAGCGGAAGCGCTGACGACCCCGCGCGTAGCTTGGCCTGCTCCAGGTCCCAGTACTCGACGTCGAAAATGTCTTCTTCAGGCAGCGCCTGGTAGCTGTCCAGGGCCTCAGCCCGCTGAATGATGTCCACAGTGTGCCGGTAAATATCCTCGGAGATGCGCGCCTCCTGTACCGTCCGCCCTACCGTCACCATGCCGATAGTGGGATCGAGCACGATTCGTGGCGCCGGATCCAGTGGGGTGATCGGCACAGTCGCGCGTGCCCGGTTGCGGCCGACGTACGCCTCGTACTCGTGGGCGTATGCCTCCACATCGGTTCCGAGCATGGGAAGCCGCTTGGTCCGGATGACGTGGTCCGGGGTGGCGGGGCCGCGCTGAGTGATCGAAGCTAGATCGTCGCGTGAGACGAAAGAGAGCACGCGGGCGTCTTGATGGGTGGCGGCGACGGCGGGGGTGCCCATAGCACGAGAAATCGCCAGGCGAAGAGCTGCGAGGCGTGCGATGTCCGGCTGCGGAGCGGCGGCCGGGCTGACCTCTAAACTCCAGGCGCCACGAGACGCCAGATACCGCTCGGCCGTGTCGACCAGCTCAATGGTGCGCTCGTAGCTCTCCCGTGCCGTCTCCCCGAAGGTGAAGAGGCCATGGTTCAGCAGGACCATGCCGGTTGTCCCGGCATGCGCCGCACGGGGGAAGATTTCGGCGCAGAGGCGGGCCAGCGCAAATCCGGGCATGATATACGGCACGATGACCACCCGATCCCCGAGCGCCTCGCGAACCTGCTCCTCCGCGTGCGGCGAATTGGTCAGGGTGACGATGGCATCGGCGTGGGTGTGATCCACGAATGGAAAGGGTAGGAGCGCGTGCAGGATCGCCTCCACCGACGGGGCAGGAGCGGAGGAGTCGGTCATGTTACTCGCGAGCTCGGAGGCCATGCGGGCATCGCTCAGCTCCGGGAGCTGCGCCAGGCCGACGAGGCGGCGCATCCGCACCGGCGAGAAGCCACGCCGCTCGATGGTCGCCAGGTCCCACCCGCTCCCTTTGACGTACAGAATCTCCTCTTCCTCATCCAGAATGTTGGTCTCGCACACCTTGACCGAGGTATTACCGCCTCCGTGGAGCACCAGGGCGGGGTCGGCGCCCAGCAGGCGTGAGGAGTAGACGCGCAGGGCCAGAGCATCGGCTGCCGCTGCCGCCTCGGTCTCATTCCATCTGCTGCGCATCG